>CAZTMB010000049.1:0-3110 GCA_964614695.1 uncultured Isosphaeraceae bacterium | reverse complement strand
CTCGTCTCGGAGGCGTCGCGCACCGCGGCGATCGAGTTCCAGGCGGATCTCGCGAAGCGCGGCGGCCGCGTCGTCGTGCCGGCGTGTCCGCTCGACGGACCGGGGTTCTTCCTGACGGCGGGCGTCGTCGCGGTCGATCGCTTCACCCGCGAGACCGATCGCGAGGTCTTTGCGCCGATCGTGCAGGTCGCGACGGCGTCGAGCCTTCTCGATGCGATCGAGCAGGCCAACGCCACCGAGTTCGGGCTCGCGTCGTCGATCTTCACGTCGGAGCGATCGGAGTTCGACGCGTTCCTCGCCGCGAGCCGCGCGGGATGCGTCAACTGGAACGCCGGCACCGCGGGGGCGAGCAGCAAGCTGCCCTTCGGCGGACTCGGCAAGAGCGGCAATCACCGTCCTGCGGGCGCCTTCTCGGTCGACTACTGCGCGATGCCGATCGCCTCGATGGAGGCGTCGCTCGACGCGCCGGTCCCGCCGATGCCGGCGGGCATCGGCTTCGATCCGACGAAGGACAGCTGACTCCGCCGATCACTCGGCAGTCGCGGGCCTGAGCGACTCGGCGAACCTCGCCGGCCGCGGGATCGGCTTGCCGGTGCCGAGATCGATCGAGAGGTTCGCGCCCGTCGCGTTCATCCATGCGTCGAGTTCAAGCAGCAGGCGTTGCGCGATCTCCGGATGGTTCGCCGCGAGGTCGGTCGTCTCGCCGAGGTCGCTCGCAAGGTCGTAGAGCTCGATCCTCGGCCCGTCGTGGAAGTAGAGAAGCTTCCAGTTGCCGCGACGCCACGAGGTGAACGGTTCGATGCCCGGACCCTTCGCGCCCCACTGGTGCGGCATGTGCCAGGCAAGTCCGCGATCGGGTGTGGGCGGCGTGCTGGAGGCGCCATCCTCGACCAGTCCCGCGATCGAGGTCGCATCGAGCGTCGCCGCGTGCTCGGGCGGAATCGCGACCCGCGCGAACTCGAGGAGCGTCGGGAAGAGATCGGTCGTCGTCACCGGCGTGTCGACGCGTCGGCCGTCGGCGTGCAGGCCCGTCGCCGCCGATCCGGCGATCGCCATCGGAATCCGCACGCCGCCTTCGTAGGCCGATCCCTTGCCGCTGCGTAGCGGCGCGTTGTGCGTGTGCGGTGCGCCGCCGCGGGCGTGCGCGGAGAGTCCGCCGTTGTCGCTTGCAAAGACGACGATCGTGTTCTCGGCGAGCCCGGCCGCCTCGAGCGCCTCGAGCACGGTGCCGAGGGCCGCGTCCATCGTCTCGATCATGGTGGCGTAGGCGGCCTCGCGCGGATCGAGCCCTTCGTAGTTCCCGGCGTAGCGCGGGTTCGCCATGATCGGCGCGTGCACGGCGTAGGGAGCGAAGTGCAGGAAGAGCGGGCGCGGATCGGTCTTGGCTCTCAGCACTTCAGCCGCGGCGAGTTCCGCGAGCACCTCGGTGAGATAGACGTCCTTCCCGTGGTAGGCCTCGAGGCCCGGCACGTCCCACACGCTCGGCCCGGTCTTGCCGTCGCGCTTCATGGCGCCGAAGTCGTGCACGCCGTAGAAGCTGCCCGGCCCGCCGGGGCCGTGGCCGGCGATGTTGGTCTCGAAGCCGAGGTTCACGGGATCGGCGCCGGGCGTGCCGACGGCGCCGAAGTGCGCCTTGCCGACGTGGACGGTGCGGTAGCCCGCGTCGCGCAGGAGCTTCGGCAGCGTGAGGTCGGTCTCGTCGAGGCCGGTCAGCCGCCACTCGGGGTTCTTGAGCCGCGGATGCTTGGCCGACGTGTCGCGGTCCTTCTCGAGCGTCCAGTAGGTGATGCCGTTGCGGGCGGGATGCCGGCCGGTCATGAGCGAGGTGCGGGTCGGCGTGCAGACGGGGCTTGCCGAGTAGGCGTTCGTGAAGACGACGCCGCGTTCGGCGAGGCGTTCGAGGTTCGGCGTGCGGTAGCGGCGGTTGAACTCGGTCGTCTCGGGTCCCATCGGCACCGAGACGTCCTGCCAACCGAGGTCGTCGACGAGAAAGACGACGAGGTTGGGAGGCGAGGAGCACTCGATCGCGTCGACGCCCGCCGAAGCGGAGCCTGCCAGCGAGGAGGCGAGCACGATCGCGAGCGATGGTCCGGCGGGGCGGGAGCGGATCATCGAACGTGCGATGAGCGAGAGCGTGGTTCGCATGTCGCGAGGGTAGCGGCAGCCCTCGCGACTCCCGGCGACCGTGGCGGAACGCGGCTCGGTCTGCAGAGGCGGCCGTCGAGGACGTGTTGCCGCCGGCGACGCCCGCCTCCGGCCGCACGTTTCATCGGTGGGCACGATCGGCGTGTTCGACTCGCCTACCCTCGCCGCCATGCCCGAGGCCGCGCCGACGCTGTCGATCGTCATCCCCGCGTGGAACGAGGAGCGCACGCTCCCCGCGACGCTCGCGGCGCTGCGCGAGGCGGTCGAGGCGCTCGACTGCGGGGCGGAGATCCTTGTCGTCGACGACGGCTCGACCGACGCGACCGCTGCGATCGCCGAGCGTGAAGGCGCTCGCGTGCTCTCGGGCCACTGGCGGCAGATCGCCGCGGTGCGGAACGCGGGGGCTCGCGAGACCCGCGGGCGGTATCTGGTCTTCGTCGATGCCGACACGATCGTGCCGCCGGCGACGCTCGCCGCGGCGATCGCGGCGATGCGAGCGGGCGCGGTCGGTGGCGGAGCGAACGTGGCGATCGACGAGCCCGCGCCGTGGGCGATCCGTCTGCCGCTCTGGATCTTCATGACCGTCTATCGCCTGCTCGGCTACGCGGCGGGATGCTTCGTCTTCGCGACCCGCGAGGCGTTCGAGCAGGTCGGCGGCTTCGACGAGCAGTTCTACGCGAGCGAGGAGATCGGGCTCACCAAGCGGCTCCGCGCGATCGGGCGTTTCAAGAAGGTGCGTCCGCCGGTCGTGACCTCGGCCCGCAAGGTGAGGCTCTATCGACCGTGGCCGCTCTTTCGGCAGACCGTGTCGCTGCTCGTGCAGGGGCCCGCGGCATGGCAATCGCGGGAGCAGCTCGGCATCTGGTACGACGGAAGACGCGAGTAGGCGGCGGTCCACTGGCTGGAGATGTTGCGTTCGGCGTGTTCGGTGGACCGCGGGCGTCCCGCCCGCCCTGAGGGTTGGT
>CAZTMB010000048.1:12770-20888 GCA_964614695.1 uncultured Isosphaeraceae bacterium | reverse complement strand
TCCTCATCGCCCATCGCCTCACCACCGTCAAGCACTGCGACACGATCTTCGAGTTCGAGAACGGGCGCGTCGTGCGAAGCGGCACCTACGACGAGCTGCTCGCGACGTCGGAGCGGTTCCGCAAGATGGCCGGCGTCAGCCATCCGGCGCCGACTTCCTGAGGGCCGTCACGCCTCGACGTCGTCGCTCATGCGCTTCGCCGGCGGAACCCTCGCCGCACGCGAAAGTCACGCTGCCGAATGGCTGCGGAAGGAAGCGCGATCAGGCGTACGCATCCATCTCGTCCGAGGCGGGATCAACCCTCGGGCTCAATCCTCGGGACGAGCCGCCGGGCCTGGCTGCTGCACGATCCGCTCCGCCGCGAAGCGCAGGCAGGGGATCGTCACGACCTCGGGCGGCGTCGAGTCGTCGGCGGGAAGCAGCAGCGCCGATCGCCCGTCGCGACCGACGCGGATGCGGACCGACACGCCGTCGAGTTCGAGGACCTTCGCGCGTTCAGGGTCGAGCGAACCGAGTTCGACCACCTGCCACGCACCATCGGTCGTTCGCAGGGCGATCGACGGCCCCTTGAGCTCGCTCCACTCCGACTCGGTCAGAGCAGCCAAGTCCGCGGCGTCGAGTCCGGCGACCGGAAACGTCAGGCCCGGGCGAGTCAGTTCTTGCGTGTAGTCGATGCGGCGATCGCGAAGCCGGCTTCCTTCGTCACCGACCGCGACGGTGGTCTCGGGATGTTCCGCAAGCCAGTCGGACCAACGCGTCACGCTCACCCATGGAATCAACGGAAGCAACGCTCCCTCGCTCGGTCCCGCCACGGCGCTCAAGCGAATCGGACTCCAAAGGCTCGGCGGCTCGTTGCCGGATGGTTCGACGCTGCGGTCGTAGAGCAGATGCGCGCTGTCGAGCATCAGTCCGCTCAGGCCGAACTCGCGGGTCGATCCGCCGATCCGTCGATCGAAGACGACCGCGAGGTCCGCGAGCGGGCTGAACGAGACCGCGATCGGAACGCCACCGAGTTCGTCGTTGACGATCTCATGCGCCTCGAGAAGCGGCAGCGGATACGCGCGGGCCTCGCCGTCGACCACGACGCCGACGACGCGGTCGGCGCTCACGACCGGCCTCCGGCGATGCGTGCGGTTGTACTCGGCGATCCCGTCGCCGCGGAGCGTCTCCGGCCGATCGAGCGAGGGCATGAAGTCGCGGGGCTGCCCGGAGACGGCGAAGCCCGGGTCCTCCAGAAGCGTGCCGAGCTCGAAGCCGTAGGTGCGCGGATCGTGTCCGTCGCCGAGCGGCTTCGTTCGACCGAGTCCCGCGACGATCGCCCACATCAGGACCGCGGCGCCAGCCACGAGCGTGATCGCGACGGTCGCAAGCAGCGGGCCGGTCAGCGACGGCCGGGGCGGGACGGACTGCTCGCTTGACGCGGTCACGGCGACGGCGTCTCGCTCGCGTTGCGGATCGCGTCGGGAGAGGGGAGGAACATCCGCTGACCCTCTGGATCGATCTCGACGGCGATCGCTCGGCCGCCGTCGAGCCACGCCCGCGGCGAGACCGGACCGCGATCGACGACCATGGCGATCATCAGCAGCGGCAGGTAGGCGAGGCTCGCGAGGAAGACGCGTCGCGCGTCCGAGAGGCTTCGGCTGCGATAGAGCCGCCAGGACTCGACGCTCATCCACACCGCAAGCGGCACCGACGCCGCGCCGAACCACCATCCCGCCAGACCCAGGCGCACGCCGAGGAGCCCGAGCGGCACGAGCAGCAGGCTTCCCGCCAGGACGACGAGGCTCGTGATCTCGCCTCCGCGGTCGACCGCGGGCAGCATGCGGAAGCCGCCGCGGTCGTAGTCGTCGCGGTAGAGCCACGCCAGCGCGAGGAAGTGCGGCAACTGCCAGACGAAGAGGATGCCGCCGAGAAGCCACGCGGCGGCAGGCAGCTCACCCGTGGCGGCGGCCCATCCGATCATCGGCGGCAGCGCTCCGGTGACGGCGCCCACGATCGTGTTGAAGGTCGTGCGAGGCTTGAGCGGCGTGTAGACCAGGACGTAGAGGAGCAGGTTCGCGAGCGCGAGCCCGGCGGCGAGCAGCGTCGTGAACTGGGCGAGCGCTGCGACGCCGAGGTAGCCGAGCACGACGCCGCCGACGAAGACCGGAATCCGTCCGACCCGCCCCGAGGGAAGCGGTCGATTTCTCGTGCGATGCATCCGCGCATCGCGAGCGACCTCGGCAAGCTGGTTCAGCATGCTCGCGCTCGCCGCAGCGAGGCCGGTGCCGAGCACCGCCCAGCCGAGTTTCGCCCAGTCGACGGAGACGGGCGCCGCCACCACGAAGCCCGCCGCGGTGGTTGCGAGGACAAGCGCCGTGAGCCTCGCCTTGGAGAGTTCCGAGATCGTCCGCACCAGACCGCCCGACCGCGCAGGCTCGACGGCGGGCGCCTCGATGGTGCCCGAGGCGGGGGAGGTCGCGTCGGCGGGGGGAGCGGTCATGCGGAAGTCGCGGGGGGACCCATAGTATGACCACCCCGCATCGGACCAAGCTCGCGCAGATCCTCGTCCTCATTGCCGCATCGAGCGCCGATTCGGATCGAAGCGATACCGACCATGACCACCATCGCCCCGCCGCCCCGACTCGAGCCCTCGACCCGAACCGAAGCCTCGCCCGCCGCCGTCGACCGGCCTCGCGCGAGCGGCGCCTTCACGATCGACCTGGCGCTCGGATTCGCCGGCACCGTCGCGATGTGGGCGGTCGGCTACCTCTGCATGACCGCGCCGGGACTCGTGGTCGGCGAGATCCTCTTCGGCGTGACGATCGCGGCGCTTCTGGGCGTCGCCATCATCGCGGGTCGGCTTCAGCCGGTCGGCTTCGCTCCGATCGCGGGATGGCGACGAGGCCTGCGGGTCGGGCTGGTCTCGGCGACGGTGAACCTTCTCATCGTGGGGAGCCTCTTCGGAAGCGGCTCGGATCTCGCGACCGCGGCGATGTGGATCGGTGGGCTCTACGTCGTCTCCGCAGCGTTCGGCGCCGCGGGCGGCGCGATCGGCGCTGCTTTGCCGCCGCTCAAGAGGCAGATCGCGCCCCTCGGGCTCTTCGGCGCGGTCGCGGCGACCGCGGTCTTCCTGCTCCTCATCACCGGAGGACTCGTCACCGGCATGGAGGCGGGCCTCGCGGTGCCGGACTGGCCGAACTCCTTCGGCCACAACATGCTGCTCTATCCGCTGAGCGAGATGACCGGCGGCATCTACTACGAGCACGCCCACCGGCTCTACGGCATGCTCGTCGGCGTCACGGCGCTCGTCTTCCTCGTGCTTGCGTGGCGGCTCGATCGCCGAAGCGCCGTGCGGTTCGTCACGCTGGCGGTCTTCACGATGGTCTGCGTGCAGGGGCTTCTCGGCGGCCTGAGGGTCACCGGAAACCTCACGCTCAGCCAGGACGCCGCGGATCTGGCTCCCAACCTGACGCTGGCGATCGTGCACGGCGTCTTCGGGCAGGTGATCTTCGCGACCTTTTGCGGACTCGCGGTCGCGACGAGCGGATCGTGGCGGCGGGCGACCGCGTCGCCGGCCGCCGCAGCCGACACCGATCGCTTCCTCTCGACGGCGCTTCCCGTCGCACTCGTCGGGCAGCTGGTGCTCGGCGCCTGCTACCGCCACCTTCAAGTCCATGGCGAGGACGGTCTCGTCTCGCATCCGCTGTGGGCGCTCCACTCGCACATCGCCTTCGGCGTGCTCGTCGCCGCGTTGGCCGTCGCGGTCGGCTTGCGGAGCTGGGGTCGCCACGGCGATCGGCCGGTGATGCGGCGGCTCGGGCTCGCCCTGATCGCGACGATCTCGCTGCAACTGCTCCTCGGCACCGGCGCGTTGATCGCCGTCTTCGTGAGACCCGGCGCCGAGATCCCGGTCTGGGAACTCGTCATCACGAGTGCCCATCAGGCGACGGGCGCGGTCCTGCTCGGCCTCTCGACGATGCTCGCGCTCTGGACGCGCCGGCTCGTCGCCGAGGAGCCGACCGGGCAGGCCGTTCCGGCGTGACGACCGAAAGGGTCAGTCGCCGAGCGACATCGCCGGCTTGAGCGCCTCTTCGAGCGCGAGCACCGCGTAGACGGTGACGAGTTCGGGACGGCCCTCTTCCCAGCGATCCGCCTCGTTGATCCACGACCCGTCGTCGCGTTGCCGGGCCGCGAGCGCGGCGACGAGTTCCTCGCGCCAGTTCCGCGTCACGCCGTCGGCGGTCTCGATCTCGGGCTGCTGTGCGGCAAGCAGCGCTCTCGCCATCGCGTGCAGGTAGTAGTAGTGCCCCTGCCTACCGAGGCCGGGATTCTCGTCGAAGGTCCAGTGCTTGCGGATCCACTCGAAAGCCGCGCGGACGCGCGGATCTTCCGCGGTGAGGCCCGCATACAGCATGCTCTTGAAGCCGGCGTAGGTCATCGATCCGTAGCTGCGCAGGCTTCGTGGCGTTCCCTCGGGGCGGATCTCGCCGTATCGGCCCTCGCCCGCGGCTTCGCTCGCGAAGCTTTCGCCACCGTTGGCGGGCGTGTAGACGAATCCTCCGTCTCCGGAGCCCTGCTGCGCCCAAGGCGCGGGGTTCGTCGCCGGCAGGTTCTGGGTGCGCGAGACGAAGACGAGCGCCCGCTGGATCGCCGGGTCGTCGGGGCTGACGCCTGCTTCCTGCAAGGCGTCGAGCATCATCTGAGTGTTGGAAAGATCGGGTCGACCGCTGCGTCCGTAGCCGGCCCCGCCGAACCAGTCCTGGCTCGGCGCGACGCCCTCGCTCTGATCCCACTGCTGCTCGCGAAGCCACGCGACGCCTTCGGCGAGCCGATCCGCATGCTCGGTGCGACCCGCGGTCGCAAGGCCCATGACGACCGCAGACGCGACGTAGTTGCCGATGCCGCCTGCGGCGAGACCGTCGAAGCCCCCGCCGGCTTCAAGCGACCCGGTGACGAAGCGAAGCGCGCGGTCGAGCGCCGCACGGCGTTCGGGCGTCGCGGGCGCCTGCGCGAGCGCCTTCACCGCCAGCGCCGAGACCGCGACGCTCGCGGCGCCCTCGCGGGGCGACTGATCGGTCGGCGTCACCGCGCTGCCCCGCATCCACGAGCCGTCCGAACCCTGGCTTGCGAGCAGGTACGCGAGCCCGCGATCAAGCGCCGCGCGGGCCGTGACGATCGACTCGGCGCTCATCGCGATCTCGGCGTCGTCCTCGGCGATGCGGAAGACCGGCGGCATCGGCGGCGCGACGAAGCGAGGGAGCGTCGGATCGCCGAGCGACGTGATCTTCGATCCATCGATCCGCGAATCGAGGTTCTTGGTGGGCGCATTGAGGAGCGAGGCGTCGCCGGTCGGGCTCTTCGGCGGACTCGTCGGCGCGTCGGTCTGCGCGAAGGAGAGGCCGGCGATCGAGAAGGCGAGCGGAACGGCGAGCAGAAGCGGCGTGTGCATGGGCGGATCCTACGGGTCGCCGGCGCGCGGCGGCGATCCGTGTCCAAACCGCCGAAAGCCGCGATCGATGTTTGGAGCGGCCGGAGTTTGAATGGTCAAACTCCGAGTCCTACGCTTCGCCACTCATCGCGGGCTGCGATGGGGTTCGGCGGATCGGGTTCGGAGACTCGCGATGCGGAGCAGATGGCGAACAAGGTCCGTGTCGCGGCGAACGCTGGTCGCCGCGTCCGTCTGGTGCTTCGCTGTCTTCGTCTCGATCGTGCTGCCGGCATGCGGCGAGCGATCCGCCGACGACGCGGCGGGAGGGGGCACGACGCGGCTCCGCGCAGTCGCGACGACGGGCATGGTCGCGGATCTTGTTCGGGAGGTCGGCGGCGATCGCGTCGAGGTCGAGACGCTGATCGATCCGGGCATCGACCCGCATCTGCACAAGCCCACGCGATCGGACCTCGCGAAGATCCTCGAAGCGGACCTCGTCTTCGCCAACGGTCTCCTGCTCGAGGGGCGGATGGTCGACTCGCTCGAACGCGCCGCGGCCTCGGGTCGTCGCGTGCATCTGGTCGCGTCGGAGATCCTCGATCGCGCCGGCCCGCCTTCCGATCCGGACCTCGCCTCCGACCCGCACCTGTGGATGGACCCCGCAACGTGGTCGATCGGGATCGACGTCGTCCGCGACGCACTCTCGGCTGCGGATCCGGAGCACGCCTCGATCTTCGCAAGCAATGCCGATCGGCATCGCGAGGAGCTTCAGGCGCTCGACGGCTACGTGGCCGAGGTGCTCGCCTCCGTGCCGCCGCAACGGCGGGTGCTCGTGACCGCCCACGACGCGTTCGGGTGGTTCGGGCAGCGGTACGGATTCGAGGTGCTGGCGATCCAGGGGCTCTCGACCGAGTCGGAGGCGGGCGTCCGCGACATCGAGCGGCTCGTCGACGTGCTCGTCGAACGGGGTGTACCGGCGGTCTTCATCGAGTCGACCGTCGCGCCGCGACCCATCGAGGCGCTTCGCGCCGGCGCCGCCGCGCGGGGGCACGAGGTGGCGATCGGCGCGGAGCTCTTCAGCGACGCGATGGGCGCCGGCGGGACGTACGAGGGAACCTACATCGGCATGATCGACCACAACGCGACTTCGATCGCCGTCGCGCTGGGTGGCGAAGCGCCGCCGCGCGGCAGGCTTGGTAGTCTCAGCGAGTGAAGCGAGCCAGCAACCTCTTCAGGGCGGGACGGCCGCGTGCTCGTCGCTGCGAATCGGTCGCGACGATCGCGTCGGCGCTCGGCGTGCTGTTCCTCTGCGGGCAGGCCGAAGCGCAGGATTCGTCTCCGCCTCCCGCGTCGCCGCCGGCCGAGCCGTCGCCGCCACCGAGCAGCATCGATCCCCGGGCGCAAGAGCCGCACGTGCCGACGCATCACGTCGACAGTCCGCAGCATCCCGGGTCGGTCGAGGTGGACAAGCCGGACGCCGAGAAGTCGTCCGACGAGCACCCCGAGCATCACGATCTGCCGCTGCGCGACCCCGAGACGCCTACCGAGGGCGTGTGGCCTTGGAAGGACGAGACGCTGAGCGGCGACTGGTGGGGCTTCCGCACGGAGCTCAGGGACGCCGGCATCGACTTCGAGGCGTCGATGATCTTCGACATCGTCTCGAACTTCTCCGGCGGCATCCGCACGGGCACGGAGTACCCGCACCTCTTCAACCTGCAGCTGACGCTCGACCTCGGAAAGCTCGTGGGTCTTGAAGGCGCGGAGGTCTTCGCGCTCGGGCAGTTCGAGCAGGGGCAGCTGCCCAGCGCCAAGCTCGTCGGCGACTACCAGGGCGTCGACAACATCGCGATCGCCACGGGCATCGCGCAGCTCTCGCAGCTGTGGTATCGCCAGTCGATGCTCGAGGGCCGCTTCTCGGCGCAGATCGGACAACTCGACTACCTGTACACCTTCGCTTCGCCGACCGCCGGAGCGCTCTTCATCAACAACGGGATGAACTACCCGGCGACCACGAACGTCTCGGTGCCGTTCTATCCCAACCAGTCCTTCGGCATCGTGCTCGAGGGCAAGCCGGTGGATCACGTCGAGCTGTCCCTCGGGGTCTACGACGGAACGATTCCCCCTGCGATCGGCGCGCCGCGCGACGACTTCACGAGCAGTGGCCCGAAGACCTTCTTCGACAACGTCGCGGGCTACTTCGTCGCCGGCGAGGCGGACTTCAAGTGGAAGCTCTCCGGCGAGCGGGAGGGCATGGTCGCGCTCGGCGGCTGGGGGCATACCGGCGAGTTCCCGAAGTTCGGGGGCGGCACGCAGAAGGGAATGCAAGGCTTCTACGGCTACGTGCAGCAGACGCTCTGGCTTGCCGACGAGAATGATCAGGACGGCCCGGGCATGACCGGCTATCTCATGGGCGGCGTCACGCAGCAGTCGGTGAACCCCGCCGCGTGGTCGCTCGCGGGCGGCCTCGAATGGCAAGGGCCGATCGACGGGCGCCCGCAGGACACCGCGGGCTTCGGCTTCGCACTGGTCCGCTTCACCGACGACACCACGCTCTTCCCGAAGCCCTACGAGTGCGCGCTTGAGGCGTTCTACATCCTGCAGCTGACGCCGTGGCTCTCGATCCAGCCCGACCTGCAGTACGTGATCGATCCCGGCGGCGACTCGGTGGCGACGAGCGATGCGCTCGTCGGGATCCTGCGGTTCACCGT
>CAZTMB010000048.1:5346-12670 GCA_964614695.1 uncultured Isosphaeraceae bacterium | reverse complement strand
GCGGCGACTCGGTGGCGACGAGCGATGCGCTCGTCGGGATCCTGCGGTTCACCGTCAACTTCTGAGTCGCCACGCCGCCCGGGTCAGCCCACGACGCCGTAGACGAGCTGCTCGGCGGTGCGTCCGCCGGCGACGAACGTCACGGGGATCTGCAGCAGCCCGCCGAACCCCGGGCGCGGCGTCACCTTCACCGTGACGAGCAGGTTCTTGCCGTCCGACTGCTGCGAGAGAAGCTCGACCGTCGCGTCGGGCGAGAGCGCGTAGACCGTGTCGATGCGGAGGTTGCCCATCTCCTCGATCTCGAGGGTGAACTCGCCGCTCGCGCCGGCAGGAATGCGGCCGAGCATCGAGCGGAACTCCGCGAACTTGAGGGCCGGCGCGATCCGCGTCGCGGCGTGCCGCACGCGCAGATCGACGAGCGGGCAGTCGGCGCGATCGGTCTCGACGAGCAGGTACTTCGGCACCGCGTTCGCGTTGAGGCCGCGGAAGTCGTAGCGAAGCGTGTAGCGGCTGCGTGGCGCGTCGGCCTTGGGGTCGAAGCCCACGAAGATCGGCGCCTCGCCTTGGACCGCCCGCACCTCGAAGGGCTTGCCGTCGGGCGACTCGAGATCGAAGGTCCCGCTGAGCCGGCTTGGATCGAGCGCATCGATGTAGGGCACCGGCCGCGCGACCACCGAGTACGCGACCTCGGCCTTGAGCCCGACCTGCATCGGCGTCTGAACGCCTCGGAAGAGAAGCGACACCGCGGCCTGCTTGACGCCGACCGCCGCGGAGGTCTGCATCGAGACGGGCATCGTGATGCTGCCTCTTGCGGGGATCACCTTCCCCGTCATGTCGACCGTCGTGCACTGGCAGGTCGGCTTCGACGCGATGATCTCGACCGGCTGGTCGGAACTGTTGGTGAGCGTCACCTCGACCTCGACGAGCGCTCGCGGCTCGACGAGCCCGAAGTCGACCATGCCCGGCTCGGCGGTGATCGGGCCGGCGACCACGCGATTGACCGTGTTCTGCGGAGCGGCAGGGGCCGGAGCGGGCGCTGCAGCCGGAGTTGCGGCGACGGTCGTGGCCGCGGGCGCCGGCGAGGGCGAGCTTGCGGAAGGCGCCGAGGCTTGTTCGCCGCACGAGGCAAGTCCGATGAGCGTGCAGGCAAGGCAGAGTGCGGCGGGGCGGTTCATCGAACACGGTCTCCAGGAGGCTCGGGTGCGATCGCGAGGATAGGGCGATCGTGCGGCACGGGGAGGCTTCGCGATCGGCTCGCGAGCGGCTTCGTACCATCGCCGCATGCGAGCCATCACCGTCGATCGACAGGGAACGCCTGTCGCAGGCAACGTCTCCTTCCGCAGCGACTTCCCCGATCCCAAGGCCGCGCCGGGCTGGTGCGTCGTCAAGACCGAGGCCTCGGCGCTCAACCATCTCGATCTCTGGGTCGGGCGCGGCCTGCCCGGTCTCGACACCGCGTATCCCCACATCGGCGGCTCCGACGGCGTCGGGCTCGTCGAGTCGGTGGGGGAAGGCGTCGATCCGGCCTGGATTGGACGCCGGGTCATGCTGAACGCGGCCGTGCCGCAACCCGAGCCGCCGCTTCCAGGCGTCATGCCGCCGCCCGCGGACATCCGCATGATCGGCGAGCACGACCATGGCACCCATGCGGAGCGCTTCGCGGCGCCCGCGGCGAACCTGCTCGAGATTGGCGAGACCGACCCGGTCGCCGCGGCGGCGTTCGGGCTGACGCACCTCACCGCGTGGCGGATGATGCGATCGAGAGCGGCGCTGCGGGGCGGCGAGACCGTGCTGATCACCGGGATCGGCGGCGGTGTGGCGCTCGCGGCCTTGGCGATTGCGAAGCATCTCGGCTGCGCCGCGATCGTGACGAGCCGAAGCGAGGCGAAGCTCGCCCGGGCGAAGGAACTCGGGGCCGACCACGCCGTGCTCGATCGCGGCGAGGACTGGTCGCGCGAGGTGCGGAAGCTGACCGGCAAGCGCGGCGTCGATGTCTGCATCGACTCGATCGGCGGCGCCGTCTTCGGCTGGGCGGTCAAGAGCCTCGCCCGCGGCGGGCGCTACGTGACCTGCGGCACCACCGCCGGCGCCGTCGCGCCATGCGAGTTGGCGCGGGTCTTTTGGAGCCAGCTCTCGATCCTCGGCTCGACCATGGGCGACATGGGCGAGTTCCGCGAGGTCGGGTCGCTTCTCGTCTCGGGCGCGATTCGGCCGGTCATCGACTCGACCGTTCGACCCGAAGATGCCCCGAGTGCCTACGCGAGGCTTGAATCGGGATCGCAGTTCGGGAAGATCGTGGTGGACTGGCGTCGCGCCTGACGCCGTTTCCGAGGACCTCCGGCACCATGACCGACTCGAACGCCGCCACGCTTCCCGTTCCCAAGGCTGCCCCGCCGAAGTCGAAGCGCCTCCCCCCGTGGAAGGTGCTCCTGCACAACGACCGGGTGAACTACATGGAGCAGGTCGTCGCGGTGGTCACCGAGATCGTCCGGCTCCCCCGGATCGAGGCCGAGCAGCGGATGCTCGAGGCCCATCGGACGGGGGCGGCGGTGCTGATCGTCACCCACCGCGAGCATGCGGAACTGCTCGTCGAGCAGCTTCGCTCCAAGCGGCTGACCGCCAGCGCCGAGCCCGACGAGGATTGACCGACCGGGTGCCGAGCCGGCGGCCATTGGGCAATGTGCATGAGGGCTCCGCGGTCCGGGAACGCCGCACTCGTGGGGTTCCGGCTTCGGGTCCTGTCGCGTCGTCTCCACGGGACTGACCGGTTTCTCTGCTCTGAACCGCCTTTTCCGCTTGTGCGGGCTCGGTTTGGGTTTACGTTTCCTGATGGTTTTGTGGATCGGCAGGCATCGGTGGCCTGACCGATCCGGCAGTCACCATCACGCAGTCGGAAGACAAGGAGATCCAGATGTCGAAGCGGACCCTATTGACGATGGCCGGCACGACGGCCCTCGTCGTGGCCGGCTGGTCGAGCCAGCTCCACGCCCAGTGCGTCGTGACGCCCGGCCCGGGCGCGATCGAGCAGGACGATGCCTGCGGCAGTGATCAGGAGGGCTACAGCGATTCGAACGGCGGCTGCAACGTCGCCGGCAATCCGACGCAGTTCGCGGGTTCGCTGAGCGCATCGAACCCCACGCTG
Organism: uncultured Isosphaeraceae bacterium; assembly: GCA_964614695.1. Lineage (GTDB taxonomy): Bacteria > Planctomycetota > Phycisphaerae > Phycisphaerales > SM1A02 > VGXO01. The sequence goes on along the minus strand of CAZTMB010000048.1, from coordinate 9,528 downwards.
CAGGTCTATGGCACCGTTGGCACCTACACGCCCTTCGGCGCGACCGAGCCCACGAGCCGCGACCTCGACTGGTGGTACTTCGACATCGACGCCCCCGGCACCGTGACCTTCTCGGTGACCAACCTCGACGGCACGAACACCAGCTCGACGATCACCTTCTTCGCGACCAACGGCTTCGACTGCGAGACGCAGGAGTTCCTGATCGGCACGAACAGCACCCTGTGCCCCTTCGAGCCGGCCATCACCCTGCCCAACGGATCGCACAAGTTCATCGTGACGGTGCCCTTCGCCGGCGACGGCGGCGCGCCCTGTCCGCTCGACTACCGCGTCACCGTGACCTACGAGCCCGGGCTCTTCCCCGAGTGCGGCGCAGCGAAGGCCGGTTCCTGCATCGAGGTGCATCCGACCGGCGGCTGCGACAACTTCGCCTGCTGCGAGACGGTCTGCGCCTTCGAGCCGCTCTGCTGCGACGTCGAGTGGGATCAGATCTGCGTCGATCTCGCCCTCGATCCGGATCTCGGTTGCGGCTACTTCGTCTACACCTGCGATCCGCCGGCGGGCGCCCCGGCCAACGACTGCGCGACGAGCGCGACGATGGCCGAGGTCGGCGACGAGTTCACCTTCTCGAACGTCGACGCCTCGACCGACGGCCCCAACGGCGTCAGCAGCATCTGTGACGCCGACATCGGCAACGACCTGTGGTGGATGGTCCAGAGCCCCGGCACCGGCTATCTCACCGCGACGCTCTGCAACGGCACCGACTTCGACACCGTGATCGACGTCTTCGCGATCGGCCAGTCCCCGGACTTCGATCCCGCGCTGCTTCCCGAGTATCAGATCGGCTGCGCGGACGACACCTGCGGAACGGTCGGCGGTCCCTCGATCGTGACGATCATCGACGCCGAGGCGGGCGACTACTTCCTCTTCCGCATCGGCGGCTGGGTCGACGCGAACGGCGTCCCGGCGACCGGCAGCGGCACCGTGGTCTTCGAGTTCCTCAACGTCATCTACAACACCGGCGGCACCCGTCCGATCCTCAACAACGGTGCGCTGACCAACCTCGGCCTGTCGTCGGGCTACCTCAACGCCACCTTCCCGCAGCGTTGGATCGCGGCTCCGTTCACGGTGCCGGCGCCGACGGCTCCGGATACCGATTCGTGGCTCGTCCAGACGATCGCCGCCAACGGCTTCACCCCCGCCGGCAGCGTGAACGAGACCATGGAGTGGATCATCTGGGAGCGTGACGCGGCGACCAATGCGGCGCCCGTCGACGGCGAGCAGGTCGTGAGCGGCTCCGTGCCCTTCCCGACCCCGGTCGACGACCCGACCGGCGATCCCGCCAACGAGCAGCACGACATCGCCACCGACTTCGTGCTCGCCCCCGGCGACTACTACCTGACGGTCTACGCCGCCAACTCGACCGGTGGCGCCTCGGCCGCCAACTTCGCCTGGTTCTGCAACGCGCCCGACGGGATCGACCTCGTCGATGCGCAGGGACCGTTCTGCTGGCGCTCCGCGACCCAGCCCACCCCCGGCTTCCAGCGGTACACGCTGCCGGCGAACTTCCAGCAGCAGGAGGGCCTCGACCCGAACGACCTCTACGCGGTCGGGTTCAAGCTCCTCGGCGTGCCCTACTCCGGCGGCGAGCCGCCGATCCCGGGCGACCTGAACGGTGACGGCATCGTCAACGGTGCCGACCTGGCCATCCTCCTCGGATGCTGGGGCACTGTGACGGATCCGGCCTGCACGCCGGCGGACCTCAACGCGGACGGCGCGGTCAACGGCGCCGACCTCGCGATCCAGCTCGGCAACTGGACGAACTGACCCTCCGGTCGGCTCCAGTCAGGAATCCACGAACCCCCCGGCCTCGCGCCGGGGGGTTTTCTTGCGCAAATGCAAGCCGTTGCCAAATTGCGTTGGATTCCTGTGAAGGCGGATTTACCTTCTCCTTGTCGTTCTCGGACCCGCGTCGGAGAGGTGCGATCGTGTGATCGCCCGGCGGGTTCGGGCACCTCGTGGAGATCTGACCATGCAAGGTGGAAGGATGAACTGGCGGATGACGGCGCTGGCCGGCATCGTCGCCATGACGGGAGCCGGCCTCGCGTCGGCTCAGGAGTGCTCGACGGACTGTCTGCAGCCGCACGGGCCCGGCGGCTGCGACACCCCCGAGTGCACGACCGCGGTGTGCGACATCGAGCCGGCATGCTGCGACGTCGAATGGGACGACTTCTGCGTCGGCATCGCGCTCAAGAACTGCGGCTTCTACGACTACAGCTGCCCGACCGGCAACTACCCGGTCAACAACTGCCCGACCGGCGCGACGGTCGTCGTCGACGGCGACGAGATCCCGTTCAACTCGACCGCCGCGACCACCGTCGGCCCGGTCGAGCCGGACTGCAACTCGAGCGAAGGCGACATCCCGATCTGGCGCGACCTCTGGTACCGCTTCGACGCGCCCGCGGATCTTCCCGAGGGTTCGCTGCTCACCGCGAGCAACTGCAACACCGCGAACTTCGACTCGAAGATCGCCGCCTACGACATCGGCGACGGCACCTACGAGCCGTGCACGCTGCCGAGCCTCTTCATCGCCTGCAACGAGGACGGCCCCAACTGCGCCGAGTTCACCTCGCTGCTGACCTTCCCGATCCACGCCGGCGACTCCTATCTGATCCGCCTCGGCGGCTACCTCGATGCGGCGGGTGAGGGCACGATCAGCTTCAACCTCGGCGAGCCACCCGAGCCGCTGCCGCCGACGATCTTCACGACCGGAGGCACGCGGGCGATCGTCAACGACTCGACCGGCGCGCTCACCAACCTCGGCCTCTCCTCGGGCTACCTCAACGGGTCGAACGCGCAGCGTTGGCTCGCCCAGCCCTTCACCCTGCCGGTCCCGCCGTCCGCGGGCGGTTCGGGCGAGGTGGTCTGGAACGTGCAGGCGATCACCGCCAACGGCTTCTGCGCCGGCGGCACGTGCGCCGAGTTCCTGAACTACATCGTCTGGTCGCGCAGCGGCCTGATCGTTCCGGTCGACGGCGACCAGCTGATCAACGGCCTCGTGCCGTTCCCGGCGCCGGAGGACGATCCGGACGGCGACCCGGCGAACGAGCGCTTCCGCATCGACACCGACTTCGAACTCGCGCCCGGCGACTACTACCTGACCGTCTACGCGTCGAACGCGGCGCCGGACACCGTCGCCAACTTCGCGTGGTTCATGAACGCCCAGGGCGATCAGGTCGTTCCGTTCGCCGACAAGCAGGGTCCCTTCGCGTGGCGTTCGGCGCTCTTCCCGAGCCCGGGCTTCCAGCGGTACACCCTGTCGGGCTACTCGCAGCAGCCCGAACTTGACCCGAACAAGTTCTACAACACCGGCTTCGGCATCTACGGCGAGGTCTCGATTCCGCAGATCCCGCCGCAGACCTGCGGCAACCCGGGTCAGAACCCCGTCGACAGCAACGACACCGAGGATCTCGCGGTCGGCGGCATCGCGTGCGCCGCTGGCGGCATCACCACCGCCAACAGCTACGCCCGCGTCTTCACGCAGTCGCAGCTCGGCGCGGCGATCTCCTTCAACTGCGTCAACTTCGGCTTCGACAACACCGGCTCGTACCTCGGCGGCCAGATCGGCGTCTACATCGACCCGACCGGCGGCGCGCCGGACATCAACGAGTTGGAGCTCGTGCACAGCTTCCCGGTCGGCCTCTACAGCGGCGTCGACCAGCTCGTCACCGTCAGCAAGGACGGCGATCCGATCTGCGTCGAACTCTCCGGCAGCGAGACGCTCGTCGTGACGATCGACATCCCCGCGAGCACCGACGGCTTCGCCACCTTCGCCGGTGGCGCGGCGTCCTCGAGCCCGACGTACCTCTACTCGGCGGCCTGCGGGCTCGACAACTTCGTGGATCTCGTCGCCATCGGCTTCCCGAACCGCCACTGGTTCGTGCAGCTCTCGAGCAACTTCGGTTGCGGCGACTCGATCCCCGGTGACCTCAACCTCGACGGCATCGTCAACGGTGCCGACCTCTCGATCCTCCTCGGCGCCTGGGGCACCGCGGACCCGATCGCGGACATCGACAACAGCGGCGAGGTCAATGGTGCCGACCTGGCGATCCTCCTCGGAAACTGGACCAGCTGATCGCTGATCCGAAGCCGCCTCGCGCGGCTTGAATCGAAGCCGCTTCGCGC
>CAZTMB010000048.1:0-5246 GCA_964614695.1 uncultured Isosphaeraceae bacterium | reverse complement strand
GCTGATCGCTGATCCGAAGCCGCCTCGCGCGGCTTGAATCGAAGCCGCTTCGCGCCCCCCGGTCTCCCTCGCGGAGCCGGGGGGCTTTCTTCTTGCCGAGTTCGCTCGCGATGTCGTGGCCGGCCTCCATGACGCGGGCCTCGCGCAGCCGGATCGGCGATGGTCCGGTGCCTCCGGGGTATCCTCGACCCGCTGCAACCTGCCGGAGTCCCTCCCCAACAACCGGGCTCGCGGGTTCTGCGGCGAGTTCGCGGCCCGAGCGGTCGCTGCGGAGGCCTTCGTGAGGATCTTCATCGTCGTGATGGTGCTGCTGCTCGTGTCGCTTGCCGCAGCGGCCCTGCTCATCGATCCCGGCAAGGGCATCGGAGACCTCGGGATCTCCTTCTCCGCGAAGGAGTCCGGCACCGAGGTTCGAACCGAACGGGTCCGGACCGGCACGCTCGTCGAGACGGTCTCCGCGCCTGGCGAGATCGAGCCCAACACCAAGGTCGACATCTCCGCGGAGGTCTCGGCGCGGATCCTCGAACTTCCCTTTCGCGAGGGCGCCGAGGTCAAGCGGGGCGATCTGATCGTCCGTCTCGACGACTCGGATCTGCGGGCCCGCCTCGATGCCGCCAAGGCCCGCCGCGAAGGCGAGCAGTTCCGCCTGCAGGCCGAGCAGGCTCGCCTCGCAGGGCCGCAGCACTCGCTCGCGAACGCCCGCACCACGCTCGAGCGGCAGCAGGCGCTCTTCGCGACCGGCGACGTCAGCCGACAGGCGCTCGACGACGCGACCAACCGCGTCGAGGAACTCGAGGCCCAGGTCGAGGCCGGTGTCCGCAACATCTCCGTCATCGAAAGCAGCGTCGCGGCCGCCGCCGCCGACATCGGGCAGGTCGAGGAGCTGACCGCGAAGACCGTCATGCGCTCGCCGATCGACGGAACGATGACGCTGCTCAACGCCGAGGTGGGCGAGCTCGTCGTCGTCGGCACCATGAACAACGCCGGCACGGTGATCCTCACCATCGCCGACCTCACCCGGATGCGACTCGACGCGAAGGTGCCCGAGGCCTCGATCGCCCGCGTCGCCGCCGGGCAGCCCGCCGAGATCCGCATCAACGCCTATCCGGGCCGCGTCTTCCGGGGCGTCGTCGAGCGTGTCGCGCTGCAGCGGTCGCTCGATCGCGACGGCACGGGCTACTTCAAGGTCGAGGTGATGCTCGAACTCGACGGCGAGCGGATCCTCTCGGGGCTCGCCGCCAACGTCGAGATCGAGGTCTCCGAACGCGAAGGCCTTCTCGTGCCGTCGCAGGCGATCGTGGACGTCGACGTCGAGTCGCTTCCCGAGGAGGTCGCGGCGAACCCGCTCGTCGATCGCCGCGAGCGCAGCATCACCGCGGTCTTCGTCGTGCGCGACGGCAAGGCGATGCTCACGCCGGTCTCGATCGGCCCGAGCAACCTCGTCGACACGCTCGTCCTCGAGGGCGTCTCGGAGGGCGAGGTCGTGGTGACCGGCCCCTACAAGGCGCTCGAGAAGCTCGAGCACGGCGAGGCGGTGAAGCCGCGCGATCCGGGTGAAGCGACGGCGCCCGCGGTCGCCGCGGTGCCGGCGGACGAAGCATGATCATCGAGGCCCGCGGCCTGACCCGCCTCTACCGCGTCGGCGTCGAGACGATCCACGCCCTGCGTGGCGTCGATCTCGACATCGAGGCGAACGAGATGGTCGCGGTCATGGGCAGCTCGGGCTCCGGCAAGAGCACGCTCATGAACATCCTCGGCTGCCTCGATCGGCCGACTGCGGGCACGTATCGCCTCGATGGGCGGCTCGTGAGCGCGATGGGCGCTGCGGAACTTGCGCGGGTCCGCAACGAGCGGATCGGATTCGTCTTCCAGTCCTTCGAACTGCTGCCGCGGCTCTCGGCGCTCTCGAACGTCGAGCTGCCGCTGGTCTATGCGCGCGGCGGCGGCTGGTGGGGCACGCGGCGGCGCAAGGCGAAGGCGGCGCTCGAACGGGTCGGCCTCGGCAATCGCATGCATCACCGGCCGAACCAGCTCTCCGGCGGCCAGAAGCAGCGCGTTGCGATCGCGCGGGCGCTGCTGTCGAACCCAGCGATCCTGATGGCGGACGAGCCGACCGGAAACCTCGACTCGACGACGACTCGCGAGATCATGAGCCTCTTCGCGCAGCTCCACGCCGAAGGGCAGACGATCGTGATCGTCACCCACGAGGACGAGGTCGCAGCCTGCTGCCGACGCGTCGTGCGCCTGCGCGACGGCCGCGTCGACAGCGACCTCCCGATCGAGAAGGATCCGGCATCGCCAGCGTTCTGGTCGGCGCGGACGGAGCACGCGATCGCCTCGGGCGCCGGTCGCATGACGCCACCGCCGGCGACGGGGGAGGTTTCGCCGTGACGCTGCTCAATCCGATCTTCTGGGTGCAGGCGATCTCGCTCGCGCTCGGCCAGATCTGGGCGAACAAGGTCCGCTCGATGCTGACCGCGCTCGGGATCATCGTCGGCGTCGCGTCGGTGACCGCGGTGATCGCGGCGCTTTCGGGGCTCAAGAGCCGGGTGCTCAGCGAGTTCGAGAGCTTCGGCGCGAACCGGCTGCTGATCTTTCCCGATCGCCCCGACGACGCGCCGCGGAACCTCTATCCGTGGGAGCAGGTGCGTCTCAAGGAGCACGAGCTCGTCGAACTGTCGCAAGGCTGCCCGTCGATTCGGACCCTCACGCCGATCACGACCGTGGGCGCAGGCGTGCAGCACGGCGAGACGATCCTCGACACGGCGAACATCACCGGGATCTGGCCGGCGTGGCACGAGGCGGAGAATCGCGCCGTCGTCGCGGGCCGGCCATTCAATGGGATCGACGAACGCGAGCGTCGCCAGGTGTGCCTGATCAACGAGGAGGCTGCGCAGGAGCTGCGGCTGCCGCGCGATCCCGTCGGCGAGCACATCCTGATCGGCGGCCGCCGGTTCCTCGTGATCGGCGTCGTCGAGACGGTGCAGCAGGCGATGTTCGGCATGAACACGAGCTCCGCGGAGATCTTCGTCCCGTTCTCCGTCGCCGCCGCGATGCAGGACCGCACGTTCTTCTTCCGGATCGTCGCGATGGTGAAGTCGCCCGACGTCGCCGAGGAGGCCAAGAGCGAGGTGCGCTTCGTGCTGCGGCGCCTGCGTGGCCTGCGCGGGAACGATCCGGACACGTTCGCGGTCGCGGCGATCGACCAGTTCATCGAGCAGTTCAAGGCCCTCGCCGCCGGCATCACCGCGGTCGCCGGCGGCATCGTCGGGGTGAGCCTGCTCGTCGGCGGCATCGGGATCATGAACATCATGCTCGTCGCGGTGTCGGAGCGCACGCGGGAGATCGGGCTGCGCAAGGCCGTCGGCGCGACGCCCGCGGCGATCCTCTCGCAGTTCCTGCTCGAGGCGGTCGTCCTCTGCATCCTCGGTGGACTGATCGGTCTCGCGTGCGGGCAGGCGCTGGCCTTCGTCATCTCCTCGATCCCCAACGCGGGGCTTGAACAGGCGTCGATCCCCGGCTGGGCGGTCGCGATGAGCTTCGGGTTCAGCGGTGCAGTCGGCGTCCTCTTCGGGATGTTCCCCGCGATCAAGGCCTCCCGGCTCGATCCCATCGAGGCGTTGCGACATGAGTGAGCGACAGCAAACCATCGTGAGGTTCGCGATGCTCGGGAGCGTCCTCGGGTTGGTGGCGTGTCAGAGCGCCCAGGACCGCTACGGCGGCTGGAAGTTCGAGGACGAGACGTTCCGGAACATCGCGCCGCTCGACATCCGATCCGCGGAGACCGCGCCGCCCCAGCAGCCCGATGCCGCCGCGGTCGTCGACGTCGAGATCGGCGCGCTCGTGCGCGAGTACCCCGAGCGGATGGAACTGCCCCTCGACGAGGTCCGTGCGGCGGTGCTCTCCAACAACCTCGACCTGCAGGCGCAGCTCGTCGCGCCGGCGATCGCGGCGGCGGACGTCGCGGCCGAGGAGGCGAAGTTCGAGGCGACCTTCTTCGCGAGCTACAACCGCAACGACGCGAACTTCCTGACCAACCTCGAGGCCGGCACGCCGACGAGCCAGGACCAGTTCAACATCGGCGTCGAGGTGCCGCTGGCGACCGGCGGCACGATCTCGGTGAGCAACCCGCTCTTCCGCGCCGACCAGGCGATCTCGAACGTCTTCGGCGACGACGCGTGGAACTCGCAGCTGCAGTTCTCGATCAGCCAGCCGCTCCTGCGGGGAGGCTGGCTCGACGCCAACATGCACTCGATCCGCATCGCACGGTTCCAGGGGCAGATCGTCGAGGCGCGGACCAAGCTCGAGGTGATCCGCGTGCTCTCGGTGGCCGACCGCTCGTACTGGAACCTCTACGCGGCGTGGGGCGAGCTCGATGTGCGACGCCAGCAGTACGAGCTCGCGGTGCGGCAACTCGAGGTCGCTAGGCGTCGCGTCGCCGCGGGCGACGCGCCCGAGCTCGAGGTGATCCGCGCCGAGAGCGGCGTGGGGCGCACGGTCGAGGCGATCATCGTCGCCGACGCGCTGCTGCGCACGCGGCAGCGCGAGCTCAAGCGACTTCTCAATATGCCGGAGATCCCGATCGAATCGCCGACCGGACTCGTGCCGGCGACGCCGCCGACGCCGCTCGATCTTGCGCTCGATCCGGAGATCCTCGCCGACCGTGCCGTCTCCAACCGCATGGAGATGCTCGAGCTCGAACTGCAGCTTGCGATCGACGCGTCGACGATCTCCTTCCGACGCAACCAGTCGCTGCCGCTCTTCGCCTTCGACTACAGCTACTCGTTCCAAGGGGTCGCCGGCGGCGCGGGCAGCGCCTACGGCAACCTCTTCGACAGCGACTTCTACCAACTCGGTGTGAACCTCGAGATCCCGATCGGAAACGAGGCCGCGGAGGCGCGGCTCCGCAACGCGGTGCTGACGCGGGTGCAGCGGCTCGCGTCGCGCGATGCCCGCCGGCTGGCGATCCGGTCGGAGGTGCTCGACGCGCTCGACCAGCTCCGTCAAAGCTGGCAGCGCATCCTGGCGGCGCGGCTCGAAGTGGTGCTTGCGGCGCGGACGCTCGAGGGCGAGCAGCGGCAGTTCGAGGTGGGTCTTCGCACGTCGACCGACGTGCTCGACGCCTCGACGCGCCTTGCCGATGCGCGGAGCCGCGAGGTCCGGGCGCTCGCGGACTGGCAGATCGGCCTCGTCGATCTCGCCTTCGCGACGGGGACGACCCTCGGCGGTGCGAAGGTGGCGTTCAC
>CAZTMB010000047.1:0-20948 GCA_964614695.1 uncultured Isosphaeraceae bacterium | reverse complement strand
TGACCGATAGCACCAGCTTGCCGTTCAGCAGCGTCGCCCCCGGCCCGAAGGTGGTGACCCGTTGGAATGTGTTGATTCCCGAAGCCGTCAAGACTTGGTTCCATCCAGCTTGGGAGGTGACGATCGCCGCCTGCGCGCTTCCGGATGCCGCCGCGGCGGCCGCAGCGCCTGCGAGCGTGACGTAGTTCTTCAGGGCCCGAGCGGCTCGCGACGCGGCGGGCGTGGCCGGCTGATCTTGCTGATACAGGGTGTTCACGCAGTTTCTCCTCTGTTGAGTCGACTTCAGTCGAACGACTGGCCGCAGGTGGCTACTGCGAGCGATGGTGTTGGAACGCGTGCGAAGGCCAGGTGCAGCCACGATTGCCACCCGCGGGTCGGCGACCCGAAACGCGACGGATCGACAGTACCCCGTGGCTTCGCGTCGCCAACGACCCACCGTCTGCGCGGACACCGCCGCGACGGGCGATCCGCCGCGATCCGCGCGAGTCCCTCCGCTTCGTGATCGTGGTGACGCGGTCGCCACATCCCGCGAAATGCCCGGCAACTCAGCAGGTTCGCCGCGACGCGTCGCCGACAAGAGGCCAGTGTCTGCGCGGACACCCGAGCGCGAAGCGACCACCCGCTTCCACAGTTCCCGCCGCTAAGCGATACTCCAAGATCCGTTGGGCGGAATCCGCGGCAATCGGCGCAGCAGCTCCGACCGAGGAATGGCCACGGCCTCTCCTTCTGCAGGCTCGGTTCACCATGGCGCGTCGGAAGAAACCACCCGCGAGCGTCGACTTCGACTCCTTCGTGTCCGATGCCACCGCGACGCTCACGCGGGCACAGGCGCTGCTCCGCGAGGCGCTCGTCGCGGTGCTCCCTTCGGAGACCGGTGCCCGCGCGTGCGGTCGGTCGTTGGGGATCTCGCGGCATCTTGGCTGGCAGGCGTGGTCGCTCGCGTTCGCCCCGGATCCGGCGTTGGCGCTCAGCCGCCTGCCTGGCCCCGGCGGGTGGAGCACGCTGCTCGCGGCGCTTGCCGACAAGGGGCGCCCCGCCGCGGAGCTCGAAGCGCTTCGCACGGCGGTCGCGGCGCTTGACCGCACCGTCGCCGCCTCCGCGGGCGATGGAATGCTGCAGTCGATGGCGGCGGGCGGCCTTGCGACCTCGGTCGAGGCCGCCTCGATCGTCAAGGCGCGACGACTCTCGCGCACCGCCGCCGAGATGCTGCAGGGCGTGCGCTGCGGTCTGAACGCCGCCGCGGCGGTGATCGGGACCATCGACTCGAAGCAGCGCATCGACATGGCCTCGGCGAGCCTCTTCGAGGGTCTCTCCCGGTCTCGACCCGGTCGAGCCTGGCCGATCTATCGGTGGTCGCTGCAGGGGATCGGCTCCGGCAAGCCGCGGACGGGTGGGAAGGCGATCTCCAAGTCCACGCTTCGCCCGCTGCTTCCGGACCTCTCGTCGCCTCGCATCGAGACGCTCGGCGAGGTCCGCCGGATGGATCGACAGGAGCAGGCATCGATCGAGTTCAGCCATCTCCATCCCTCGCGAAGCCGCGGCCTGAGGCTCGTGTTCGCCGAGGCGGCGCGATGGTCCGGCGCCGTCGGCTCGGGGAGCGATGCGCCGACGGTCGCGATGGTGGTCACCCTGCCGCTGCAGATGGCGGTGTTCGACCTGCTCCTGCATCGCAGCCTCCCCCAGCGGGGCGTCGCCGCGGCGGCGATCTACTCGCCGCTCGACCCGATGCTGTGGGCGCGAAACGGCGCGGACGCGGTGCCGATCGAGGAGTCCTGCCGGCTGCCCTTCGAGCGCGAGCCCCGCATGGTCGAGTCGCTGCGGCTTCCGGCGAAGTGGCGTTCGTGCAGCGACGCCTATGGCGAGGCGGTTGGTCGGGCGGTCGCGGCGATCGGCCGGGACGTGTCGGAGTTCACGATCACCCGCATCGAGGTGCCGGATCCGCCGCTGCACGGCGTCATCGCGCTGCGGTGGTGGTGGAGGTGAGGCGGACCTCGTGAGGTTCCAAAGGCGGCAGCCGGCCCCCGCCCATGCCTGCTTCGCCTTCCAGGCCGATCCCGGCGATCAGGTCCATCGCGTCGATGCCGCCGACGATCGAGCGCCGCGCGCACGATCGCGGATCGTGCGGCTCGCGCCAACCGCTGCTCGCGCGGGCGTGCTGCAAGGAGCGCGAGGAGCTGATGGGCCTGATGGGCCTCATGAGCCTCGATGGGCCCCATGGGACCAGCCACGAGGATGGCGGTTCCCCAGTCGCGATCAGCGGGCTCGTCGCGCGTGGCGTGCCTGCGGCGCCCGCTGCCTTCGCGGTGCTCGCGCCAACCGCCCGACGCGCGTCAGTTCCAGCCGATCGCGTAGAAGAACGCGGTGAAGAAGAGGTCGACGAAGATGATCGTGACGACCGTCTGCACCACGGTGTCGGTGGTCGCCTTGCCGACGCCCGCGGCACCGCCGGACACCTTCAGGCCGTTGTGGCAGGCGATGAGGCCGAGGATCGTGCCGAAGACGATCGACTTGACGAGACCGCTCAGGAAGTCGCTCGAGGAGACCTGCTGCAGCGTGTTGTCGACGTAGACCTCGTAGGGGATGCCCAGCGCCCCGACGCCGACGAGCCCGCCGGCGATCACCGCGGTGAGGTCCGAGAGGACCGACAGCACGAAGAGGCTCGCGGCGGTCGCGATCACCCGCGGCACCACGAGGAAGCGAATCGGATTGAGGGCCATCGACTCGAGGGCCTCGATCTCCTCGCCGACCACCATGGTGCCGAGCTCCGCGGCGATCGCGGCGCCCGCGAAGCCCGTCAGCACGATCGCGGCGACGAGCGGCCCGAGCTCGCGGAAGATCGCCACCACGATGATGTTGGCGACCTTGTCGGTCTGCCCGAAGTCGGCGAGGCTCGGCTCGGTCTGCAGCGCGAGGATCGCGCCGATCGCACCGGAGACGAGCATCACGATGCCGATCGCCCGCACGCCGACTCGGACCGTCTGGAAGACCAGGGCCGAGTAGCCGAAGCGCACCTTGCGGAAGAGCAGAGCCCGGATCGTCCAGGTCGAGAGATCCCAGAGCAGCCACGCCAGCGCCCCGATGAACGCGAGGGTCGATCGGAAGATCGAGCCGGTCAGGGCGACCGGCCGAAGGGCCGCCGGAACCTGGGTCGTCGCGCCGTCGCCCATCGCTCAGCCTCCGCCGCCCGGGGCGTCGACGATCTTGAAGACCTGATTGAGCTTCGCGATCTCGAAGATCGAGCGGACCTTGGGATGCAGCGAGGTGAGGACGAGCTCGCAGCCGGCCTTGCGGCAGTGCTGCAGCGCCTCGACGAGCGTCGCGACGCCCGAGCTGTCCATGTAGGGCACCTGCGAGAGATCGACCACGATCCGCGTCGGCTTCTGCGCGAGCGCCTTGGCGAGCCGGTCTCGCATCTGCGGGGACCGACTCAGGTCGACGTCGCCGATCGGCTTGAGAAGCAGATCGCCGCCCTGCCGCTCCTCGCTGATCGTCATGGTCTCGCCGGGGGTCATGGATGGCTTCCTTCGGAACTCGGGGGCGTGTTCGGGTCGGGCGAAGCCTCGACATCCTCGCAGAACTTCTCGATCACGAGTCGCATGCCTCCTTCGGCGCGCGGCTCGTGGCGGCAGGTCCGGGTGAGGCGCCGGATGAGATGGAGCCCGAGTCCGCCCGGGCGGACCTCGTCGAGGTCCCGCTCCGGCACCTCCGTCGGATCGAAGGACGCCTGATGGTCCTCGATCTCGACGCGGATGCCGGCACTGGGCTGCGACAGGGTGCGAAGCGACATCCAGATCCGGCAGTCCTCCGCATGGTCGTAGCCGTGGCGGATGATGTTGGTCAGCGCCTCGTCGATCGCGAGCACGAGTTCGCCGCGGCCGCGGTCGCAGAAGCCGATCCGTTCCGCGAAGGTCTCGACCAGCGCCCGCACCGCGCCGAGCAGGCGAGGCTGGCTCATCACGCAGAGCTGGATCTCCGGCGGAGTCTGCGGACTCGACTGCTCGTCGGCCATGGTCGTGGTGGAGGGGTGGGCGGAGGTCACTGCGGAGGCGGAAGGAGACCGATGGGAGGAAGCTTCGATCCGGTGGCGAGGCCTTGCTCGAAGAGCCAGTCGGTCCACGCCTGGACCGCCACCGCCCGTTCGGGCAGCGGATCGGCCGCGTCGTAGCCGTGTCGCTCGCCGACAAGCGAGGCGAGCGCCTCGATCGAGACGAATCGGACGGCGGGATCGTCGCTCTGGAGCAACACGACGAGCCAGCGCAGGTCTTCGCGGAAGCGCGGATCGCCGTAGGGCGGCGTGAACGGGGCTTCGAGATCCGGCCGGTAGCGCCGCATGGTCGCCTCGACCGCCGCGGTTCGGCTGCCGGGGTTGGGGGACGCGAAGTCGGGCTTGAACGCATCCACCGCACAGCCGCCCAAGCCGGTCACGACCAGCACGACCGCGAGCAGAGCATGCCTTCGGACCGAACTTCGCATGGGCGGGAGAATACCGAGGTCGGGACCGGAAACCGGCGGACGCGATCGGTTCCAACGGATCGATGCCGCTCGTCGGAAGTTTCGTTTGACTCGCCGACGCGACGGAACGACACTCCCCACCCGTTCGGGACAGGTGGCCGAGAGGCTGAAGGCACCGGTTTGCTAAACCGGCATAGGGAGAATCCTCCCTATCGCGGGTTCGAATCCCGCCCTGTCCGTTGGCCTATCGGTCGGACGTCCTCACGAGGGACGTCCGACCGGTCGTTTGGCGGGCACTTGCCCGAGCCGACACCGCCGACGCGGAGGAGACCGGGACTGCGGGGACTTCGAACTCACCCCGCCTCGAACCTTCCTCCGTCCTACTTCTTCGCCCCGCCTGCCAACGCCGCCTGCGCGGCGGCGAGCCGCGCGACCGGCACTCGGAACGGCGAGCAGCTGACGTAGTCGAGTCCGCAGCGCTGGAAGAACCCGATCGAGGCGGGATCGCCGCCGTGCTCGCCGCAGACGCCGAGCTTGAAGGCCTTGCGAGCGGACTTCTCGACCGCACGCCCCTGCTCGCACGCCATGCGGACGAGACCGCCCACGCCGACCTGATCGATCGACTGGAACGGGTCCTTCTCGAGCATGCCCGTCTCGAGATACGCCGGCAGGAACGAACCGATGTCGTCGCGGCTGTAGCCGAAGGTCAGCTGGGTGAGATCGTTGGTGCCGAAGCTGAAGAAGTCGGCGACCTCCGCGATCTCGTTGGCGCAGACCGCCGCGCGGGGGATCTCGATCATGGTGCCGATCGGGATCTCGAAGGCCTTCCTGACCTTCTTCTCGCGGAAGACCTGCTCGATCGTCTCCTCGGTCCACGCGCGAAGCTGCGCGAGCTCCTGCCGCGTGCCGACGAGCGGATGCATGATCTCGGGGCGGGCGTCGATCTTCTTCGCGCGGCACTCGACCGCGGCCTCGACGATCGCCCGCACCTGCATGCGGAGGATCTCGGGATAGGTGATCGAGAGGCGGCAGCCGCGATGCCCGAGCATCGGGTTCGCCTCGTGCAGCTGCCGCACGCGGCGCTTCACGTCCTCGACGGGGATGCCCATCTCCCGCCCCAGCTCGGCCTGCTGCTCGTCGGCGTGCGGGACGAACTCGTGGAGCGGCGGATCGAGCAGGCGGACGGTGACCGGCAGGCCCTTCATCGCGGTGAAGATGCCGATGAAGTCCGCACGCTGATACGGCAGCAGCTTCGCGAGCGCCTTCTCGCGGGCCTCGGTCGTCTCGGAGAGGATCATCTCGCGGATCGCCTTGGTGCGGTCGCCGCCGAAGAACATGTGCTCGGTGCGGCAGAGCCCGATGCCCACGGCGCCGAACTCGCGGGCGCGACGCGCATCCTCGGGGCTGTCGGCGTTGGTGCGGACCTTCATGGTCGCGTGCTTCTCGGCCCAGACCATGACCTTGGCGAACTCGCCGGAGATCTTCTCGGGGATGGTCGGCTTGACCGCGCCGACCATCACTTCGCCGGTCGCCCCGTCGATCGAGAGGACGTCGTCTCGACCGAAGACGTGCGAGCCGACCTTGAGCCTCCCCTTCTCGGCGTCGATCGAGAGCTCGCCCGCGCCGACCACGCAGCACTTGCCCCAACCGACCGCGACGACCGCGGCATGGCTCGTCTTGCCGCCGGTCGAGGTGAGGATGCCCACCGCGCTGTGCATGCCCGCCACGTCCTCGGGGCTCGTCTCGGTGCGGACGAGCAGCACCTTCTCGCCCTTGTGGGCGCGCTCGACGGCCTCGTTCGCGGTGAAGGCGAGCTTGCCGGTCGCGGCGCCGGGGCTCGCCCCGATGCCGCGGGTGACGATCGTCGCGGCCTTCTTGTCGGCGGGTGCGAAGAACGGCAGCAGCAGCTGGGTGAGGTCGCTCGCGGGAATGCGGCGAAGCGCCGTCTTCTCGTCGATCAGGCGCTCCTTGACCATCTCGACGGCGATCCGCACCGCGGCCTGCGCGGTGCGCTTGCCGGTGCGGGTCTGCAGCATGAAGAGCCGGCCCTTCTCGACGGTGAACTCGATGTCCTGCATGTCGCGGTAGTGCTTCTCGAGCTTCGTGCGGACCTTGAGCAGGTGCGCGTACGCCTTCGGGAAGTCGCGGGCCATCTCCGAGATCGGCTTCGGCGTGCGGATGCCGGCGACGACGTCCTCGCCCTGCGCGTTCACGAGGAACTCGCCGTAGAAGACGTTCTCGCCGGTGGTGTTGTCGCGGGTGAAGGCGACGCCCGTGCCGCAGTCGTCGCCCATGTTGCCGTAGGCCATCGACTGCACGTTGACCGCGGTGCCGTTGAGCCCGCGGATCTCCTGGATGCGGCGGTATTCGATCGCCCGCTCGCCGTTCCAGCTCTTGAAGACCGCCTCGATCGCGAGCTCGAGCTGCCTCATCGGATCCTGCGGGAACGCCTCGCCGGTGCCCTCGCGGTAGACGCGCTTGTACGACTCGACGAGCTCCTTGAGGCCCTCCGCGGGAACCTCGGTGTCCTCCTTCACGCCGTAGGCGGTCTTGATCGCGCTGAAGGCGTGCTCGAACTTCTCGTGGTCGACGCCCATCACGACGTCGCCGAACATGTTGATGAGCCGGCGGTACGCGTCGTACACGAACCGCTCGTTGCCGCTCATCGCGATGAGCCTCGCCGCGACCTTGTCGGTGAGGCCGAGGTTGAGGACGGTGTCCATCATGCCCGGCATCGACACCGCGGCGCCGGAGCGCACGCTCACGAGCAGCGGGTTCTCCGCCGATCCGAAGGTCTTGCCGAGCTCCTTTTCGAGGATGCGGATGTTCTTGCGCACCTCGTCGAGCAGGCCCTTGGGGAAGCGCCCGCCCGCGGCGTAGTACGCCGCGCAGGTGTCGGTGGTGATGGTGAATCCCGGAGGAACCGGCAGCCCGATCGAGACCATGTCGGCGAGGTTGGCGCCCTTGCCGCCGAGGAGCTCGCGCTGGTGCGCCTTGCCCTCGCACTTCGACTCGCCGAAGTAGTACACCATCTTCGCCGGCGCCTTCGCGGCGCCGGAGGACTTCGAGCCGGCCTTCTTGACGGACTTCGGGGCGGACTTGGAACGGGAGCGGCGTGGCGCAGCGACGGGCATGGGCGTGGACTCGGTTGGGTTGCGGACGCGGGCCGGATTCTTCCCTCGAGCGAGGCGATCCCGGCGACGACGAAGGGCGGGAGTCTATCAGTCGATCTGCGGCGTTCCGCGGCGAACGCGCGAGCGTTTCGTCCCGCGGTACGCTTCATCGATGCCCGACGCGCCACGCAGCGCCGTCACGGCGCCGCGCGGTGCGCCCCCGGATCCTTCAGCGGTGCTGGCGCGTTGGCCGCGCGACCGTCCGGTCGCCTTCCTGCACTTCGGATCGGGGACCTCGACCTCCGCCCGCTGGAGCCTCCTCGGCGAGCCGTTCGACGCCGACACGCTTGCACTCTCCGACCTCGCTCCCGCGGCAACGCGGGCGGGCGAGGACTCGGCTCCCGTCGCCGAGGCCGCCTCGGCGTCGCGTCATGCCGTCCTCGACTGGATCGCCTCGCATCTCGGCAAGGCGCTTCTGGCCGACTCGGTCGAGGCCGATTCAGGACACCCACCCTTCTCGGACGGACGCGTGGCGATGCTCGCCTACGAACTCGGCGCGGTGCTCGAGCCGGCGGCCCGCGGCGTGCGACGCCGCGACGCGTCGCAGGCCGAGATGCCGCTGGCCTTCGGCGCCCGACTTCGCGATGCCAGGGCGTTCGACCATGCCGCAGGCTGCTGGTGGCGTCTTGGGGAGCTTCCGGCTCCGGTCGAGTCGACGTCGGCCGGAGACGATTCGGTCGGCGAGTCCGCCGGCGATGCGAGGGCCGCGCCGTCGGCATGGTCGCTCTCGCCGCTCGACGCCGATCGCGGCGATGCGGCGTTCGAGGCGGCGGTCGCGCGATGCGTCGAACTGATCCACGCCGGCGACCTCTTCCAGGCGAATCTCGCCGAACGCTTCACCGCGATCCTCGAGGGTTCGCCGCGGGCCTTGGCAGCCAAGGCGCTCGAAGGCGGTGCCCGCTTCGGCGGCTACGTCGAACTCTCGCCGGACCTTGCGATCCTCTCGATGAGCCCCGAGCTCTTCCTCGCCGTCGGTGGCGGCGGCTCGATCACGACCTGCCCGATCAAGGGGACGCGACCGGCGGGATCGGATCTCGTCGCCTTCGCAGGTTCGGCGAAGGACGCCGCGGAGCTCGCGATGATCGTCGACCTCATGCGGAACGATCTCGGCCGCGTCTGCCGACCCGGCACGATCGAGGTGGTCGAGGCGCGACGGTTCGAGTCGCACCCCACCGTCGTCCACGGCGTCGCGGAGATCCGCGGCCGACTGCGCGACGACGTCGACCTCGCCACGCTGCTCGCGGCGACCTTCCCGCCGGGATCCGTGACCGGCGCTCCGAAGATCCGGGCCATGCAGGTGATCGACGAACTCGAACCGACGCCGCGCGGCCCCTACTGCGGCAGCCTCGGATGGGTCGACGATCGGCACGGGCTCTCCCTCAACGTCGCGATCCGCACCGCGGTGCTGCGACGAGATCGCCATGCGTCGACGGAACGCTGGTTCGTCGAGTACCACGCCGGTTGCGGCATCGTCGCCGACAGCGATCCCGCGTCGGAAGCGGCCGAGCGACGCGACAAGGTCGCGGTGATCGCGCAATGGTCTCGACGATGACCGGCCGCCGATGAGTCTCGCGTCAGGCCGCGAGCCGACTCGCGTCGCCGAGGCGCCGCTGTCGGTTCTGCCGCGACGCGATCGCACCCAGCACCTGCCGGGCGACGAGCGACGCGTGATCCGCATCGGCGGTGAAGTCGAAGGCGATGCCCGCGTAGGTCGCGCCGCCCGCCTCGAGATGCGTGTGGGCGATCCGCGCGGTCGCGCAGAGCGGCAGCGCACTCTCGGGACGAAGGTCGAGTTCGATCCAGAACCGCTGATGATGGGGAAGCAGGTTCGCGAACTCGGGATCCACGCGAAGCCCCGCGCCGCCGCCGCCGAGATTCATGAGCGTCGCCGAGAACTCCGGCCCAAGCGTCGGGCGAACGCTCTCGGACTCCCACTCGCGGGTCTCGAGACGCTCGCCCGAATCGAGCCGCTGCGCCGCGATCGAGAGCAGCCGCTGCATCGGCCGGACCGAGTCCTTGTCGAGGAGCGGCCAGATGCGGACCCTCGGAAGCGAGAGCGACGCCGCCTCGACGCGCAGATGCGTGCGTCGGGTGCGCGAGACCTCGCCGGGCATGGCGATGCGGATCGTGCGGATCGGCCGTCCCGCCAACGACGCCGGTCCGCCCGGGCCGAGGCACTCGGTGCGGAAGAGCCAGCGGTTGGGCCCGACGACGATCGCGCCGAAGACCGTCACGCCGGCCGGCATGGGAACGATGCGATGCAGCAGCTCCGGCGCCTCGAGGTCGATCCACGAATCGCTCATGCGATGGATGCGGAGCTTCCAGACGAGGTCGGCCGGCACGGCGCCTTCGGCGTCGGCCTCCGAGCCGGCTCCCGCCGGAGCGAGGGCGATTTCGAGCGCGCCGTTGCGGCCCGCGAGCTGATCGAGGCTTCGGCGCCAGTGAAGGGTCCGGGAACGAAATGCGGGCACGGCGTCGCTCCTGAGTTCATCGCGATCCCGTCCGCCTCCGAGAGCCGGAGACATCTCGACCGCGGGAGAGAGGTCGACACCGCTCGAAGCGACCTTCAGCGAAAGCCCGCCTTCATGGGACCGCGCCTTCGGCGAAGGTTCCCCCGTTTCACAGGACCCCCCTTACGCGGACGCCTGCTGGGGTCGTCCCCCGAAGGACAAGCGGCGACGAAGGAGCTTCAGGCGGAGCGAGGCGCGGCGAAGTTCCGTCGCGCCGGCCGCCCGATCGCCGAAGCGGACGCGGTAGTAGAGGTCGACGATCGCGCGGGTGTGCGCGACCGCCTCGCCCAGCTCGGAGGGCAGCGAGTCGAGGAACCGCCGCGGCGGCTCCCAATCGGGCCGATCCCAGCCGGCCCGCGACCAGATCCGCATCGCCTCGAGGTGGATCTCCGCGATCGCCAGCAGGCGGCGCCCGGCGCTTCGCGGCAACGCCGCCTCGCGGCGAAGCCGACGCCGTCGCCGCATCGCGAGCGTCGCCGCGGCGATCGCGGTCGCGAGGCCGAGCAGGATCGCACCGACCCACGGCAACGCCGCGGCGCCGAGTTCGAGCCGTCGCGTCGTGTCGCGCACGCGCTCGAGCCCCGCCTCGAGGGTCTCCCCCGCCGCTTCCGTCCAGCTGCGGGCCATGCGTTCCGCCAGCGACGCCTGGACCGCGCCGTCGTAGCTCACGATGCGGCTGTTCCAGAAGAGCTCGATGCGGTCGTACATCCAGCGCCAGCCGTCGAGCCAGCTTCGCCGCGACGCCGCGATCGCCTCGAGATCCTCCGCCGGCGTCGGATCGAGCGAGCTCCACAGGTACCGGCCGGTCCGCACCTCGACCCACGCGTGGGCGTTCGACTCGCGGACGACGTACTGCGAGGTGCCCGGATCCCATTCCATCGCGATGAACCCGGTGACGAGCCTCGCATCGACCCCGACCGACCGGCACAGCGCCGCGAGTCCCGAGGCGAAGTACTCGCAGTGCCCGAAGCGATGTCGATCGAGGAACGATTCGATCGGGTCCTCGCCCTCGAAGCGCACGAACTCGCCGAGATCGGTGGTGTAGGCGAAGCGGCTCTCGTCGCGCAGCCACGAGAGAAACGCTCGCGAGATGCGGCGGTTCCGCTCCCATCGAAGCTCCGGATCGAGCGCCGCGTCCTCTTCGCTCGGAAGGTCCGCGAGATCGGGATCGTCCGCCTTCTCCGCCAGGATCTCCTCGGCCAGCTCGCGGATCCTCGGCACCGGGAACTCCGGCAGCGGCGGAATGCGCGAGCCGATCTCGCCGAGCAGCGGCGCCAGCGTCTCCGGCCCGGGATAGGGCTCGACCTGCACCTCGTAGCTCTGCAGCCGGCTCAGCCGTTCGATGCCGATCTCGCGGATGACCAGCGTCGAGAGGTCGATGCCGAAGCTTCGCCGATCGGGCGCCGACAGGCCGATCGGCGCGAAGGCCGCGAAGACGGTCTCGGACGCCATGCTTCGCATCACGACCTGCTGCCGATAGGTCTCGCTGCGCGGCCGCACCGGCGGAAGCGACAGCGGCGTCATCGCGAGGTCCGGGCGCACCGTCACCGTCCGCATGCGACGACGGCTGTTGGAGGACGTCCAGCGGCTCGTCTCGGGGACGTAGTCGCTCATCGCCGAGCCGCGCAGCAGCAGCGGCTGCGGAAAGCGCACCGACTCGCCGGCGCGATCGAGCCATCGCACGCTGAAGACCTCGCGTCGGCTCTCGCTGATCCGCTCGCCGGCGAAGAGATCCACCTCCTCGACGAATCCGGAGACCGGCGTGCCCGCGAGCCCGCCGCGCCGAGGATCCGCCTCGAGCCGGCGAGGGAACACCACGAACACCACCACCGCGACGAGCATCGATCCGACCGCGGTGAGGACGACGGTGCGGCGAAGCTGCGACGGAAATCGCCGGCCCGCCACCGCCGCCCCGCGGTCGGAGGAGCTCTCCCGCTCGACCGAGACCAGCTGCAGCAGCATCGCCACGCGAATCGTGCCGATCCCGTAGACCAGCAGAAGCACCGCGAAGAGCAGGTCGACCGTGTGCAGGGCGCCGGCCACGACGAGCACCGCCGAGAGCGCCAGCAGCTGCGCGTCGTCGCGGGCGCTTCGAGCCTCGTAGAGCTTGAGCACGGAGAGCCACATCGCGAAGCGCCCCAGGATCGACATCGCCTCGGAGGGATCGGGATTGAGCACCCACGACCATCCCGCCTCCGCGAGGATCAGGATCGTGAGCCCGGTCGCCGCCCAACGCGGCAGCGAGCGCCCCCGCGGGCCCTGCGTCACGTACCAGCTGAGCGCCGCGAGGCCGCCCGCCAGCAGGAACATGCCGATCGACCGCTGGCTCACGCAGAACGCCGCGATGGCGATCTCCGCGAGCACCAGCAGTTCGAGCCGGACGCGGCGCAGCGGCTTCACGAGGACGGCTCCGCGGGCGCCGCGACGATCCGGTCGAACTGCGTCGCCACGAGCGTCCAGCCCTCCTCCGAGGAGACGTCCCGGTCGAGGCGGGACGGATGCACCGGATGCACGACCGCCCGCACCGTCCGCACGGGGATCGCGGCGGCGCGGGCGGCGATCCGCGGCGCGTCGAGATCGAGCGCCGCCAGCGCGCCGAGCATGCGCTCGAGATGCCAGTGCCCGCTTCGCACCGGCAGGCGCGGAGCGTCGAGCCCGAGGACCTCGAGCCCGACCTCGAAGCCTTGCCGCATCGACTCGGCGGCGAGCGAAGCCGCGATCGTGATCGCCCGCTCCTCGAGCTCGCGTGGCGGCGTCTCGCCCGATCGGAGGTTCGCCGTCGGGGTCCGCAGATCGAGCGACACGACGAGCCGCGGCGGTCCGCTCACCGATCGCTCGATGGTCGCGAGCCGCCCGAGGCCCGCGAGCCGCTTCCACGCGATCTGTCGGATGCTGTCGCCCGGCCGGTACTCGCGCAGTCCGAAGAAGTCCTCGCCGTCCCCGGGCCGAGGCGACGGATCGGCTCCCCCGCCGCGGCCCGTGCGCAGTCCCGCGAGCACGCCCGCGCGAACCGGAAGGGTTCGGGGATGCACGAGCGCCTCGAACTCGCTCTCGAGGCGCAGGACCTTCTCGATCAGGCCGAACGGGAAGCGGCTCGAGACCTCGACCTCGCGAAACGTCATGCGACCGCGCCGCTGCGGCAGGATCCACGTCTCCGCATGCACGGTCTCGCCCGGGCCGACGTGCACCACGCCCGCCGCCGCCGGATCGGCGAACCGCTCCCAGCCATCGTTCGCCTGCGTCGCACGCTCGCGGATCGACAGGCCGAACGCGCTCCAGACCCGCGACGCGTTCGCGAGCTCGTAGCGGAGCTTCGCCGGTTCGCCGGCCACCGCCCGCCTCGGATCGAGCCGCCGCACCGAGAGCTTCATGAGCATGAACCCCGACACGACGCCCGAGACGAGGATCGATCCGAGCATGAGCCCGAAGATCCAGACAAGCAGGTTGTTGGGCCTCGTCGCCGCCGCCACGCCGAGCAGCAGCGTCACCGCGAGGAAGAGGATTCCCGCGAGACGGATGCGATACCGGTAGCGGACCCGAGGCCGCGATCGCGCCGCTACGGCGTCCGCCACAGCTCCGCCTCGCGATAGAGATCCTCGCTGCGACCCGACGGCCGTCGCTCGAAGTCGAGCACCTCCTCCGGCGAAGCGCGGCGGATCGTGATCAGCAGCTGTTCGTCGCTGTGGGGCTTGGGCAGCCGCACCGAGCCTTCCGCGAAACCAAACCTCGATCGCACCGCCCGCACGAGCCACTCCTCGCTCATCCATCCGGCGCCGAAGGCGTCGATCTCGATGTCGAAGGAGCCTTCCGGATCGGAAACCCCGGAGCCGGCCTGCGTCGCGTTGAGCCGTCCCGGGTCGCGGGTGAAGGTGATGCGGGTGCTGCCGATGCCCGGCGCCGCGAGGCGGCTGTCGCTGCCGGAGACCACCGTGATGAAGTCGAAGTCGCCCTCGACGACGCGGCCCCGGACCCGGTGCGCCCCGCAGCCGGCGGCGACGAGCCACGAGAAGAGGAGCGACGCGAGAACGATCCGTGCCGGCCAGCGATCGGAGAGTCTCATGGTTCGGAGGAGCGTATCGCCCCGGAAGATCGCCCGCTCGCGTCGGTCGCCTCGGCGCCGGCGTCTCCGGAGAATCCCTTCGAGAGCATCACGACGGCCATCGCAAGCCCCGCGAGCAGCGAGAGCGCCACCGCCACCGCCCCGGCGGCCCGCAGGATCCGCGCGAGGCGACGGATCCTCGGCGCGGAAGCCAGCGTCGCCTGCACCGCCGCGGCCTCGCGAGCCTGCTCGTCCGCCTCGTGGCGTGCTGCATCGGCATCCGGTTCGTTCAAGGGGTGGTCCTTCCTTCGCCGGTCGCGGCCGCGGCGTTCGCGAGCTCCGTCTCGAGCTCGACGGATTCGTCGGGACCGTAGCTTCGCTCGCCGAGATCCACCCTCCAGTTGCAGAGCGTGCCGAAGCCGGTGATCGCGGCCGGAGCGGTCGCCACGGGACGTCCGCCAAGATCGATCGGTTGCACGAGCCAGCCGTCGGCGGCCACGCCGACCAGCTCGGCCCAGGCACTCGATCCCGGCTCCTCGTCGGAGGCGACCGCCACCCGCGCCCGAAACCCCTCGGCCCCCGCCTCGACCGCGTGGGCGATCCGTTCGAGCAGCGCTCCTTGCCTCGCGACGATCCGCCGGAGCCGCTCGGACTCGTGGCGGCTGCGGTAGAGCCCCGCCTCGCCCCGCGCGATCCGCTCGAGCGCCTCGATCGGCGGCACCGGCACGCGGCGGTAGGTGCCCCGCCGCTCCGCGGCACAGACCGCTGCCCGGCGATCGTCGATCACCGCCTCGGGCTCGAGCCTTCGTCGATCGTCGAGCGATCCCGGGGCCGACGGCGCGAGCGCGGAAAGCACTTCGTCGAGCCGTTCGAGCGAGACCTCGAGCGACGGGCCCACTCGCCAAGGCGTCTCGGGCGGCGGCGATTCCTCGAGCAGGAGCGCCGCGAGATCGTCGAGCATCGCAGCGCCCGCGGCGGCGAGCGGCTCGGGGATCTCGAGCAGTTCGAGTTCCGGCCGCCCGCAGCGAGCGAGTCCCTCGGTCGAAAGCCAGACGTTCGCCGCGCCGACCCGCCGATGCACGCGGACGCACCACAGTTCCTCGAGCGACGCGTCCGCGCCCTTCGCGAGGTCGCCGGTCCATTCCGACGCATCGAGCCATCGGCCGGTCGCCGGATCGAGCAGCGCCGATCCGGCGCCGCCATCATTGAGCCAACGCTTCATCGCCCGGTGTCGGGCGATCGTTTCCGCAAGGTCCTGCTCCGCGTTCGGCACTGCGAGCAGCGTCTCCATGCCGAGGATCCAGCGCGACGCCGCGGCCGATGGCGGCACGTCGCTGCCGGTGGCGGGCTCGCACCAAACGACCCACGGCGGCCGCCCGGCTTCATGCGCCAGGACCGCCCAGGCGACGGGCGGTCCGAACTCGAGCATCTCGACGGAGACGATCTCGAGCCCCGAGCGCGTGGCGTGCGCGAGGACGTCGCGCGGCTGCGGAAGGTCCGCGGCATCGCTCCAGGCGAGCAGGCGCGAGGGTGCAGGATCGATTCGCCAGCCCGCGGACGGGAGGATGTCGCCAGGACCGCTCATGAGGCGGAATCCGCGCAGGGCGGCCGGCGATCGAGACTTGAGGAGATCTGAAGAGGCATGCGTGGGAGACGCTCGACGGGGCGAGTCTACGGCGACTCGCCAAGAGACCGTCGCCGACATGCGCGACACGCGGGACTTCGAAGCCGGGCCGATTCGCGCGGGCCTGCGGTTGCGGGGTCCGAACGCAGCGGGTTCAATCCCCTCGGATCCCTCCGTGACGGTCTCTTCCGCGCGAACGCTTCGCCCCCGATCGACCGGCTTCGCCGGGGTCGTCGCATGGCTTGGGCTCCTCGTGACGGCCTCGCCGGTCAACGCGGCTCCGCAGGGACCGCTTCCGCCGCTCGGCGGCTCGTCCGACCTTCCGATCGCGATCGAGGCGTTCCCGCTCACCCGCGAGGACCTCGCCTCGCGCGCCGAGGTGATCGTGCACGGAACGGTCGAGTCGATCTCGATCGTCCGCGACGTCACGAATCTGTTCGACGAGCGATCCTTCACCGCCATCCTGCTCGTCGATCGAGTCGAACGAGGCGAAGGCGTCGCGCCGGGCGATCGGTTGACGATCGAGTACTGGCGCCGCCAGCCGCTCGTCGAAGGCGCCAGCGGGTCGGTGGGTGGCTACGCCCCGCTGCCTTGGCAAGGCGGAGAGGCGTGGGTGTTCGCGCGACGCGATGTGGAGGATCCGTCCCAGTTCATCCCGCTGCTGCCCAACGGATGGACTCCCGACGAGGACCGCTTCATGGATCCTCAAGGCCTCTACGGGGGAACGCTCGTCCTGACCCGCGACGACCGCACCGCTTCGCTGCTGCCGTGGGCGATCGCCTGCTTCGTGGGCGGCTGCGTCGTCGGCTTGGCCTCGATGAAGGCCGGCCCGCAGAGCCGCAGCGCGATGCTGCTGCTCGCCGCGGGCATGGCGACTGCAGGCGTGGCGATGATCTTCTGGTGACGCACCGCCAAGCGCCGCACGACGCCTCGCCACCCGCCGCAAGATGCTCGCATCCTCCGACCCCATGCTGCAACTCGAAGAGATCCCATCGCTCGCGTCTTGGCAAGGGGCTGCGTTCGTTCCGACCATGGGCGCGCTGCACGATGGGCATGGCTCGCTCATCCGGCTCGCGGCCGACACCGGCCGCCCCGCAGTCGTCTCGATCTTCGTGAACCCGACGCAGTTCGGGCCCGGCGAGGACTTCGACCGCTATCCGCGCACGCTCGCCGCGGATCTCGCGCTCGCACGGTCATGCGGTGCCGCGGCGTGCTGGACCCCTTCGGTCGACGACCTCTATCCGCGCGGTGCCGAAGCGGCGCGCGAGGAGGCGGCGTCGATGCGGTTGCCGAAGGTCGCCACGGCGCCCGGACTCGAGGATCGCTGCCGACCCGGTCACTTCGCCGGCGTCGCACAGGTGGTCGGCCGACTCTTCGATCTCCTTCGCCCTTCCGTCGCGATCTTCGGCGAGAAGGACTTCCAGCAGCTGCGCCTCATCGAGTGCATGGTGAATGAGGACGCCGCATCGGGCTCCCCGCGGTGGCCGGGCCTTTCGATCCGACGCGGCGCGACCCTTCGCGAATCGGACGGGCTCGCGATGAGCAGCCGCAACCGCTATCTCGATGCCGACGCTCGGCAGCAGGCCCTCGGGTTGTCGCGGGCGCTGCAGGTCGCCCACGCCGCGCAGCATCCCGAGACCGCGGAACGCCTCATGCGCGAGACGCTCGAGCATCACGGGCTCGAGATCGAGTACGCGGTCGTCCGCGATGCCGAGACGCTCGAGCCGGTCGCCGACCTTCGACGGCCGACCCGCGCTCTGATCGCCGCGCGTCTTCCGATGGTGCGGCTCATCGACAACGCCGCGATGACGGTCTGGCGGTAGTCCGCCGGTTCCGCGAACGGATCGTCAGTTGCGGCCGCGCTGCCAGCGGGCGGGCGGCGCGTCGAGGCCTCCCGACGCCTGAGCCTCGCCGATCGCGGCGCGGTTGGCGGTGATGAGAGAGCGGATCGCCGCATCGTCGAGCGACGAGGGATGCCCCTGCCACCGCACGATGCCGTCGGGCGAGACGATCGCCACGTGCGGAATCGCCGACACCTGGAAGCCGTTCTTGAAGCGCCCTTGCGGATCGCTCGCGATCGCATAGCCGAAGTCGCGGGTCTTCATGCCGATCTTGATCATGCCGGTGTCGTACTTGCCCTTGCTCTCGTCGGTGAGGCCGATCACGCACACGTCCTGCGGATAGGCCTGCGCCAGCGAGCGCATGTGCGGCACCGCCGCGATGCACGGGCCGCACCACGTCGCGAAGAAGTCGACGACGAGCAGGCGTCGGCCCGGATTGTCCGCGTCGCTCATCCATCGATCGACCGCGAACTCGGGGGCCCGCTGCCCGCGAAGGTCGCGGGCGCGGCCGACGGGGTTGCGGAAGGTCGGCCACTCCGCGGCGGCGGTGGCGGGCGGCGCCTCGCGACGTCGCGCCGGGAGCGCCGCATCGAACGTCTCGCCGTCGAGGGTCTTGATCGCCTCGGCCACGCCCTCGGGCGTGAGGCCCGCGTAGCGCACGTTGCCCTGCTTGTCGAGCACGACGTTCGACGGGCGGCGATAGAAGCCGTAGGCGTCGCACGCGGCGCCGGTCGCATCGACGAGGACCGGCCACGGCAGCGGTTGCCGTTCGAGGATCGCCGAGGCCTTGTCGGCGCCGTCGGGCGTGTGCACGAGCAGCACCGCCGCGTCGCCGGGCGCGGACTTTTCGAGCGTCGCGGCGAGCTTCTCGGCGATCCGCTTCCCGCTTCCCTTGGTCGTGAAGGACTGAAGCACGACGACCTTGCCGCGAAGATCCGCGAGGCTCTTCGGTCCAACCCCGATCCAGACCGCGTCGACGGGAAGCGCGGGCGCTTCGTAGCCAAGCAGCGGCTCGACCGCGGCGCGATCCTCGCGAGGCAGCCGATCGAGCCACTCGCGCGGCGCGGACTCGAAGTTCGCCGGCGCTGCGGCCGGTGGCGGCGTCGCGACCTGACCGGTCGGAGCCTGCGCGAAGACGGTCGTCGCGAAGGCGAGGATCGCCGGCACGGCGAGCAGGCAGGACATCGGGCGCGATCGGGACGGTCGAGTCATGAGCGATCTCCGAGAGGCGGCGGAGCGATGCTATCGGCGTCCCACGACGATCCGAACCGCAACTTCGGGGGAATGAGGGGCTGCCGACCGCGTCGCGGATCAGTACGACCGCGTGATCACCGCGTCGGCGAGGGCCGCGAGCAGATCGCGGGCGGGCGAGTCCGGAACCGCCTCGAGGGCTCGCTTGGCCTCCTCGACGAACGAGGCCGCGCGGGCCCGGGCCGCCTCGATCGCGCCTCGCTGCTCGAGCAGCGAACGAAGCGAGACGGCATCGCGGGTGAGAAGCGCGGAGAGGGCGATCTCGCGTTCGCGGCCGCCCGCCGAGGCGAGCAGCAGCACCGCGGGAAGGGTCATCTTGCCCTTCTCGAGATCGCGGCCGAGGGTCTTGCCGACCACCTCGGGATCGCCGGCGAGATCGAGCAGGTCGTCCTGGATCTGGAAGGCGATGCCCGCGGCCTCGCCGAAGCCTTCGAGGGCCTGCTGGACCCGCGTCGAGGCCCCGGACAGCCGGGCGCCGAGCCGGCCGCAGATCCCCACGAGGGCGGCGGTCTTTCGCCGCACGATCTCGAGGTAGGTGCGCTCGTCGAGCGAAAGGTCGTCGCGATGGTGCAGCTGCAGCAGTTCGCCCTCGCAGACGGTGTTGGTCGTCGCTCCGAGTTCGAGGTTGATCTGCGGATCGTCGAGGCTCGAGCAGAGATGGAAGGCGTTCGAGATCAGGTAGTCGCCGAGCATCACCGCGGTCTCGTTCCCGCGGAGCCGGTTGACCGTCGCGCCGCGCCGCCTCACGTCCGCCTCGTCGAGGACGTCGTCGTGGACAAGCGTCGCCATGTGGATCATCTCGACGACCGCCGCGAGCACCGCATGGCGAGAGGAGAGTCCTCGCTCCGCATCGCCCTCGGCCGCGGCGAGACCCGAGAGCAGCGTGAGCACCGGACGCAGCCGCTTGCCTCGGTAGCGCTCGACGTGCCTGCAGAGATCGTTGACCGCCGGAAAGTCGCTCTCGAGCTGGCGATCGAAGACCGCTTCGACCTCTCCGAGGGATTCACCGATGCGGATCGCCAACGCGGGGTCGGCGACGGCGCCGGTGGGGAGACTCTCGAGCATGGCGCGATGATAGCGGTGGCGAGACGCGGACCTCAGTCGCACGCGCTCAGGTAGGCGATCCATCCCAGGCACGCGTCGCCCTTGCGGGTCGGCCTGAAGTTACCGTCCCCGCCGCCCTCGTCGGTGGTGCCCTCCCAGTAGACCTCGACGGAGCGGAAGCCCGCGTCGCGAAGGCAGTCCTGGAGCTCCGCGAGTCCCCAGAGCCGCCAGTCGTAGGTGAAGGCCTTCTCCATCGCGGTCCCGTCGGGGAAGCGGAAGTGGATGTGGTTGAGCACCTCGCCGGTGATCGGGTTGTAGCGCTCGGTGTCCCAGACGTAGGTGAAGCCCTCGAGCTTCCGGTCCTCCGACTGCTCGAGGTAGGAGTCGCTGCCGCCGTAGGCGTCGAGCAGGAAGATCCCGCCCGGCTTGAGCCCCTTCCTCACGCTCCTGAAGTAGGCGACGAGTTCGCCCCGATCCTTGAAGAGGCTGTAGCTGAAGTTGAAGGCGCCGATGCAGTCGACCTTCGGGCAACGCACCGTCCGAACGTCGTCGAGCCGGATGTCGAGCCGCGCGCGGGCGTCGGGCTTCAGCGTCTCGACATGCCGTCGCATCCCCCACTGCTGCACCTCGGGATCGAGATCGACCGCGATCGCGCTGTTGGTCGGCCGACGCCTCACCCACGTGGTGCTCAGGAACATCGTGCCGGCGAAGTCCTCGCGGAAGCTCGTGGCGACTTGCCCGCGAAGGCGTCGCCAGACCTTGTCGATGAAGGCGACCTCCGCCTCGGGCGTCTGCACGGATCGCTCGTAGAGGTCGTGTCGATCGCTCGTCGCGGCGGTCATGCGTCCGCGTCGGGGCTTCGTGTCGCGGCGAGTCCGCTTCGCGGCCGCGGTGGAGGTCTTCTTCGAGCCGCGCTTCGGCGACCCGGTTCGATTGCTTCGACTGGTCATGGAGGGGCGGGAGTGTAACGGCGCTCGCCGTTCAACCGCCCCACGCGCCGAGCAGCACCGCGAG
>CAZTMB010000046.1:4359-21825 GCA_964614695.1 uncultured Isosphaeraceae bacterium | reverse complement strand
ACCGCTTCGCGCGGCCACCAACGGCTGCTGTCGGGGGTGAGGATCTCGTCGACGAGGAGGAGTTCGCCGGTCGGCTCGCCATCGCGTCCGAGCGCGAAGCCGAACTCGAACTTCGTGTCGGCGAGGACGAGACCCTTGCCGGCGGCGATCTCCCCGGCGAGACGAAAGATCGCCAGGGTCGTGTCACGGAGCCGGTTCATCAGATCCGCCCCCGCCAGGTCGCAGGCCTGCTCGAACGAGATGTTCTCGTCGTGGCCTTCCGCCGCCTTCGTCGCCGGCGTGAAGATCGGCTCGGGCAGGGGGTCGCCCGGGGCGAGTCCCGCGGGCAGGCGAATCCCGCAGATCGTTCCATTTCGGCGGTACTCCGCGAGTCCGCTGCCGGCGAGGTGGCCGCGGGCGACGCACTCGATCGGCACGACCTTCGCCGCGCGGCAGACCATCGTTCGGCCACGCAAGGCCGGTCGCGCGTCCGGAGCAAGTTCGGGGATCGCGTCCACGTCGGCGTGGATCACATGGTCGGCGACGATTCGTTCTCGCCGCAGGCGCCGAAACCACCACAGGCTCGTCTGCGACAGCAGGCGACCCTTGCCCGGCGCCGCATCCGGCAGCACGACGTCGAACGCGCTGACGCGATCGGTCGCCACGATCAGCACGCGGGGCAGTCCATCGGGATCGCGGGGCAGTTCGTAGAGATCCCGAACCTTGCCGGTGCGGCGCCCGGGAAGCGGGAGGTTCGTCGAGACGATCGCCGGCGGGGCGGCGGCGTCTGGCGAGGACGAAGGCGAGGCGATCGACTCGATGGCGTCCGCGTGCATGCGAGGAGCTCTCTCGGAAACGGGCAGGCGACGTGCGGCGTTTGCTCCGGCGAAGCCGTCGTGGCGCCCCTCGCCGTTACACTACCGACCCGCAGGGTTCGGATGCCCTGTGCGGAGCGTCGCGGGCCGCGTGCAGTGGATCGGAGCGGTCGCCGGAACTCGATTCCGGCTCGCCGGAATCCTTCCCGTCGTCCGCTCCGGGACCTCGATTGGATCTTGACGCCGACCCTGATGTCGAACCTTCGCTTTCGGATCCATGACGGCGAGGGCATCGACGCGGACCGGCTTGCCGGGGCCATGCTCGTCGGTCGCGAGGGATTCCCGGCGGCGGGCAAGGTGCGGGTCGGCGAGCGATTCGACGGAGGCTTCCTCATCGACGCGGAGGTGGAGGAGCCGTCCGCGTGTGCGCTCAGCCTGCCGATGGAGTTGGGCGAGGTTGGGCGACTTCGGGTGCAGACGACGTTGCTGCCTCCGCGGCGCGAGCCGTATCCGCTGCTCTACGAACTCGCGCGGCACCGTGTGAAGCTCTTTCTCGCCAAGGCGGAGGAGTGGGGGATGTGGGACCCCGACGCCGCGCCGGAGGCGATCTCCCGCTTCGAGAAGTCCCGCGATCTGCTCGGCCGAGCGAGCACCGAGACCGAGCCGGCGGCGGTCGGCGCGTTGGCGCGACGAAGCTTGATGGTCGGCATCGACGCCTCGGAGCGCCTTGCGGCGAGCCACGCGAGAAACCACCTCGCGAGGAAGTACGCCTCCAAGGGCGCGCCATCGACGGCGATCGGGCTTGCGATCGATCCGGATCTCCCGACGCGACTCATCGAGGACCGCTACTTCGAGCCGTATGGGCTGATCTCGATCCCGATCTCGTGGCGCGACCTCGAGCCGTCGCCGGGCCGTTTCGAGTGGGCCAAGCTCGATCGATGGATGGTCGCCGCCTCCAAGGCGAAGCGTCGGATCGTCTGCGGCCCGCTCGTCGATGCGTCGGTTCGGCGAATGCCCGACTGGGCGCTCTCGCGGCGGGCCGACGACTCGTCCTTCCGCGAGGCGGTGTACGCGTACTGCGAGCAGGTCGTGGGGCGCTATCGGGGTGCGGTCAGCATGTGGAACATCGCCTCGGGCCTGGCCGGCGCGACCGAGACGGTCGCCGACGGCGACCGGGCGATCGCGATCACGCGGCTTGCGAGCGTCCTGGTGCGGCAGCTTCAGCCCAACGCGCGGATCCTCGTGGAGATCGTCGATCCGTTCGCGGAGCACCTCGAGCGACATCCCGAGGGCATGGGACCGCTGCGGTATCTGCGTCGCGTCGCCGAGGATGGGATCCACGTGGACTGCATCGGGCTTCGCATCGCGCCCGGCGAGTCGATCCGCCCGTGCCGAGACCTTGCCGAGATCGCCTCGCTGGCGGATCGCTACGTCAGCCCCGATCGTCATGTGGTGGTGACGGGTCTCTCGGCGCCGTCGTCGGAGACAACGTCCGACGACGGCGCATGGCGAGGGGTCTGGACGCCGTCTCGCCAAGCGGCTTGGCTTGCCGAGACGCTTCCCATCCTGCTCGCCCGCCCGCGGTTCGACGCCGTCCTGTGGAGCGTCGTCAAGGATGGCGGCGGATCGTCGCGAGGACTCTTCGACGAGGCCGGCAAGGCGAAGCCGGTGGCGGCGACGCTCGACTCGATCGCCCGAGCCGTGCGGACGCCGCGTCCTCGACTTCAAGGCGGGCTGGCCGCCGCGGCGTCGGCGCGGACCCCGTGATGCAGCGCTGCTTTGGACGGTCGGCTCGGACGATTCGCGACGGTCTCGGTCGCGGAAGGGCTCCTTCGGGCTCGCTCGCACTCGTGGCGTTCGCCGCCGTGATGGCGAGTTCGTGGTGGATCCGTCTTCCGGCATCGCCCCTGCCGCCACTGGCGACCACCGCGTGGATCGATCCGTCCACGGCGCCGGTCGAGTCGCTGCGACTGCTCCCGGGGATCGGGCCTGCGTTGGCGGCGAGAATCGATCAGGCGCGGCGCGACGGACTCGACCTCCACCGCGCCGAGGACCTGACGCAGGTGCCGGGCATCGGACCTCGCCGGGTGGAGTCGATGCGGCCGCTGCTGCGTGCCGTTCCGCCGACGCCACCGAATGGCGCGCTCGACGACCCGATGTCGCCATCGATGTCCGAGACGGGCTCGACGCCGTGACGGAGTCGAAGCCGCCACGCTGGCTCGAGGCGATCGAGTCGGAGTCCCGGGTCCGCGAGATCGCGGAAGCCGCGCGATCCGGCGGGTCCGCGTCGGTGCGCGGCGTGGCCGGCTCGAGCACCATCGTGCTGGCGGCGGCCATTCGCCGTCGCGTGGCGGCGCCGATGATGCTCGTCGTCGCGCATCTCGACGAAGCGGAAGAGGCGATCGACGAGCTGCTCGATCTCGGCGTGCCTGCCCGGATCTTCCCGGCGCTCGAGGTGCTGCCAGGCGAATCGGGCGTCAGCCTCGAACTGCTCGGGGATCGCCTCGTGCTCGTGCGCGATCTGCTGCTCGGAGCCGATCCCGGCCTCGTCGTGGCCCCCATCGCCGCGCTCATGCAGGCGGTGCCGGAAGCCTCCACGCTTGCCCGCATGCTGCGGACGATTCGCGAGGGCGATCGTCTCGATCCCGCGGAGTTCTCCGGATGGCTCGCCGAGGCGGGCTACGCCCGGACCGATGCGGTCGAGAGCCCCGGCGAGTTCGCGGTTCGCGGCGGCATCGTCGACGTCTTTCCGCCCGGCGGCGCAGCGCCCTTCCGGCTCGATCTCTTCGGCGACTCCGTCGAGCGGATCTTCGAACTCGATCCGGCGACGCAGGCGTCCGACCGCCGCGTCGAACGCATCGAGGTCGTCGGGGCTTCGCTGGCGAGCCTCGAGTCCGGCGACGTGACGAGGCTGCTTCCGACATTGCTTCCGCGCGAGACCGTCGCGATCGTCGCGGAACTCTCGGAGGTCTACGAACAGGGCCGCGGCTACTTCGAGCGGGTTGGCTCGGCCCATTCGGTGCAGGGACCGCCCGCGGTGATGAAGGCGATCCTGGATCGCTGCCATGCGACCATCGACGTCAGCGCGTTCTCGGAAGGGCTCGCGCCGGAGCGAAGAGTCGACCTTCCGGTCGAGCCGCTTCCGGCGTTCGCGGAGACGCCGCCGGCCGCGTTCAAGGAACTCGGAGAACTCGCGGGCCAGGCGGAGGCGTTCGTCGTCGCGGACACCACCGGACAGGCGCAGCGGATCGGCGAACTCCTGCGCGAGTACCTGCCCGAGATCCCGATCGAGGTCGAGCGACGCTATCTGCATCGGGGCTTCGTCTGGACCGGCGGCGAGCGTCCGCTGGCGATCGTGCCCGAGCACGAGATCCTGCATCGCTGGCATGCGCGACGGAGATCGGGGCGGCTCCGCGGAGGAGCCGCCCGCGAGGCGTTTCTCCACTTCGAGCCCGGCGACTACGTGGTCCACCGCGATCAGGGGATCGCTCGATTCGTGGGGCTCGAACTGCTCGCGGAGGAGGGGCGGCCGGAGCAGGAGTACCTGCTGCTCGAGTTCGATGCCGGAGCGTTCCTGCATGTGCCGGCGACGCGGATCGAACTGGTGCAGCGATACGTCGGCGCCGCGAACGCGACGCCGCGGCGATCCGCGCTGGGCGGCAAGCGGTGGAAGCGGCAGAAGGAGCAGGTGTCCGAGGCGGTGCGGGAGCTCGCCGCCGAGATGCTGCGTCTGCAGGCGGCCCGGGAAGCCTCGCCGGGCATCCGCTTTCCGCCGGACACCGCATGGATGCGGGAGTTCGAGGCGTCGTTCCCCTACGAGGAGACCGAGGATCAGGCCACCGCGATCGCCGCGGTGAAGCGCGACATGCAGGATGCGAAGCCCATGGATCGGCTCGTCTGCGGCGACGTCGGCTTCGGCAAGACCGAAGTGGCGATCCGGGCCGCCTTCAAGGCGGCCGAGGCGGGGCGGCAGGTGGCGGTGCTCGTGCCGACGACGGTGCTTGCCGAGCAGCACGAACGAACCTTCCGCAACCGCTTCGCGGGCTACCCCTTCCGGATCGAATCGATCAGCCGCTTCAAGTCTCCCGCGGAGCAGCAGGTCGTGCTCGAGGAGGCGAAGGCCGGACGGGTCGATGTGCTCGTCGGCACGCACCGGCTGCTTTCGAAGGACGTCGGCTTCAAGGACCTCGGCCTCGTGGTCATCGACGAAGAGCAGCGGTTCGGCGTCGAGCACAAGCACAAGCTGCTGCGGTTTCGCGTCACCGCGGACGTGCTCACCCTGAGCGCGACGCCCATTCCGCGCACGCTGCACATGGCGATGCTCGGGCTGCGGGACATCAGCAGCCTGACGACCGCCCCGGTCGATCGCCGCGCGATCGTGACCGAGGTGATCCCGTTCAACCCGACGCGGATCAAGCGGGCGATCGACCGCGAGCTCGCCCGCGAGGGGCAGGTCTTCTTCGTGCACAACCGCATCGGCGACCTCGACGACGTCGCCGATTTCGTGCACCGGCTCGTGCCCGACGCTCGAATCGTCACCGGGCACGGCCAGATGGATCCCCACGCGCTCGAGGACGTGATGCGGGCGTTCATGCGTCGCGACGCGGACATCCTGATCTCGACCGCGATCATCGAGAGCGGCATCGACATCCCGACCGCCAACACGATGTTCATCAGCAACGCCCACATGTTCGGACTCGCCGAGCTTCACCAGCTTCGCGGCCGCGTGGGGCGTTCCCGCCACCGCGCCTACTGCTACCTGCTCCTGCCGCAGAAGCGGAAGGTCACCGAGGACGCCAAGCGGAGGCTTCGGGCCATCGAGGATCACTCGATGCTCGGCGCCGGTTTCCGCATCGCGATGCGCGACCTCGAACTGCGCGGCGCCGGCAACCTGCTCGGCAAGGAGCAGAGCGGGCACATCTCCGCCGTGGGATACGAGATGTACTGCCGTCTGCTCGAGCACGCGGTGCGCGAGCTTCGGCACGACGCGCCGATCTCGCCCGCGGACACCCTCGTCGACATCGGTCTCGTCGGCACGATTCCGCGCGGCTACATCCCCTCCGACACGCGGCGGATGGAGGCGTATCGACGCATCGCGCAGTCGGAGTCGCTCGAGTCGCTCGATGCGGCCCGCGAAGCGCTCGTTGGCGCCTACGGCGATCCGCCGAGCGGCGTCGAGACGCTGCTCGACCTTGCGCGACTGCGCCTCGCGGCGACGCTGATCGGCGTTCGTATGCTGGTGGTTCGAGACGGCGACGTCGTCTTCCGGACCTCTCGGCCGCACGATCTCGAGCGTCTGCTCAAGGGCATCGCCGGCACGGTGCGACCGATCGGGCGTCCGAACGAGCAGGGGACGGTCGAGGTCTACTACCGGCCGCCGCCGAAGTACCTCGAGCCTCGGACCCTGCTACGCGTGCTTCTCAATCGCCTCGTCGAGAAGGCCGCCGCCACGATCGCTCCCTCGGCTTGAACCACGCATCGGTTCGGCGGGAGAAGTCCTCGCCTCAGGCCGCGTCGCGCTCGCGGCTTGCGAAGTGCAGCTCGAGATAGCGGGCGACGTAGTCGAGGATGCTCGTCGTCTCGGGGATCTCGGGGTTGTTCGTCGGCCCCGACGGCTCGAACCGCATGCCTCGGAACCGTTCGACCGCTTCGGTCGAGGTGAGTCCGAACTGGAGCGCGAGACTGAACGCGCGGCAGAAGCCCTGGATCAGTCCGGAGAGCGTCGAACCTTCCTTGCTCATCTTGATGAAGATCTCGCCGGGCTGCCCGTCGTCGAAGAGTCCGACGGTCAGATATCCCTCGTGCCCGCCGATGGCGAACTTGTGGGTGATCGAGCGACGGACGCTCGGGAGGGTCCGGCGGCGTTCGGCGGCGATGTTCATCGTGACGCGATCTCCGTGCCCGTGGGCGACTGCCGACCCGGACGAACGCCTCCATGCGGTCGATCCTGCGGCCGCCTTCAGATCGGCCCGACCTGCGTCAGGAGTTGAACTGCCGCGGCCTCACTCCGCCGACGCTTCGGCAGGAGCCTCCGCGGACGCGTCGCTCGGAGCCTCGGTCGGGACCTCGGTCTCTTCGGCTTCGTCCTCTCGCTCGCCTTCGATCTCGCGATCCGGCACGATGCGGACGGTGATCTCCTGCTTGAGATCCCGCTCGAACTGAATGAGGACGAGGTTCTCGCCGAGCCGGCGGATGGGCTGGCTCAGGCGGACCGCACGCATGTCGACCCCGTAGCCCATCTCGACGAGGGCGTCGGAGATGTCCCGCTGGGTGACCGAACCGTAGAGGGCGCCCTGATCGTTGCAGGATCGGACCAGACGCACCGTGATGTCGGCGAGCTTCTCGATGGTCTCGGCACGGGCGGCACGCATGGCGGCCTGCTCGGCCTGGGCCGCGGCGCGGGCTTCCTTGAGCGCCTCCACCTTCTCGGGGGTCGGCGGCTCCGCGAGACCCATCGGGAGCAGGTAGTTCCGGGCATATCCGGCGCGGACTCGGACGACGTCTCCGACGAGTCCGAGGTGCTCGACGGTGCGATTGAGAAGCAGTTCGATGCGGCGACTGGCCATGGCGCTGTCCTTATGGCCCCGGTTCGGGGCTCGAAGTGAGGAGCGGACGACCGGTCCGCCCCAGCGGGGAGCCCCGCAGTATGACGAGAACCCGCGTCGGAGGCAACGGGTCGGGCGACCTTCGATTCGACGAAGTCGGAGCCGTTCTCCGGATTCACCGTCTTGACAGGATTCCGACGTTGGTACACTCCTCGTCCGCGGCTCCGATGCCGCTCCGGTCCGACTGCGCACCGCCCTGAGGCCGCTCAGCCGACTGCTGGATTATCCGAGGCCTCAGCGAGGATGCGTTCGTGAAGATCTTTGTTGGAAACCTGAATTTCAAGACCTCCGAGGGGACGCTGCAGCAGCTCTTCTCCGCCCACGGTGCCGTTGATGAGGTGTTCATCGCCACCGATCGGGAAACCGGCCGCCCCCGCGGCTTTGCGTTCGTGACCATGTCTGACGACAACCAGGGCAAGGCGGCGATCGAAGCCCTCAACGGGCAGGACGTCGACGGTCGGACGATCAACGTCAACGAGGCTCGGCCTCGGACCGACGGTCCTCGTGGCGGCGGCTTCGGCGGCGGCGGCGGTGGTGGCCGCGGCGGCTTCGGCGGCGGCGGCGGTGGCCGCGGCGGCTACGGTGGCGGCGGCGGCGGTGGCCGCGGCGGCTACGGTGGTGGCGGTGGCGGCGGTCGCGATCGCGACAGCTGGTGATCACCCGGCGAGACGAACCGTCTCGCTCCACGATCGATGGGAGTCAAGTGACCGCCGCCCTTCGGGGCGGCGGTTTTTCATTGGAGACGCGATGAGGGCCCCGGGCCGAGACCGTCGGCCGAACGGGGCCTGCCGAGGGCGAAAGGCTTGATCCTCTCGATACGCGGGCTGGAAGGCTTCAGGTCGGCGGAGTGAACGACCGCACACTCACGGCCGACCGGCGCGGCTGGCGAGGTTCGTGCCGGAAGCCCCATGGTCGGCCGCCGAGTCACCGAGTTCGACCGCACTCGCGAGTGTGGAAGCACTCGAACCGGGCTCGGGACGCGAAGCCAGGTAGTCGAGCCGGAGATCCCACGCCTTGCCGGGAGGCGGATCGATCGAGCCGGTTCGCTGATGCAGTCGGTCGAGATAGGCGAGCCGCGTGGCGACCGGGACCTCCGCGACGGAAGTCGCCGCCGTGCCACCCCAGACGATCGTTCCTCCGCCGACGGTCTGAAGTCGAATCGGCGCGCCGCGTTCCACGCCGTCGAGATCGATCGCGCGGATCGATCCGCTCCACGGCCGCCTCGAGATCGCCTCGAGCACCTCGAAGCCGATCGTCACGGTGCCACCTGGCCATGTGGTGCCCGGCCGATCCGGCGCCGACTCGCGGACGCCTACGAAGACGGGGATGGCAAAGGGCGTACGGCCGGCGATCCACGACATCGGGAGCAACGTGCCGCGGAGATCGACGAGGTGGTCGCGCCCGCGGCTTCGCACGGCGGCGCGGGGCACGCGAAGCGGCGTCTCGACGAGCACCTCGTTCAATCCGGTTCGAAGGAGCGTCACCGTGCCGTCGAACCAGCCGGTGCGTTCGGCGGCCGCGGCGGCGGATTCGAGCGACGCCCGATCGAAGGCCGAGGCCCCCGCAAGCTCGGCGGCAATCGAAATCTCGATCCGTTCCCGCTCGGAC
Source organism: uncultured Isosphaeraceae bacterium (assembly GCA_964614695.1). Lineage (GTDB taxonomy): Bacteria > Planctomycetota > Phycisphaerae > Phycisphaerales > SM1A02 > VGXO01. Next base: position 12,818 of record CAZTMB010000046.1, on the reverse strand, counting down.
GGATCGAGCCAGGCCGGTTCATCGATGAAGCGAATCGCGGGCCCGGCGAGCGACGCGGCGGGCTCTCGGCTGATCGGGGCTTCGCCAGCATCGGCCCGCTCGATCAGGCTTGGTACGCCGACGAACGCAGCGACCAGCACGCCTACCGCCAGCAGGATCACGGCGATCCGATCCGACCAACGACGAAGCGATCCGTCCTCGGGCAGGAACGACGCGAGCCGAGCGCCGGCCGCGTCGCGGCCGCGGCCAAGCCATGCCAGAGCGTCGGTCTTCCACGAACGCGACGGAGAATTCGAAGTGCGACTGCCCATCGGGCTCCGTCATCGGCGAGGCGGGTGATTCCGCTCCATCGGCGATGCGGTCGATCGGGGCGATCGACGAGCCCGACCGATTGCTTGATCGATCATCCGTGACGACGGATCGACCGGCGGGGGCGCCTGAGCGGCTGTTCGAGGGGGATGGCCGGCGGGCGAGCGAGAGTGACGCTCTTCGACCGATCGCGGATCGCAAGCGTCTCAGGTCTTGGTGATCGAGGGAGCCCCTTGCGTCGCTCTTGCCCAGGCCCGCTCGACCAGCGAGCGGCAGAGCATCGGCATCGGGCACCCCGCGTGTGCCGCGGCCTTCGGCAGCAGCGAGTGATCGGTCATGCCCGGCATGGTGTTGATCTCGAGGAACCACGGTCCGTCCTCGTCGAGCAGGAAGTCGACGCGGGCGAGATCGCGGCAGCCGATCGCCTGCCACGCCGCGATCGCATGGCGACGGCACTGCTCGGCGTGCGATGGATCGATCGACGGATCGATCACGTAGCGAGTGTCGTCGCGAAGGTACTTCGCCTGGTAGTCGTAGAAGCCTTCGGCGGGCACGATTTCGATGATGGGAAGCGGATGCCCATCGAGCAGGCCCACCGTGATCTCGCGACCATGCACGAGCCGCTCGATCATCAGCCGCTCGAAGCGAGGCTCGAGGACCCGCCTCGCCTCGGCGACGTCGCGCGGCGTCGAGCACAGTCGAACCCCGACGCTCGAGCCGTCGTCGATCGGCTTGATCACCACCGGCGGTTCGAGTCGCGAGGGAAGGCCGGGCCGCAGGCGTTCGGCCTCCGGCGTGGGGACGCCGGCCGCGGCGACGGCTTGCTTGCAGGCGAGCTTGTCCATGCCGAGCCGTGCGGCCGACGATCCGCATCCGACGAAGGGGACCTGAGCCGCTTCAAGCCGCTCCTGCAGCGGGCCGCCTTCGCCGAACGGACCGTGGAGCACGGGGAAGACGACGTCGGCATCGAGTTCGCGCAGCGCTTCGACGCTCGGGCGATCGACCACGAGCGGCGTGACGACGAGCCCGGAGTTCTCGAGCGCCGCCACCACCTGCGAACCCGAACGGAGGCTCACGTCGTGCTCGGCGTCGGGGCCGCCCATCAGGACGACCACTCGAAGCGGTCCGGCCGGAATCGGTGGGTCGCGGAATCGCTCCGTCATCGTGTCGCCTCCTCGTCGCCCGGCGAGCTCGACGCTTCATCGCGGCGCGACCACACGACCACTTCCCGATCAAGTCGAACACCGAATCGATCGAACACCCGCGAGGCGACCAGCGACGCCAGTTCGAGCAGATCGTTCGCGGTCGCGCCAGGAGACACCGTGAAGAAGTTGGCGTGCTGCCGGCTCACCGACGCGCCGCCGATCGACGCGCCCTTCATTCCCGCCTGATCGATCAGCCAGCCCGCGCCGCGTCGTCCGCCGTCGATCACGGCCTCGGGGTTTCGGAACATGCACCCCGCGGAGTGGTCGGCGAGCGGCTGCGTGCTCCTCTTGTAGGCGAAGACCTCCTTCACCCGGGTTCGAAGCGCGACCGGATCGCCTTCGTCGAGGCGAAACGCCGCCCACACGAGCACGGGGCCGGGGAGCCGGCATCGTCGGTAGCCCATCGCGAGATCCGACGCGGGGTGGATCGCGAGCTCGCCCCGCCGATCGATCACCGCCACCGAGTGCAGGCGATCGGAGATCGCGCCGAACGCGCCGCCGGCGTTCATCCGCACGGCCCCGCCGATCGAGGCGGGGATGCCGGCCAGTCCCTCGAGCCCCTCGAGCCCGATGCGGGTCGAGTCGAGGATCAGCCTTGGAAGATCGGCGCCGCCCATCGCCCGAACCGCTTCGACGCCGCCTCGGCGATTGAGCGAGCACTCGCGAAAGCAGGCGTGGTCGAGATGGATCACGACGCCGCCGACGCCATCGTCCGTGACAAGCAGGTTGGCGCCCTCGCCGAGGACGCGAAGCTCGATGCCGTCGCGGTGGCAACGACCGACGAGGGTCTGCAGCGCCTCGACGCTGCGGGGCCGCACCAACGCGTCCGCGCGGCCTCCGACGCCGAACCACGTCCGCGGCCCGAGTGGGGCGTCGGGTTCGACGTCGACGTCGAGGTCGGCGAAGAGTCGCGAAGCGCCGGTCGTCATCGGCATCGATCCGCCCCCGCGAGGAAGGCGAGCGCCACCGCGTCGATCGGCCCCGCGCCCATCGTCACGACGAGGTCGCCGTCGCCGCAGGTCGCCGCGAGGCAGCGGAGGATCTCGTCGAGGGCCGGAAGGTGTCGCGCCGCGACGCCGCGGGCGACGAGCCGCGCGACGAGGTCGGCGCTCGAGACGCGTCGCCGCTCCTCCTCGCTGTCGCGCACGAAGTGGATGTCGGGGACGAGCACGAGGTCGGCCTGGTCGAAGCTCTCGGCGAACCGATCGAGCAGGAAGCGGGTTCGGCTGTGCTGATGCGGCTGGAAGACGCAGATCAGCCGTCGCGGGCGATGGTGCTCGCGCAACGCCGCGAGCGTGGTGGCGCACTCGGTCGGGTGATGCCCGTAGTCGTCGACGACGAGCGCTTCGCCGCCGCGGACCGTTCGCCGCCCGAGCACCTGCATGCGGCGCTCGAGTCCCGGAAACGACTCGATCGCCGAGGCGACGCCTGCCTCGGACGCGCCGAGGCGAAGCGCAAGAATCGCCGCCGCCGCGGTGTTGAGCGACGTGTGCCGACCCGGTAGCGGATTGCGCCAGTGAAGCCGCGGGACGCCACCGTGGCTCAATCGCACCGGTCCGCCGTCGTCGGCGACGTGCCAGTCGGAATCGGGATGGCGACCAAAGGTCTCGACTGCGCAGGCAAGGCCCTCGGCGATCCGCTCGCGGAATGCGCCCTCGTGCGCGATGAGGAGCAACCCGCCGGCGTCGGCGGGCGGCAGCAGCCGGGCGAAGTCGCGAAACGTCGCGACGATCTCGTCGAGGTCGCGGAAGGCGTCGAGGTGGTCTTCCTCGACGTTGTTCACCAACGCGATCGTCGGGCGATGCCGCAGGAACGATCCGCGGTACTCGCACGCCTCCGCCACCAGGATTCCCGGTCCTCCCGCGAGGGGGCCGCAGGGAATCCGCTCGCTCCCCACCCGAGCGCTGCCGGTCGCAAGCCCTCGCGGACTCGTCGCTCCCGCGGGAGTTCCGAGGGCGGGGGCCTCACGGTCGAAGGCGGGACATCGAGCGCCGACAATCACTGCCGGATCGAGTCCGTTCTCGAGCAGGACGTGACCAAGCAGGCTCGTGGTGGTGCTCTTGCCGTGCGTGCCGGCGATGCACACCGCGGTGCGGCCGGCCTGCAGACGCCCGAGCGCTTCGGCGTAGCCGATCGTCTCGACGGACCTCGCTCGGGCGGCGACGAGGCTCGGGTGATCCGGGGCCACGGCGGCCGAGGCCACGAGCAGGTCGAGCCGTTCGGGCAGCGTCGTCGCGTCCCCCAGGGTGATCTCGATCCCGGTTGCCGCGAGCCGCTCGATCACGATCGAGTGGGCGCGGTCCTCGCCGGTGCAGCGGCATCCGGCCGCGGCGAGCATCGCCGCGAGGCCGCTCATGCCGGAGCCTCCGATTCCGATGAAGTGGATCGCCGGCGGTATGCCGCCGATGGCTCGGTCTCGAAGCATGCGGGTTCGGATCGAGCCTCGAACGCCGTCGCCGATCGTCAGGTCGATCGGCGAGGGAGGGCACGAATCGGCTGGCGAGGGCAGTTCGGTGGCGTTCGCGGCGGCAGCGGTCGTCACGGCCCGAGTGTATCGGTCGCCGACGGCGCGGCGGATCAGAAGCGCGGTCGCGATCGAAGCATCCGAACGGGGCGTTGGTCGACTCTACAATCCCGCCCATGAGCGAGGGTGGTCACGGATCGAACGACGCGGCGCGGAACTCCGGGGAGGCGATCCGGGCGCAGGTGCTCATCGTCGACGACGAGACCGAGCACGCCGAGGCGATGGCCGAGGCGTTGCGGCGGCCGGGTCACGTCTGCACGATCGTGAACGGCCTCGTCGCCGCGGAGGACGAACTGCGGCACGGCGCCTTCGACGTGATCGTCACCGATCTGGTGATGGAGTCGGAGGCGGCCGGGCTCGAGGTGTTGCGGCTGGCCCGGGAACTGCAGGGCGACGCCGAGACGATCATGGTCACCGCGCACGGCGACGTGCCGACCGCCAAGGCGGCGCTCCAGGGCGGAGCGTACGACTTCATCGAGAAGCCGCTCGACCTGGTCGTCTTTCGCAATCTGGTCGGTCGGGCGGCGGAGACGGTCTTCCTGCGGACCCGAAACCGTCGTCTCGAGGGGCAGGTCGACGCGGCCTACGGCTTCGAGGGCATCATCGGGAACTCGTCGGGGATCCGCGACGTGGTGGGGGCGATCCGTCGGGTCGCCCCGAGTTCCATTCCGGTGCTCGTGACCGGCGAAAGCGGCACCGGCAAGGAACTGGTCGCGGCGGCGATCCATCGGCTCTCGCGTCGCGCCGAGCGGCGCTACGTCACGTTCAACGCGGCCGGTCAGAGCGAGTCGCTGCTCGAGGACCAGCTCTTCGGCCATGTGCGGGGCGCCTTCACCGGCGCCGACCGCGATCGCGAGGGCGTCTTCGAGTACGCCGACAAGGGCACGGTCTTCCTCGACGAGATCGGCGACATGCCGCTGGCCATGCAGCCGAAGCTGCTGCGAGTTCTCGAGACGGGCGAGATCGTCCGCCTCGGCTCCAACGACGTTCGCAAGGTCGATCTGCGGCTCGTGAGCGCGACGAACCGCGACCTGCGGCAGATGACCGCCGCCGGCACCTTCCGCGAGGACCTCTACTTCCGCATCCGCGGCGCCGAGATCCACGTGCCGCCCCTTCGCGATCGCCGCGAGGACATTCCGCTGCTCGTCGATCACGCGATCGGCCGCTACGCCGCCGACGCCGGTCGCGATCGCCCGGAGATCTCCCAGCCGGCGCTCATGCGGCTGATCGGCTACCGCTGGCCCGGCAACGTGCGCGAACTCTTCAACGTGGTCCATCGGATGGTGGTCTCCTGCGAGGGCAGCACGATCGACCTGCGGGACGTGCCGCCGGAGGTCCGCGCCGACGACGCGGAGGAAGGGCCGTCGGTGCGAGGGCTCGCCGGCGTCGGCCTCGATCGAATCGAGAAGGAGGCGATCCGACAGACTCTGGCGCTCACCGGCGGCAACCGCGAGCAGGCGGCGCAACTGCTCGGGATCGGCGAACGCACGCTGTACCGCAAGTTGAAGGAGTACGGCCTCCGCTGACGGCGGCCACGCCCCGATGCGGACTCCCTGGCTCCTCCACCGATCGATCCTCGGCGACCTCCTGCGGACGACGATCCTCGTCACGACGGTGCTCGTCACGGTGATCGCCTTCGGCGCGGCGGTGCGGCCGCTCGCCCAGAACCTCCTCGGGCCGGCCGATCTGCCGCGGTTCCTGCTGCTCGCCTGCGTGCCCATGCTGCAGTACGCGCTGCCCTTCGCCGCCGCATTCGCGACGGTCAGCGTCTATCACCGGCTCAGCGTCGACCGCGAGGTGCAGGCGATGGAGGCGGCGGGGTTCCCGATGCGGCGCATCGTCTTTCCCGCATTCGCGCTCGGCACGATGCTGCTCGTCGCGATGCTCGCGCTCGTCCATTTCGCGGCGCCACGCTTCTGGATGGGCATGCAGGACCTGCTTGCCCGCGATGCCGCGAGGCTTCTCGCCGCCGCGGTCGAACAGGGAGAGGGGATCCGCGTGGGCGACCTCGAGATCTATGCCGACGAGGCGCTCGTCTCCCCCGATCCACCCGACACCGGCGCTCGCGAGCGCCTCGTGCTTGCCGGCGTCGCGGCACTGGAGCTCGGCGGCGAAGGCGGCATGCCCCGCACCGAGTTCACCGCCGAGCACGCGGTGATCGACGTCCATCAGGGCGAGGCGGGGGCGATCCTGAAGCTCGTGCTCATCAACGCCACGGTCCGACGCGAGATCGAGCAGGCCGTCGCGGTGCTTCCGCAGGCGCGTCCCGAGGCGATCGATCTCGGGCGAAGCCTCGCGGGCGATCCGAAGGGTCTCGTGTTCACCGAACTCCTGCGGGCCAAGCGCGAGCCGGAGGCGTTTCGTCCGATGCGAGAAGCCGCGGAGCCGCTGCACGCGGCGATCGGGCGTCTCGACGCGTGGGGGTGCCTCGACGAGGCTCTCGCCGAAGGCGGGCGACTCGAGTTCGAGGCGTCGGGCTCGGGCCGTGAAGTGGTCGTGTCGGGCGCGAGGCGCAGCGGTGCGGCGCTGCTCCCCGCGTCGCGCGGCGGCACCGTCGTGCTCGAGGAGCGATCGGGGGATCGCCTGCTTCGTCGCGCCGCCGTCGATCGAGTCTCCTTGCGGCTCGACGAGGAGCCCGACGAGGAGACGTCGTTCCTCATCGAGGTCGCGGCCGGTCTCGAGGCGGAGGAGTTCGTGGGAGGCACCGCGCGACGAGGCCGATGGCCGCAGCGGATCGGCGGTCTTCATCCGGCGTCGTGCGAGACCGCGGCGCGTCCGGCGCCGGTGCCGGCCTTCGTCGAGCACGGTCGGACGATCGCGTCGCGGGTCGAGGGAAGCGGCGATCCGGTGCTCGCGCAGGCGGCCGGCGCCATCGCCTCGGCGGCCGGATCGCTCGAGCGTTCCCACGAGCGGTTCCAGCTCGACGTGATCGCGCGGCAGAATCAGCGACTGGCGCAGGCGCTTGCCGGCCTGCTGCTGCCCTTGCTCGCGGCGCTCGTGGCGGTGCGATCGAAGGCGAGCGTCTCGCTCGGCGTCTTCGTCATCGTCTTCCTGCCCGCGATCGCCGACATGCTGCTCATCTCGAGCGGCGAGCAGATGACCCGATGGGATCGACCCGAGGCGGGCCTCTCGACGATCTGGATCACGCAGGCGGGGCTGCTCGTCGCGATCGCGATCGCCTGGTGGAGCGCGACGCGTCGCTGAACTCGATGATCCTTCTCGACCGCACCATCGTCCGCCGCTTCCTGTCGAGCTTCCTGCTGCTCTTCGCGGTCTTCTTCGTGCTCGCGGTCTCGCTCGACGTGATCCTGCAGATCGACGAGTTCGTCGAGGCGGCGAAGGTCGCGGTCTCCTCCGGGCGCTTCGACTCGTTCGGAGAAGGGCTCGCCGTCGCGATCCTCAACTTCCACGGTCCACGGCTCTTCCAGTTCTTCGGATTCATGGTCGGGCTGGTGGCGGTCGCGGCGGCGGGCTTCACGCTCTCTTCGATGGTGAAGCATCGCGAACTGGTGGCCATCCTGAGCGCGGGCGTCGGACTGGTTCGGGTGGGACTGGTGATCCTCGCGGGGGCGTTCCTGCTGAACATGCTGGCGCTGCTCAACAGCGAGCTGGTGCTGCCTCGTCTCGCGCCGCTCCTGCTGCGGCAGCACAACGCGATCCTGGCCGAGGGCATTCGCGAGTTCGAAGTTCCGCTGACCGTCGACGGTCGCAACGCGCTGCTCCGGGCACGGTCCTTCGATCCGGACGAAGGCCGCATCGAGGGGGTGCTCGTGCTTCGTCGCGACGAAGTCGGCCGCGCGACCGAACGCATTTCGGCCGCGTCGGCGGTCTGGGATGCCGACGCGGGCGGCTGGCGCCTCGAGAAGGGCGAGTCGACCTCGATCCGGGTGCAGGGCGAGGAGACGCCGACCGATCGGGTCGTTCGGGAGACTCGCCCGATCGAGCTCCACGAGACCGACCTCTCGCCGAAGTCGCTGCTGGTGCGGCGATCCGCGCAGTACGCGCAACTCCTCTCGCTGGCCGAGATCTCGGGCTTGCGGCAGGGCAGCGGCCCCGAGGCCGACGTGCTCGCGCGGGCGTACTACGGGCGGTTCGCGCAGGTCGCGGTGAACCTGCTGGTGCTGACGATCGCGTTGCCGTGCTTCCTGCTTCGCGAGCCGCGGCCGCTGCTGGGGCAGAGTGCGAAGGCGGCGGCGATCGCGGTGCCGGGCATTCTCGGATCGATCGCGGTGATGTCGGTCGAGATCCCGGGACTCCCGCCGGCGCTGTCGACGTTCCTCCCGGCAGCGCTGCTGCTGCCGATCGCGGTGAGCCGGATCGTCTGGCTGCGGACCTGACGATCCTCCTCGCGTGCGGAGTTCGGTCGGCCGGCTCCTCTCCCTCTCGCGATCCGGTCTGCGGCGCTCCGTCTCTCTCTTCTC
>CAZTMB010000046.1:0-4259 GCA_964614695.1 uncultured Isosphaeraceae bacterium | reverse complement strand
CTCTCCTCCTCTCCCTCACCTTCCTTCCTCGAGCCTCCTCCAACTCTCCCGGAACACCGGATCGATGATGTCCGGGTCGAGCGACGCGGCGGCATCGCGCGCCACGCGATCCATCCGCACGCGTTCGAGCTGGATCCTGGCAAGCCGCTCGAGTTCGCTCCGCACCGAATCGATCTCGATGCCGTCGCCGGGCCGCGTTCCGACGAACCGGATCAGGATCCAGGATCCGTCGACGAGGACCGGCGGCGAGGTCTCGCCGGGAGCGAGTGCGTAGAGCGACTCGCGAAAGGCGTTCGGCCACGCCGGATCGAGACGGCTGATGGGCGGGACCAGACCGCCCACGCCGCGGCTCGAGTCGGTCGAGTGTTCGAACGCGAGCGTCGCGAAGTCCTCGCCCGCGGCGATCGCTTCCGCAAGGCGCGACGCTTCCGCCAGTTCCGTGACGGCGATGATCCGGGCCTCGCGGCGGGGACCGTGGCGGACGTCGTGGATGCGTTCGATCGTGCCCTCGTCGACCACGATCTCGACGGCCACGAGGGCGCGAAGCGCCGCGTTGCGGCGAAGGAGCGCCTCGAATCGGACCGGTCCGAGCCCTTGGCGGGCTCGCACCGCGGCGAGAAGTTCAGCGGACCGATCCGGGTCGGTAGAGAGCGTCTCGAGCAGCAGTTGCCGTTCGCGTTCGATCATCGCCTCGTCGACCGCGATGCCTCGCTCCGCCGCAAGCTCCGCGATGCGGCGATCGAGCAGGTGTTCCCGCAGGATCACGCCGCCGGAGAGTTCCGCGAGGGCCGTGTCGAGATCGCTGCGCCGAATCGCGCGGCCGCGCGCGAAGGCGATCGGCGTGGTGTTCGCCGGGGCACTCGTCGCCGGACGCGCTGCATTCTGCGGCGGCGGGGCGGCGCAGCCGACGCTCGCAAGGCACCAGCCGATCGAAGCGATCGCCAGGACGCGGGCGGGGCGGCGAAGATTCGTGCGCGGCATCGGGGTCACGGGGTCGCAGGCTCTCGGATCGCGAAGAGTTCCAGACCGTACGCGAAACGCCGCAGCGGCACGAGCGACTCAAGGAGCGCGTCGATCGAGTCCGCGTCGAGCCGCGGGTCCCACCATCCGTCGCGACGCCATCGCTCGATCATGTTGCGGTCGACAAGCAACAGCGTGAAGCCCGAATCGACCAGTTCGCGACGCCATCGGGCCGGATCGTCGGGATGCTCGCGCACCAGACGCGAGAGCGTGCCGCGATCCCAGACCGTCGCGTACTCGCCTTGCCGACGCAGGTAGAAGGGCCGGGCCTCGCCAACGAGCAGCACCCGGCCGTCGGCGCCGGTCAGCGCCGGGTCGTTGATGAAGGTCCACGGCGGCGCAGACTCGAGCACCGCGGCTCGCTCGGGGCGAGCCAGGCCCGGATCGCGAAGCAGGCGAATGTGCAGATCGCCCGAGAGCGCCGCGACCCGTCCGGTCGCAGCTGCCGGCGAGCCCCATCGATCGCCGTCCGAGACCGGCCGCTCTCGAAGGAAGATCGCCGCGGGCAGCGTGCTCCACACGATCGCCGCCAGCGCAAGCAGCGAATGCTCGATCGGACGGCGAAGGTCGGCGGTCGCAAGTCCCGCCGCGATCGCGAGCGGCACCGCCGCGGGCACCAGGAAGCGGCTCTCCAGATGGGTGAGACTCGCCCAGAAGAGGAGCATGACGCCGATGGCGACCGCCAGACGCCACGCGATCGCGCGGCGCGGAGACTGCACGAAGAGGCACGCGATCGCCGCAAGCCCGATCGGCCAGAGGAGCGACCACTGCGGCTTCGCAGGCTCGAGCGGATCCGTCGCGCCGCCGATCCCGTGGAGCAGCGCCTCGTCGAGGAACGCCCGCCACGGCGAGGTGTCGGGGGCGTGCGCCGCGGTGAAGATCGCGATCTGCTCGTCGCTCCAGCCGCCGCCTCCGAAGTGACTCCCGAGGAGCGGAAAGAACGGTTGTCCCGCCGAAATCATGTTGTGCACGAGCCACGGCGAGAGCATCACGACTCCGATCGCGAGGCAGATCGCGAACGCCGTCAGCCAGCGCCGCGGCGGCATCGACGCGAGCAGCAGCAGGCCGAGCGGCAGTGCGACGAATCCGAGAGCGGTCGCCTTGGCGCCGGTGGCGCTCGCGGCAAGGATCGCCACCGCGATCGTCGGCCGCATCGATCCTTCGACGGATGGAGACTCGGCCGAAGCGATCGAGACGTCGGCACTGCGCAGCACGATCGCCAGACCGGCGACCAACGCGAGGCACACCGTCATCTCCTGATAGGCGAGCGATCCGGTCACGACGATCCACGGCGTGCCGAGGAAGATGGCGCCCGCCACGAAGCCCGAGACGTTCGATCGCGCTCCGCCGGCGAGTCGTGCGGTGGTCGCCGACAGAAGCGACGCCGAGACGACGGCGAGGAGCGCCTGGAGGCACTGGGCCGGAATCGCCGCATCGAGCGGATCGCGCAGGATCGCCATGAGATGAAGGGTCGACGCCTCGACGTGGCTCGGTAGATGGCTGTAGACGTTGTGCGCCAGCGGCTCGAGGCGACCGGCGGCAAGCCACTCCTTCGGAAGCTGCAGGTGGTAGGAGAGGGCGTCGTAGCCACCGAACTCGCTCGCCCACAGCCACCCCGGCGCCGCGATCGCGGCGACGGCAAGGGTCGCGACCGGCGTCGCGAACGCCAGATCGCGCCACGCAAGTCGCGGGACTCCGACGCGCACGCGGCGCAGCGGGCCGACGAGAAGCGCCGAGGCGCCGATCAGAGCCCAGGCGACCAGGCCGTCGCCGGCGGTCAGCAGCCCCACGCGAGCAAGCACGGCATCGATCCACATCGCCAGCCCCACGCCGAGTGCGAGGGCCGTGAGAGTCCGCTCGATGCCGACGAGGTGCGAGGGAAGCAGTCGCGAGGCGGGCACCGCGAGTCCTGCGGCGAAGGCCAGCCACAGCAGGGCGGGCAGGACACCGAACGCCAACGCCGCGATGGGTTCAACGGGCGAGAACGGCGTGTCCGAGCCGGTTCGTGACGCGAGCGAGAAGGCGATGGCGATCGTGGCGAGCCCGACGCCGATGGTGGCGAGGAGCCCGCTTCGACTCGCTGGCGGTGCGGCGGACTCGGGCAAGGGATCGCCGGCAGCGGGGGATCGAAGCGCGGCGTCACGGGCCATCGCCGGATCCTACGACGGTGCGGCGAGGCTGCCCGACGCCGCAGACGTAGGTCGAGGCGAGAGCCGTGAGGTCCGTGCTGGCGGCGCGATCGGGGCGGCCGGGTTCGCCGGCAGGGACCGCACGAACACCGCTCGGAGCGAGGTCGACCATCGTTTCGCCGAGCGTCGGCGGCGCTCCGCGCGGCCCGGTGGCGGCTTCGCCGGATCGGCTTGCGGCGTGGTGATTCAAGGTCGAGCCCGGGTTCGGTCCGATTCATGGGCGACGAGGGGGGCGTCGGCGAGATCCTCGCCCTCGGATCGAGGGCTCATCCATCGCGGCCGAACAGGCCGCCCGGAGTTGCGCATGCGGCTGCACACGGTTCGCTTTGGAAGCGTCGAGGTCGACGAGTCGCGGATCGTGACCTTCACGACCGGTCTTCCCGGCTTTGGCAACCTTCGTCGCTTCGCGATGCTGTGGGCGGATGCGCGGGAGATCTTCTGGTGGCTGCAGTCGGTGGAGGATCCGGCGATCTGCTTCCTCGCCACCGATCCGGGCCTGTGGGTCGCCGACTATGCGGTCGATCTGCGACCCGAGGATCTCGCGAGGCTCGGTCTTCGTCGTTCCGAGGATGCCGTGGTTCTCGCCCTTGTCAGCCGACACGGCGACCGCCTGACCGCGAACCTCCGGGCGCCGTTGGTGCTCGATGCCTCGTCGCGGCACGGAATCCAGTTCGTCTCGGCGGCCGACAGCCCCTGGGGACTTCGACACGATCTCGCCCATGTCGGGGCGCCGGCGCTCGCCGGCATCGCCTGACGCTCGCTTCCGTCGCTTCGGTTCGAACGAAGCACCCTCGCAGGAGACCGCCCGAACATGCTCGTTCTCTCCCGTCAGCGGGACCAGACTGTGATGATCGGCGACGAGATCGAAGTGACGATCGTCGACATCCGCGGCGATCGCGTCCGGATCGGCTTCAAGGCTCCGGCGGAGGTGCCCGTCCATCGCAAGGAGGTCTACGACGCCATCCGTCGCGAGAACGAACGCGCGGCGGCATTCCGCGGCGAGATCGGTCGCATGCCTGGTCCTTCGGAACAGGGCGGGCGCGAGACGGC
>CAZTMB010000045.1:6239-22142 GCA_964614695.1 uncultured Isosphaeraceae bacterium | reverse complement strand
CAGGAGAACAGGAGACGGAAGTCTCCTCTCCTCCTCCCCTCTTCTCCTGTCACCTGTTCCCCTCCCGCAGTTCCTGCGTCAGCCGCCGGCCTTCATCGCGTCGCGCAGCGCCTGCTCCTGCTCGGCGCTCCAGAAGCCTGGCGCCAGCTCGATCGCGACCGTGCCGTAGGGGATCATCGAGTCGGTCTTGAGGACGAGGATCCGCTTCTTCGCGGCGGTGTCGATCAGCGTCTGCAGGATGTCGGCGGCGGGCATCTTCACGACGCCGCTCGTCGGCAGGATCTTGGCGATCTCGTCCACGTAGGCCTTCGCGTCGTCGTTCTGCTTCGCGGCGACGTCGAGCTCGCTCGCGAGATGGAACGTCGGTCGCACCCGGTTGCTCATCTGGAAGATGCCTTCCATCGAGTTGACCGCAGCCGCGAGGCCGTCGGGCACGCGGATCGTCTCGACGCCGTTCACCGAGAGCAGCGGGAAGTCGGTCGAGGCGATGACGACCCAGTTGCCGGTGCCGAAGATCGGCAGCGCTCCGGCGATCTGCTGCTGCCAGGGCATCGGCGCACCGCCCTGCATCTGCTGCGCGTCGGCGGGGCGGCTCGAGAAGCCGAACCACGCGGCGCCCGCGGCAAGGACGGCGGCGGCGGCGAGCAGGGAGGAACGAAGCGGTCGCTGGCGGAACATGCGAAGTCTCCTGAAGGGGTCCGATCGACGGACCGGGCGTGTCGCGGGAAGTTCAGTCGCGGCAGCCGTTCTCTCTCAGGAGGGATCGCCTGCCGCGGGACGGTCGCGAAGGGTACCGAAACGCGGAAGGCGTCCGCCGCGGACGCCCGTGTGTTTCCCGGAGCGGTGTCGATGGAGAAGCGAGGCGATCGCCCCGATAAGGTCCGTGGTTCGCGCTCCCGCCTTTCGACCTGTTCCCGGACCTCTGCTTCCATGACCGAGACGAAGACCGACTCGATTCCCCTTCCCAACGATCGCAAGGTGCTCGTCATCGGATGGGATGCCGCGGACTGGCGGGCGATCCGGCCGCTGCTCGAACAGGGCAAGATGCCCAACCTGAAGAGGATGATGGAGGAGGGCGTCAGCGGGAACAACGCGACGCTCACGCCGGTCCTGAGCCCGATGCTGTGGACCTCGATCGCGACCGGCAAGCGTCCCTTCAAGCACGGCATCCACGGCTTCAGCGAGCCGACGCCCGACGGCAAGGGCATCCGCCCGATCACGAACGTCAGCCGCAAGGTGAAGGCGGTCTGGAACATCCTCAACCAGTGCGGCAAGAAGCCGATCGTCGTCGGCTGGTGGCCGAGCCATCCTGCCGAGCCCGTCGACGGCGTGATGGTGAGCGACTGGTACCAGAAGAGCCGGCCGATCCGCGACCCCGAGGTCGCCAAGCAGATCGAACAGGGCGTGCGGCCGCAGCCCGGCGAGTTCGGATGGACCCTCGAGCAGTGGCCGATGCCGCCGGGCACGGTGCATCCGCCGCGGCTCGAGCGGAACCTGCAGGAGTTCAGGCTCCATCAGATCGAGGTCGCCGAGGACGACATCGGGCCGTTCGTCCCCAACGGCCACAAGGTCGATCAGGAGAAGGACCAGCGACTGCAGTCGCTCGCCAAGGTCATCGGCGAGATCTCCTCGATCCACGCCGCCGCGACCGCGCTCATGCAGCTCGAGCCGTGGGACTTCATGGCGGTGTACTTGGACGGCATCGACCACTTCTGCCACGGCTTCATGAAGTACCACCCGCCACAGCAGAAGGGCGTCTCGGATGCGGACTTCGAGGTCTACTCCGGCGTCGTCGAGGCGGGATACCGCATGCACGACCTGATGCTCGGGGCGATGCTCGAACTCGCCGGGAAGGACACCACGGTGATCCTCCTCTCCGACCACGGCTTCCATCCAGACCACCTGCGTCCCGAGCACATCCCCGTCGAGCCCGCGGGCCCGGCGATCGAGCACCGCACCTACGGCATCTTCGTCGCGAAGGGCCCAGGCATCCGCAAGGGCGGTGAGATCGCCGGCGCGAGCGTGCTCGACCTCTGCCCGACGATCCTCTCGCTGTACGGACTTCCCGTCGGCCGCGACATGGACGGCAAGCCGCTCGTCACGATCTTCGACGAGCCGCCCGAGATCGCCACCATCGAGAGCTGGGAGGACGTGCCCGGCAAGAGCGGCATGCATCCGCCTGACGCGATGCTCGACAGCGTGCAGAGCGCCGAAGCGATGAAGCAGCTCGTCGAGCTCGGCTACATCGAGGAGCCCAACGAGGACACCGACGTCGCGGTCAAGGAGACGGTGCGCGAACTGCGCTACAACCTCGCGCAGTCCTTCATGGACGCGGGCCGGCTCGGCGAGGCCGCGGAGATCCTCGAGGAGATCTGGAACGACTATCCCGACGAGCACCGCTTCGGGCTGAACCTGCTCGCCTGTCTCGCGGGCCTCGATCGCTGGAGCGATCACGCCGCCGCGACCGCGAAGCTCGCCACGAACGTCGTCGCGGCGCGGGAGAAGGCCCTCGAGGAGCTCGAGACGCTTCGCCCCGAGGCCGAGAAGCACGACCTCAAGATCCCGAAGTTCCGGAAGGAGGGCGAGCAGGTCGCCGTCGACGAAGCCGCCGAGGGCGACTCGGCTTCACCGGGCAAAGCCGCCGAAGGCGATGCGTCGCCCGATGGGAAGGACGACGCCAAGCCCTACAAGGAGCCGCCGCGGCCGCTCGTCTTCAAGATCCGCAAGCTCATGAGCCTCCTCGGCGACATGCGCGGCACCTTCGCCTGGCTCGAGACGCAGCACGCGATCGGCACCGGTGCCGGCGCGAAGGCGCTGCCGATGCTCGAGGCCGCGTTCAAGGAGTGCGCGGAGGACGAGACGCCCGACCGCAACCTGATGCTTGCCCGCGCGTTCCTGACGCTTGACCGCCGCGACGAGGCCGACGCGTGCTTCGCGCGCGCCCTTCGCGCCGACAGCGAGAACGCCGACGCGCGGCTCGGCCTCGCCGAGTGCGCGGTTGCGCGGGAAGCGTGGGACGACGCGGTCGAGCACGCCCTCTCCGCGACGGAGCTTCGCTTCCAGAACCCCCGCGCCCATCACCTGCTCGGCAAGGCCCTTCACGCCAGCGGCGATGCCGCCACCGCGAAGGCGGCGATCGAGCTCGCCGTCGCCCAGGCCCCGGCCTACGTCGAGGCCCGCGAGTCGCTCGCGACGCTCCTCGAGTCCCTCGGCGACGCCGACGGCGCCGCGAACCAGCGGAAGATCGTCACGGAGCTCGCGAAGGGTGCCGACGGCGCGGACAAGGCGCCCGGCGACGAGCTCGATGCGGCGATGGCCTCGATCGACGCGGATCGCGCGAAGCGCCGCGAGGGCGCCGATCGGCTCGGCTCGCTCGGCGAGTCGCCGCGCGAGGAGATCGTCACCATCGTGAGCGGCCTTCCCCGCAGCGGCACCTCGATGATGATGCAGGCGATCGCCGCAGGCGGGTTCGCGCCCTACACCGACGAGAAACGCGAGGCGGACTCGGACAATCCTCGCGGCTACTACGAGCACGAGAAGGCCACGCAGCTCGCCCGCGACGCCTCATGGGTCCCCGAGGCGAAGGGCAAGGTCGTCAAGATCGTCGCGCAGCTCCTCTCGTTCCTGCCCCGCGGACCCAAGACGCCGAAGTACCGGGTCGTCTTCATGGACCGCGACCTGCGGGAGATCGTCCGGAGCCAGCGGGTGATGCTCGATCGCCTCGGCAAGTCCGGCGGCAAGCTCGAGCCGGCCAAGATGATGAAGACCCTCGACGCGCAGGTCGCGCAGATCGAGCGCTGGATGCGCCAGCGCCCCGACGTCGAGTGCCTCTTCGTCGACTACGCGAAGGTCCTCGCCGATCCTCGCGGCGAGATGGCGAAGGTCGCCGCGTTCCTCGGCGGCGCCGACGCGGAGGCGATGGCCACCGCGATCGATCCTGCGCTTCGCCGGCAGCGCGGCGGCGAGGCGACGTGAACCACGCGGCGACGGACGGCGCAGGCTCGCCGACGCAGGCTCGCCCGGCGCCGCCGCGCCGGATCGTGCTTGCGGCGATCCTCGTCGACGAGGATGTCGTCGCCTCGATCGCACCCGCCGACGACGAACGCGAGGCCGCCGGCGCCTCCTGGGCGGATCCGGCGGGGCTTGCGTCGATGCCGCTTCGCTTCGTCCCGCACGCCGGGCCGTGGGGCGTCGCGGCGACGCTCGCCACCGGCGCCACGCCGCTTCGCCATGGCGTGCTGACGGCGATGGCGATCGACGAACAGACGCTCGCGCCGCGCTCGCGCCGCGCGTCCGATGCCGACCGGCCGTGGATCTGGGATCGCCTGGCCTCGCAGGGCGGCGACTCGGTCGTCGTCGCGTGGCCGGGCATCACCGATGCCGAAGGAAGCGGCACTCCGCTCGCGACGATCGCCGCGATCACGGCGCCACGGCAGCTCGCGAGGCTCGCCGAAGGATCGCCGCCCGGGAATCCGCCCGAAGGATCGCGCGGCGACTCGCCGGAGGAGATTCTGGCGCGCCTCGTGACGCCCCCTTCCGCCGCAGGCACGCTCGCCCGCGCGGCGCTCGATGCCGCGGCGGCCTGCCCGGCCGATCGCCCCGACACGACCGCCCGGCGCATGACCGCGATCCTCCTCGCGAGCGCCTCCGCGCTCGACTCGACGTTGCCCGGCGATTCGACCCGAACGCGCCTCTGGGCGATCGGCGTGCCCCTGCGCCGCGAGAGATCCCGTGAAGGCGCCGACGCCGCCTCGACCGATCCCGATCGCGACCTCGCAATCGCCGCGTCTCGGGCCACGCTCGCGGCGATCCTCGCCGAACTGCATCAGGCCGTCGGCGAGGACGGCGTGCTGCTTGCCGCCGCGATCGGCGAGCGTACTGGTCGGCTCTGGCATTCGGGGATCGCGACCGCGCCAAGCGCCGCCGCGATCGACCTGGCCCCGACGATCCTGCATCTCGCGGGCCTTCCGGTCTCGGCGGATCTCCCGGGCGAGTCGCTGCTTGGCAAGCGCGAGGACACCGCCAAGTCCTGGGACATCGCGCGATGGAGCGCCGCCGATCCCGACGAGTCAGGGCCGCCAAGACGACCGGCGGCCGGGGCGCTCGCACGGCAGGCGCTCGCGGCGCGGCCCCGTCGCGAGCAGGACGCCGAGGCCGGCGAGCCCTCGCCGATCGATTCGTTGCTCACGCGGCACTTCGAGGCCGAGTGGGCGATCGCCCTCGCGCAGCCGGACTGGCCGGCGGCGCTCTCCGCGGCGGAGGCCCTCGTCGAACTGCATGGCCGCGAGATCGACCTGTGGCGCGTCGCGTTCGCGGCGTTTCAGGGCGATCGCGCCTCCGCGCTCGAGGCGGCGGCGTCACGGCTTCGAGCCGAGCATGCCGGCGGACTCGCAGCGCGTCTCCTTCCGCTTCTCTCGAGCGCCGCCCCGCCGCGCGAACTCGTCGAGTCGATCGATCTCGCCGAACTCCGCATGCCCACGCAGCGCTCGATCGTCGGCCGCGCCGCAGCGAGGCTCGGCCTCGACGAGATCGGCCGCAAGGCGCTCGCGCCCCTCGTCATGCAGGATGTGGCGATCCCCGCCGATCGCATCGCGCTGGCGAACATCCTGCTGCGGGTCGGCGAAGGTGCTCGCGCCGTCGCCGCGCTTGGCGGGATCGGCCTCGGCGCCGAGAGCCCGGGCAGGCTCCGCATGCTCCGGGCCCGATGCCTTGCCGCCGCCGGCCTGCGTGATCGGGCGATCGCGCTGCTCGAGCGTCATCTGCTGCAGTCGCCCTTCGACGGCGAGGCTCGCACCCTGCGCGAGCGGATCGCCCGCGGCGAGTCGTGAGCGACCCGTGACCGGGGCGATTGGATCGCCATCGAATGAAAAGCCCCGGTCCGCCCTCGCCACCACGGGACGGACCGGGGTCCGGAGAGAGAAGCTTTCCTGACACCATTCCCCAGCGTCAGGTCACCAGCAGGTGCCCCAAGCGCTGAGAAGGATCGTGACGTCGGCGCCGTCCACGACGCCGTCACCATCAAGATCGCTCGGGCAGTCGTCGCACGGCCCCCACGCGCCAAGCATCACCGTCAGGTCGGCACCATCGACGAGAGCGTCGCCGTTGAGGTCGCCCATGCACGGCAGGATGTCCGTGATCGACGCGATGTAGACACCCGCCCACGACTCCTTGGTGATCTCGTCGAGCATCGAGGCGGAGATCACGAACCAGTCGTCGCGCAGCGCCTCGCGCTCGATGCCGATCGTGACGATCGTCGAGCCGACCGGCGCGTCGGGATCGACGAGCGTGCCGGGCATCATCGTGGTGAGCGCTCCGATCAGCGTGCTCTCGGGCCCGCGCGAGAGATACACGCCGTCGACCTCGCCGCGAAGCCCCTTGAAGGCGACTTCAAAGGTGCTCTCCTGTCCGCCCCCGACACCCGGGTTCTGCCGCTCGGACACCGAGGTGAAGGCGGAACTGCGCCAGCGGGCGAGTTCCTCGGTCTCCTCGCCTCCATGCCCGGTGCCGGGAGCGCGTCCCGAGAAGACCCAGTAGAGGAAATCGGTGAAGCCCGCCGGCTCGTCGGACGTGCGAGCGACCATGAAGGACTCGCCCGTGAGGACGTCGTAGGCGAAGACGCCTTGATTCACCGGGATCTCGACCGAATAGCCGTCGGGATGCTGCTCGTTGCAGTAGGCGATGATCGCCGGATTGCCGTCGGTCGGGCACTCGAGCACGATCGTGCGCGTCTCCGAACCCCACGCGCCCCAGAACGAGACGTAGCGCCCGTCGAAGGAAAGCGCCTCGCCGATCCGGTTGAACATCTCGCCTTCGGCGCCCGGGACCATGCCGCCGATCTCGACGATCGGCAGCAGCGCAGGATCCGCGGCGAGCGCTGCGAGATAGATCCCGCCCATCGTCGGCGCCTCTTCGCTGTCGAGGCCGAGGAAGACCAGTTGCCCGTCGGCGGCGCTCGGCGACGCGGTCGAACCGAAGCGCACCTCGCCGCCCTTCGGCTGGCCCGGGATGATCGTGTCGCTCGAAGCGATGCGATGGGTCAACTGCGTGGGACCGTCGAAGACCTGCCGGAAGAAGACGCCGGTCTTGCCGAGACCCGAATCGGGATCGGTGAAGTTGCCCTTGAAGGCAATCAGGCCGCCGTCGAGGCTCGGCGCCCCGGGGAACTGGTCGAAGCGCGTTCCCACAGGCATGCCCGGCACGGAGAACTCCGGGAAGACCGGCAGGCCGCTCTGGGCATCGAGCACCGCACCGAGCAGGCTCGCGCCGGTCTCGAGCATGCCGCCCTGCGCCACGTACACCCCCGCGGTGCCGACGCGGGTCTCCTCGCCCTTGCCGACTTCGTAGGTCCACACCGGCTCGTGCTGCCCGCGCGTCGCGACGATCGAGAGATTCGCATCGATCCGGGGGAACGACGGGAACTCGAGGAAGCTCGCGAGTTCGCCGCTGTCCGGAGGCGTCTGCGTGTTGTTGGGCTGCGGCACCTCGTCGCCGCGCTCGACGATCGTTTCGATCGGCTGCCCCTGACTGTTCATGCGCCGGAGGTAGATGCCACGGATCGGCTCGCCCGGCCCGGTCGCGCGAGCCCGGAACACCGCGACACCATGACGGTCGACCGAAGGCTGGTTGAAACTGCGGAAGGTCTGTCCGGTGCCCGGCGCTTCGCTCGCGTTGTTCGCGATGCCGCGCCACGGCCCCTGACCTTCGCCGCCGGCGAACGAGTGAAGACCGATGGCGGCCACAAGGCCCGCCCCGACGCCGACGGAGGCTCGATGCAAGCGAATCGTTCCACGGTGATGCATGACTTGGATCCTGGAAATGAACTGGAAGACGTGAGGCTTGGAAGCTTCCGCCCCGTGCGGAACTTCACTCCTGCGACGCTATCGAGTGCGTGCTGCGTGACCCAAGGGAAGGTTGCCTCAATGCAGAGCAGTGCGACGTACTGATCGCGGGCGCCGAGCCGCCCTCCATGAACCAACTTGAAGCGAGCGCGATCAGACCCCGGCCTTCCTCGCCGACCTGGACGTCGCCGGATCCCGGAACACACGTCGTCGATCGCCCGCACCCGCCGGGTCGCCGAATGGCTCCGTGTCACTCCAGTTCAGGGTGAGACGGCGATCACGGCTTCGTGATGCGCGAGCCCCGATTCCAACTGCGACCGTGCCGCACGCGCCCGAACCCGGTCACCTTCGGCTCGCGAGCGCCTCGTCGATCGCCGCGAGCGCCTCGATCGCGAGTGCCCCGGAATCCGCCCTGAATGTCGACGGCAGCGGCTCGCCCGAATCGCCGACCACCGCTTCGCCCACGCGGACCACGCGATCAAGGCGTTCGCGCGCCTCGCCGAGCCACCGCCTGCGCTGCTCCGACAGCATCGACCACGCTTCAAGGTCGAGCAGATCGTCTGCGCCGCACAGCGGCTGATCCACGATCGGTGCGATGCCGCCCGGGCCTTCGGACATCAGGCTGATCGCGAGAAGCGCCGCCTCGATCGAAGCAGGCCGCTCCGCCGAACTCCCACGGATCGCGATCTGCTCCACGCGTCGCCGCGCGGCCTCGGCACCAAGCGCACCGTCCGAACCTCCTCGCGACAATGCCGCGGCCGCCGAGCGAAGCGCTTCGAGCTGCGATCCGTCGAGAAGTCCCGCGGCGCGCATCGCATGCACGCCCGTCGCAAGATCGCGAAGGATCGAGGCCGAGACGAGGGTGCCGCCGAGGGTCGCGTCGCCCGCCACGTGGCCTGCCATCGCGATCACCGCGACGAGATCGCCGATCGCCTCGTCGCGAAGCGCTGCCGCCTCGAGTCGATCCGCCTCGTCCTCGGTCGGCAGCGAAGCCGCCTGCTCGAGGCGTCGCCGCGCCTCGACGAGCAGCAGCCTCGCCCCGCCCCGCAGCGACGGAAACGCCGCACGAAGCAGCACATCGCCCGCTTCGACGTCGTCGCGGCGACCGAAGTCGAAGTCGCATCGCTCGGCGAGGCCCGCGCGACGCAGGCGCTCGAAGACTGCTTGGTCGATCCGATCGAGCCACGCGTGGGCCTCGCTGCGCATGGAATCGTCGGCGGCCGCGGGCACCTGCCGAAGGAGCTCGAACGCAACCTGGACGCGCGGCGGGATCTGATCGATGAAGGACGCCGCGCGCAGGTAGTCGATCGCGGCGTTCGTGAAGGCCGCCGGATCGGCACCCGACGCAATCGCGTCGAGCCTCGCACGAGCGGCGAGCACCCGATCCTCGATCCGATCGATCGCCTGCCCGAGCGAACCGTACGAAGGCACCAGCGTCAGGAGTGCACCAGCGACCGCGGGATCGGCGGCACGAAGCGCTTCGATGTCGGCGTCGATCGCCGCAAGCGCCGCCGATCGAGAGGCGCGATCGGGATCCTCCATCGCGGCGATCGCGCGATCTCCGAAGGCCTGGATCTTCGTCATGGCGGCCTCGAAGGACTCCTGATCGATCTCGCGCAGCGACGCGAGGCCTCCATCGGTCTCGATCTCGAGCATTTCGTCGGCGATCGTCTCGTCGCCTGTCCGGATCCGCGCGATCTCCTCCGCAAACAACTCGCCCTCGTTGCGGAACGCGCGATCGGGACCCATCGCCTCGACGACGTTCGACGGCAGTGCCTCGCGGAGCCTCGCGGCAGCCGCCGCGTCGATCGCGCCGGCGTCGATCGCCGACTCGATCGCGGCACTCGAGACCCCCAGCAGCGCTCCGCCCACGAGCGATTCGACGAGCACCGGATCTGCGGTCAGGTGCCGCGTGCTGCGCGAGATCGCCTCGAGCGACGCGATCGCGACGTCCGTGCGACCATCGGCGAAGCCGCGCACCGCCGACAACGCGGCGGCGCGGGAGATCGCGCGCATCGACCCGAGGTGCGGCAGCAGGAGCGCGAAGCCCTCGCTTCGATCAAGACCCCAGTCGCAGCGGTCGACACGGCTTGCCTGCATGAAGAGATCGATCGTCCGTCCCGCCCGCTCGAGGGCCATCGTCGTTTCCGGATCCGTCGAGACGACCACCTGCGGATCGCCGAAGGCGTTCGCGATCGCTTCGCGGTCCTCCGCGGCCATCGCCTCCCAGGCGGTGAACGCCTCGCGGTAGAGGTCCGCCGCGTTCGAAGGCGGCGGATCCTGCGGCAGCAGCGTGGCGAGCGACAGGACCGTCGCGGCAAGGGCGGTCATGGGCGGCACGTCCGGCAAGGCATGGGCGACTCCTGCTTGGAGGCTGCTCGAAATCTCGAACGAGATCCTGAACGGCTTCGCCGTCGGCGGGCGACGCCGCCCGACTTGGAGGCGTCCGCCGCGGGCCTGACACTATGTGACACCTAGTATCCGGTCAAGCGCGGTCCCAAGCGAGGCGACGCTCGTCGCCTACTTCCCGCCGATCGCCTTCTGCTGCGGCGCCGCGATCGAGGCGGGCAGCGGGGTGAAGCCCTCTCGTGCGACGATCGCCTGCCCTTGCCGGCTGGTCACGAAGCGCAGGAACTCCGCGAGCGCCGGCGGCGCGACCTCGCCGGGCTTCGCCGCCACGTAGACGTAGAGGTAGCGGGCAAACGGATACGTGCCGTCGGCGCAGGCCTCGGGCGTCGGCAGGCGCGGCACGCCGTCCTTGTCCTCGACCGCGACGAGCTTGACCCGCGGCGTTCGGTAGAAGAGCGAGACGAAGCCGATCGACTCGCGATCGGCCGCAACGCCTTGGATGAGTTCAGACGCCACCACCGCCGGCACCGCGTCGACCCGATAGCGCCCGCCGCGGAGGAGGTCTTCGCGCATCACGCCGTAGGAGCCTTGCGTCTGCATCGGGATCAGCGGCACGATCGCCCGCGTGCGCCAGGCTTCCGGCGACTCGACGCCGACATCGCCCCAGACCCGCGCGGTCTCGGCGAGCGGCAGGTCGCCGAAGATCGAACGGAGCTCCTGCTGCGAGAGCCGCTCGACGGGATTGTCCGCGTGCACGAAGACGCCGAGCGCATCGAGGGCAATCCGCAGTTCGAGAGGCGGAAACCCGCGGGCCTTCTCGAAGTCGGCCTTCTCCTGCGCGGTCATCGGCCGGCTCATCGGCGCGAGTTGACTCCGCCCCGCCGCGAGGGTCGGCGGCGCGGTGGACGACCCGCCGGTCGAGAAGTCGAAGGTGACCCCGGGATGGATCCTGCTGAACGCCTTGCCGAGATCCTCGAGAAGCGCCGTCGTCGTCGACGACCCCGCCGAGACGATCCTTCCCGAGACCGACGCGACCGCGCTGAACTCCGGCAGCGCTGCGGGCGGCTCGGCGGACGGCGGCGCGGGCGAGATCGACGTCGCGACGATCGCCATCGCCGCGCAGACCATGGTCGAGATCGTCGTCATCGGGCACCTCCCTGAGCCTGCCGCGGCAGGAAAGACAGGACCACGCGATAGAGCAGAAGCCCGGCAAAGAAGGCGCCGATCACCATCACGATCCGCCACGCCGCGAAGTCGATCACGTGCCGGGCCTGATCGGCGGCCTGCGCGACCCGAAGATCCGCCGCCTCGTTGAACTCGTCGAGCCGCACCCGCCACGCATCGGCCTCGAGAAGCCCCTGCGAACTCGCGAGCGTCGTGTTGAGTTCCGCGACGAGCCGGGTCGCGTCGAGGATCGTCGCGTTGTACTCCGCCAGCGTCGGCGCCGGCGGCGCGTCTGGATTCGGCAACGCTGCGCCCTCGGCCGGCTGCAGCCGCGTCACCAGCGACTCCGCCGAGCCGATCGTCCGGTCGAGCGCGTCGACGGTCTCCTTGACGGTCTCGGCGAGCCGCTCGCCGCTTCCGGCGATCTCGCGGACGACCTCGAGCGTGGAGGTCGCCTGCGCCATGGTCTGCCGCAGTTCGCCCTGCGAGGCCTCGATCTCCCGAAACGCCGCCTCGCGCTCGGTCGCAAGCACCTCGGGCAGCCGCTCGACCGCGGCGCTCGTACGCTCGGCGCTCGCGGCGAGCGTGTCGACCGCATCGAGGAGCTGATGCACCTCCGGCCGCGCGGCCGTGGTGTTGACGACGTCGCGGACCTGCCAGTTGAGAAGCATCGGGGCGCGCTTGGAGAGATAGAAGCCGCGTTCGCCGAGTTGCCGAACCTGATCGGCGACCGCGACCGCCTCGCTCACCGGCGCGAGCAGCCCGCTGCCGCCTCGGATCTCCTTCACGATGTTGCCCTCGTCGATCGCGGCGACATCGTCGAAGCGGATGAAGGCGAGGTAGTCCAGATCGGGGTTGTCGCGCCGCCACCGGAAGATCATGTTGTCGAGCGTCTCGAGCTGCTCGCGGGTAAGGGCCTTCTCGGCGACCCGCCAGATGTCGAGCCGCGCGGCGCGAAGCTGGTCGATGAGACCGTCGGCGCGGTCGCCGAAGACCTTGACCGCCTCGCCCTCGTCGATCCAGATGTAGCTCTGCACCGTCGCGTAGAGCAGGAGATCGAGGAGCTGCGACAGCGGGTCGCCCGAGGTGACGATGTCGTAGACCGCGATCGAGCCGAGGCTCTTGATGCGGTGCATGATCGCCACCTGCTCGGCGTCGGGGTTGTTGCGCGAGATCGCGACGTCGGCGTTGATGAGATACGTCGTGAAGCGATCGGCGTACGCGAGGTTGAGTTCGCGCAGCTGGTCGGGCGACAGGCGGTTCTCGTTCGCGCTGCGCCGGATCGGCTGATCCTGCGAGATCGGCTGCCCGCGGGTCGGCGCCGGCGGGCGCTGATCGGCGATGCAGCCCGGCAGCGCCGCGGCGAGGAGCACGGTGCCTGCGAGACGCCGAAGGCGAGCGGCCCGCTTGGGACGGTCGCCGCCGCGAGAAGGACGGGGAACAAGACTGGACATCGATGCGATTCCGGATCGCCTTCGGCCGGCGAATGCCGCCTGCGGCGCAGGGCGGCACGGTATCCGCCGCATGGGGCGTGCGGAAGGGATCGCGCCGCGATCGCTTCGGGTTCAAGCCGGCCTCGTCCGTCGGCGGACGTCCGACTCAGCCGGCCTTGAGCGCCGCCACGAGTTCGACGAGCGCCTTCTTGCCGTCGCCGAAGAGCATCAGGCAGTTGTCGGCGGCGAAGAGCGGATTGGGAATGCCCGCAAAGCCCGGACTGAGGCTTCGCTTGACGACGACCACGGTCTTCGCCCGATCGACGTCGATGACCGGCATCCCCGCGATCGGGCTCTGCGGGTTGGTCCGCGCTTCGGGATTGACGACGTCGTTCGCGCCGATGACCAGCGCCACGTCGACCTCGCCCATCTCGGCGTTGACCTCGTCCATCTCCTTGAGCTTCGCGTACGGCACGTCCGCCTCGGCAAGCAGCACGTTCATGTGGCCGGGCATGCGGCCGGCGACCGGATGGATCCCGTACTCGACGACCGCCCCCCGCGACTCGAGCTCGTTCGCGAGATCCCGCACCACGTGCTGCGCCTGCGCGACCGCGAGCCCGTAGCCCGGCACGACGAGGACCTTCTGCGCGCCTTCGAGGAGCATCGCGACCTCTTCGGGCGAGGTCGCCTTCACCCTGCCCGCGTAGACCGCGTCGGCATCGCCGCCGCTTCCCGCAGGAGCCATCTTCCCGAAGAGCACGTTCGCAAGCGATCGATTCATCGCCACGCACATGATCCGGGTGAGGATCAGGCCGCTCGCGCCGACGAGGCTGCCCGCCACGATGAGGAGCGTGTTGCCGAGGACGAATCCCGTCGCCGCCGCCGCGACGCCCGAGTAGCTGTTGAGAAGCGAGATGACCACCGGCATGTCCGCGCCGCCGATCGGGGTCGTGAGCATGACGCCGAGCACGAGACCTGCCGCGACGAGCAGCCAGTACGCAGGATCGCCGCCGCCCGCGACGAGCCAGCCGCCGCAGGCGATCGCCGCCGCAGCCAGCACGCCGCTTGCAAGCTGATGCGCCGGCAGCGTCAGGCGATCGATCCACTTCGCCTCGCGCAACTTGACGAAGGCGACCGCGCTTCCCGAGAGGGTCGCTGCGCCGATCAGGCCCGATGCCGCGCTCGCCACCATCGCGACCGGGCCTTCTGACTGGTGCAGGAACGCGCCCGCGACGAGAAACGACGCTCCGCCGCCGAAGCCGTTGAGCGCCGCCACCATCTCGGGCATCGCGGTCATCGGCACGCGCACGGCGAGGATCGCGCCTCCGATCGAGCCGATCGCGAGCCCCGCGACGATCCACTCCCAGCGCAGCACGCCCTCGAAGAGGAGCGTCGCGACCACGGCAAGCAGCATGCCGAGGGCCCCGAGCATGTTGCCGCGCACCGCGGTGCGCGGATGCGTGAGCCCGCGGATCCCCAAGATGAAGAGGATCGCCGCGACGAGGTAGAGGAGGATCTGGACCGGCGTCTCGCCCACGGGCTCAGGCCTTCCTGCTGCGGAACATCCGCAGCATGCGGTGCGTGACGAGGAATCCGCCGACGACGTTCACCGTCGCGAGAACGACCGCCGCGAAGCCGAGCCACGTCGCGAGCGCACCTTCGCCCGCCCCCGCGGCCGCGAGCGCCCCGACGAGCGTGATGCCCGAGATCGCGTTCGATCCGGACATGAGCGGCGTGTGCAGCGTCGGCGGGACCTTGGTGATGATCTCGACGCCGACGAAGAGCGCGAGCACGAAGACGGTGGCGAGAAGCGCCAGCGTCGCGCCGTCGGGCGCGTGCGACGCGGCCGACACCGCGGCGGCCGTCTCGGACGCGTCGGCAAGCAGCATGGCCATCACGCGGGGACTCCCTTCGATGGATTCGGCGCCGCCTCGACGATCGCGGCGGGCGAGCCGCCGAGACGTTCGCGCACCCTCGGGTTCGCGAGCGCGCCGTCGCGACAGAGCAGCGTGTCGCGGAGGATCTCGTCGGCCGCAGGATCGGCATCGCCGCCTACGAGCGCCGGCGCCCCGACCTTCGCGAAGAGCGCCAGGAACGCCGCGAGGTTCCGCGCGTACATGAGGCTCGCGTGATGGGGCACGGTCGACGCGAGATCGATGGGACCGATGACGCGACGCCCATCGACCTCGACGGTCTCGCCGGACCGGGTGAGTTCGCAGTTGCCGCCACGCTCGGCGGCGAGGTCGACGACGATCGAACCAAGAGGCATCGCGCGGACCGCCTCGGCGGTCAGCAACTTCGGCGCCGGCCGGCCCGGCACCGCCGCGGTCGTGATCACCACCTCGTGCTCCGCGGCGACCGCGCCGAGACGCGCCCGCTGCTCCCTATAGAAGGACTCGTCCATCGCCTTCGCGTAGCCGCCCGAGCCTTCGCCCGAGCCTTCGAGTCCGAGGTCGACGAACTTCGCCCCGACCGACCGGACCTGCTCTGCGGCGGCGGCGCGGATGTCGTAGCCGCTCGTGACGGCCCCGAGCCGCTTCGCGGTCGCGAGTGCCTGCAAGCCCGCGACGCCCGCGCCGAGCACAAGCACCCTCGTCGCGGCGAGCGTGCCGGCGGCGGTCATGAGCATCGGCATCATGCGATCGAGCTGCGCCGCGGCGAGGAGCACCGCCTTGTAGCCGGCGATCGTCGCCTGCGAACTGAGGACATCCATCGACTGCGCGCGGGTGATGCGTGGAAGCAGTTCGATCGCGAAGGCGGTTGCGCCGGTCGCCGCAAGCGCGGCGAGGCGTGGGCTTCCCGAGAGCGGATCCGCAAGCCCGAAGAGCGTTCGGCCGGTCCGGGCGACCGCGGCGAGTTCCGCCTCGGGCGCCGCCGGATCGCTTGGAAGGCGCACCGCCAGGATCGCCTCGGCCGAGGCGAGGATCGCGGCTCGATCGGCGACGGTCGCGCCGGCGGCGGCGTACGCGTCGTCTGCGAAGCCGGCCGAGGTGCCTGCGCCGCGTTCGATCGAGACCGCGAACCCAGCTTTCGCAAGCAGCGGCACCGTCGCCGGCACGGCCGCGACTCGACGCTCTGCCGGAACGGTTTCTCGAAGAATGCCGAGGTTCATGGGTGCA
>CAZTMB010000045.1:0-6139 GCA_964614695.1 uncultured Isosphaeraceae bacterium | reverse complement strand
GACTCGACGCTCTGCCGGAACGGTTTCTCGAAGAATGCCGAGGTTCATGGGTGCAAGGAGGCGCCAGAGAGTGCGGCGGAGACTACCGCGCGGCGGGTGCGGGGGTGCGCCGGCGAGACCGCCGGCAACCTCGGAGGACGACCGTCGCGCCGCGGAAGACCCTCTCCCGCATGTCGCGAAGCGGGTGCGGATCGTGGACACCAAGAGAAACGACCGGAAGCGTTGAGACCTGCCGGCAGAGCCTTCCGATCTCGAACGGCTCTCTCAACTGGTGTGGACGTCCCGCGACGGGCTCCTTGGTGCCAACGACCCCCACCGACGATCTCGCTTCCGCTCGATCGTCGACTCCCCCGCCTCGCTTCGCTCGCGGGAGAGTGGCGACTCGGCGCGAACATGCTCTCCGGGTCCGGAGGGCCCTCTCAACTCGAGGAGATGCCGCGCGACGGGCCCCTTGGTCTCGTCGGCCACCGACCTCTTTGACGCTCCCACCCGCGGCAGTTCCAATCCTCCGATGGCTCGAACCACCTCGAAGAAGAACGCATCGCCTCGCACGTCCGCCGCAGCCGCCGCTGACGGCGCCCTTCCCTCGATTCCGCTTTCAGAGTTCGCGAAGCGCCGCGAGAAGGTCCTCGCCGGACTCGGCAAGGCGGTCGGCGTCGTCTTCGCCGGAGACGCGGTCGGGGAGAATCCCTTCCGCCCGCACGCGCACTTCGAGTACCTGACCGGCGTCGACGACGAGCCGGGCGCGGTGCTCCTGCTTGATCCGACGAACCCGGTCGCCGCGAGCCGGGCGATCCTCTTCCTGCGCCCGCTCGATCCGGAGCTCGAGCGCTGGGACGGCCTGCGCGAATCGATCGGCGGCCCGCTCAAGTCGCGCTACGGGATCGGCTCGATCCAGCGGCTGCGATTCCTCGCGCGGACCCTCAACGCCGCGGCGCTGCGTTCACGTCGCTTGGCGTGCCTGCATCCCCCTGCCCACTACGACGCGCCGCTCTCGCCGGACCTCGCGCTCTTCCGCCAGGTCGCCGAGCGGATTCCCGGCCTCGAGATCTCCGAGCAGATGGAGCTGATCCCGAAGCTTCGCGCGGCGAAGAGCGCTGCGGAAGTCGAACTCATCCGCCGCGCCGGCGAGGCGACGAAGGCCGGCTTCCTCGAGGCGCTCCGCACGATCCGTCCAGGCGCGAACGAGTTCGAGATCGAGGCGGCGCTCGATCGGGGCTATCGCGCCGCCGGCAGCCGCCGCCATGCGTACCGCCCGATCGTGGGCACGGGGCTCAACGCGGCGGTGCTCCACTACCACGCCAACAACACGACGATCGCCGCGGGCGATCTCGTGCTGATCGACTCGGGCGCCGAGATGGGCGGCTACGCCTCGGACGTGACCCGCACCTATCCGGCGGACGGCGTCTTCACGAAGCGGCAGCGCGAGCTCTACGAGATCGTGCTCAAGGCCCTCGATGCGGGCATCAAGGCGTGCGTGCCGGGCAAGCGCCTCTCCGACATGGACGCGGCGGCGCGCAAGGTGATCGTCGACGCGGGATACGGCGAGTACTTCATCCACGGCGCGGGGCATCACCTCGGGCTGCAGGTGCACGACGCGAATCCCGACGAGGCGATGAAGATCGGCGCGGTCGTGACCGTCGAGCCGGGGATCTACATCCCCGAGGAACGGATCGGCATCCGCATCGAGGACGACATCGAGGTGACGAGCAAGGGCCCGCGCAACCTGACCGCGTCGATTCCGAAGACCGTCGCCGAGATCGAGCGGGCGATGCGCGGCGGGTGAGAAGCGGCGGACGGCACAGGAGGCTGGGGCGATCCGACCGAGCGCTTCGCCAGGGCCCACTCACGAAACCATCTCGGCCTGACCGATCTCCAACCGATGCCGTCGGCGCCATCGACTCTCGTCGTCTACCGGGATGGCGGTGTCTGGCTCGGCCTCAACCGAACGCGGCTTGCCTCGGTGCGCCTCATGCAGTGGCGACCGGATTTCGTCCCGATCGACGCCGAGGCCGAGCGCGTCGACCTGCTCGCCGATCTCCCGTTCGCGTCTGGATCCTTCGACGCGATCTACGGGTACCACGTGCTCGAGCACCTCGATCTGCACGAGGGGCGTCGGTTCCTTTCCGAGTGTCGCCGAATGCTGCGACCGGGCGGATGGCTGCGGGTCTCGACGCCGGACTTCATCAACCATGTCCGGGCGTATCTGGAGTGCCTGGATGAGGCAAGGCGTCGACCCGACGATCCGCGAATTCTCGCCCGGCTCGTGTTCACGCGAACGCTCCTGCTCGACCAGCGGGTCCGCCGGCGAAGTGGCGGTCGAATGCTCGACCTGCTTCGCGCCACCGAAGTCGATCGCGAGTTCGCGATGCGGACCCACGGTCTGACCGGACCGTGGCTCCTCGACATCGCCCGAGGCACGACGAGCAACTCGAACCGGACAAGATCCGATCTCCGCTCGACGCTTCGCAGGGCGATCGCGGCGATCCGACGCCGCCTTGCGGTCCGGCGTCCGATGCCGTGGTGGCAACGAGATTGCCGAGAGACTCGCGAACTGGAGATCACCAACTGGGACGAGGTGTCCTTGACGCGCGAGCTGAGGGCGGCCGGCTTCGAGGAGGTGACGGCATCCACCGATGCCGGAGCGTCGCGTCTTCCCGGCTGGAACGATCTCGATCGTTGCCCGGATACCGCAGCGGACATCGAACGATCCACGATCGCGGAGGGGCGCCGGCCATGACCATGATCGCTCCGGTCGTCGGCCGAGACGGACTCCGGCGTCTGCATCTCTGGCGCTGCGGCGATCCGTACTTCGCCGAACGTGCGGAGCGGCTTCGGGAATGGACCTGCGTGCGCTTCTCGCACTGGCCGACGGCACCCGCGGGCGTCCGCCATCTCGACCTCCGCCGTCCGCTTCCCTTCGCGGATGGCGTGTTTCATGCCGCCTGTGCGCAACGCATCATCGAGCACCTTGATCCCGACGACGCCAAACGGTTCACCCGCGAACTTGCCCGAGTGCTCGCGCCCGGGGCGGTACTTCGCCTCTGCTTCCCAGACCTCGAGGAGATCGCTCGCGCGTACCTCGCGGCCTACGAGGCGGCGATCGCCGATCCGAGCGAGTTGAACCTCATCCGCCACGAATGGCGGAACGCCGAACTCTTCGATCCGATGGTCCGACGGAGGTCGGGCGGCCGCATGCGGGAGCTGATGCTCGAGGGCCGCTTCGAACGCGGCGACCTCGCACTTCGGTTCGGCGACGTCTTCGAGATCTTCGCCGGCACGCCGGCGATCGACCGACCGCCCCCGAACGCGCTGCGGCAATGGATCGGGGTGCTGCGGTCGCCGCGGCGCCTGCTGAGGTGCCTCGCGAACCCTCGACGCACCGCCGCCGAACTCGAGGCGCGTCGCACCGTCGATCCTCGCGAGACCTTCGAGACCCACGAGTGGATGTGGGACCCCGAGTCGGCCGGCGACCTGCTGCGAGCCGCCGGCTTCACGAAGGTCCGTCGCGCGTCATGGGACACGTCCGACATCGAGGGCTGGGAACGGTTCGACTTCGACCGCAGCCGAAGCGGCCATGGCCCGTGGGAGCCGGCGACGATCCTCGAGGCCGAGCGAGCTTGACGCGCGTCAGCCGGAGGCGGACCGCCCGCGCAGAAGGCGCCGCAGCCCGCGGAGGCTTCGGCGAAGCGAGATGGAGAGTCGGGTCGGCACCGGCAGCTCCGCCTCGAAGCGCTCGAAGAGATCGATGATCATGCCCTCGAGTTCACCAGACGCGATGCGGCGCACCGTCAGGCTCTCCCGCTGCATGTTGAAGCGTCCGACGATCTCGTCGATCAGCACCGGTCGCGTCACCCGGGCGAGTCGAAGATAGAACGCGAGATCGAAGAGCGGCTCGCGCTCGTCGTAGCGGCCTGCGCGGCGATGCAGCGACCTCGCATAGGCGAGGCAGGACGGATTCCAAGGAAAGTCGCGGTCGAGCAGGATGTCGCGCACGGACATGCGCCGCACCGTGCGGATGCGAAAGGTCTCGCCCCGATCGTCAAGCACGCGCAACCCTCCGATCACGAGCGCCGGCGGCGACGCCGACTGCACCACACGAAGCAGCAGTTCGAGCCCGCCGGGCTCGAAGCCGTCGTCGGCGTTGAGGATCACGACGTGGCTCGAGTCGGCCGCCTCGATCGCGCGATTCAGCCCCTCTGCGATCGAAACGCGGATCGGGTCGAGGATGACCAGGTGCGCTCGGCTTTGGGCGGCGGCGCGAAGACGCGCGCAGGTGCCGTCCGTCGAGCCGCCATCGGCAATCACATGTCGAACACGATCTCGAAGCGATGGCGGCACCGCATCGACGAGACGATCCACGAACGCCGACGCATCTCGGACGGTGCTCACCACCGAGAGCGACCCTGGCTCGATCACGGCGCAGGATCCTTCGAAGGCGGACCTGGGACGGAACCGCCGTCTCGAAGCGATCGGCTTCGCTGATCCGATTCGCCGCGAGTGTGCGCGACGTTGTCATGGGTCGCGCGAACCGCCGCGAACCTCGCCACGGCCAGCTCGAGGATGCGCACGAGAGATTCGCCGCACTGCCGGCCGCGCGTCTCGGCGGCCATCCGTCCCGACCACTCAGACGCCGGATCGGGGCCCGCCGCCCACGTCTCCCACGCGCGCCTGATCGCCTCGGCGAGCGCATCCACCGACTCCGACTCGAACCACGCGACGGGGATGCAAGCTTCGGGACGCTGCTCGCGGTGCACGGGAAGATCGCTGAGGACGATCGGGCGACCCGCCGCGATCGCGTCCTCGACGAGGTAGCTCCATCCCTCGAAGGTCGATGGCTGCACGACGGCGACGGCGCATCGGATGAGCGCCGCGAGCTCGCGTCGCGGCACCAGCCCGAGCATCGAGACGCGGCTCGAGACGCCGGTCGACTCGAACGCCTCGCGTGCCTGCGCGCCAAGCGTCGGATCGTCCGGCCGAAACCCCGTGGTCACGAGATGAACACCCGGTACCTGTGAGAGTGCCTGGGCGAGCGTGCGGTGCCCCTTGTGCGGCCAGGCCTGCGACGGGAAGAGCAGGAAGCGCTCCGGAACAGCGAGCGAACGCGCGATCGCCCTTGGATCGTCGCCGCTCCACAGCCCATCGTTCAGCGAGGCGAACGGCAGCACCTCGAGACGCTCGGCGATGCTGCCGTAGGCGGCGATCCCGTCGCGCCTGGACGCCTCGCTGCTCACGACGGTGACTGGGGCACGCTCGAGCAGATCGATGAATCGGCGATCTCGTTCGGCCCGCTGGGCGTCGCTGAAGTGCTGCCGCAGCACGCGATGCTGGAAGTCCGTGATCCAACCGGCCCACGGCACCGGGAGATTCCAGGCGGGCGCGAACTGCATCGGGTAGAGCGCGTCGATCCGACGGCTCCTCACCACGCCCGAAAGCCCACGGACGATCCGCCCTCGCCGTAGGGCACCGAGCACGCCCCGTAGCGTCGGCGTGCCCCAGGCGTCGAAGCAGACGCCTCGTCCGCGGGTGCGCTTCGGATCGAGCCCCGCAAGGAACGCAGCGTGCGTGGAGGCGGTCTCCCCTGGGCGATGCAGCAGCGTCCAACTCGGACCGTCCGCGAGCAGGTCGAGCGACCGCGCGAGGGTGTGGAGGTAGTTGACGCCCGCGAACCAGCGGCGATCTCCCTGATCGAGCAGGCCGATGCGGCGTGGAAACCGCTCGCCATCCATCGCGTGGTGCGGCTCGAATGACGGTGGAATCGACGGCATGGTGCATGATCTTGATCGGAGAAACGGATCGTCCCGCCGCATCGTGTTGCGCCGATCGAGATCGTTCCCGGTCATCGCACCCCGATGGCGATCCAGCCGCGTGCCGCTGAGAGGTCCGAGCGCGGAGCCAGTCCGGGCCGTTCCTGGCCGGCTCGATTCGGCACGCCCGCGCGGGGCGGGCACCGGAATCGACCCAGACCATCGGGTCGCACTGCGGTCCCCTTCTGCGTCATGCCGCCGCGGCATCGGCTCGTGGATCGAGTGCGGGTCCCGCCGGGACTCGTCGCTCGCGGCCCCTCAGGAGACCGCCTCGCACGACCGCAGGCTTGCGAGCAGCGCCTCGCGATCGAAGTCGGTCCCGATGAAGACCA
>CAZTMB010000044.1:0-23129 GCA_964614695.1 uncultured Isosphaeraceae bacterium | reverse complement strand
GAGGAGGAGAAGGGGAGAGCGATCCGGCGCTCAGGGCGATTCGCGCGCGAGGTAGCCGCTGAGGATGCGTGCCGCGGCCACCGCGTCGAGTCGGCGCTTCTTGCCCTTTCGGGTGTAGAGGCCCGCGAGATCGAGTTCGGCCGCGCGGCTGGTGAGGCGCTCGTCGTGGAACTCGATCGGAAGCGAGGTCGCCTCGGCGAGCATCGCGCCGAATGCGCGGACCGACTTCGCCGCCTCGCCCTCGCTGCCGTCCATGTTGAGGGGCAGGCCGATCACGATCGCATCGGGCCCCTGTTCGGCGATCGCCCGGCGGATCGCCTCGATGAGCCTCGGGCCCGGCGGGATCTCGAGGACGTCGACCGGCGTCGCGATGCGGGTGACGTCGTCGCCGACCGCGAGCCCGGTTCGCTTCCCGCCGAGGTCGATCGCGAGATATCGCCTCGAACGCGATGCGTTCACCGCAGCGGCGCCGGGACCCGTTCGGCGATGAACTTGACCTGCTCCGCAAGCTCGATCGGGCAGACGAGCGTCGCATCGGCGGTGTGCACGACGACGAGGTCCTCGCAGCCGAGCACGCACACGAGATGCTCCGGATCGCTCGAGACCGAGAGCACGCCGCGGCTCTCGACCGCGAAGAGCCGGCCCATCACGCGATTGCCCGAGGCGTCCGGCTCGATCGTCTTGGCAAGGCTCGGCCAGCTGCCGACGTCGAGCCACTTGACCGCCATCGGGACGGTCGCGATCGAAAAGGCGTCCGAGGCCGACGCCGGCTCCATCACGCCGTGGTCGACGCTGATCTTCGTGAGCGCCGGATAAAGCGAACCGAGCAGCTCGCCTCGCTCGGGGGTCTCCCAGGCGGCGGCGATCGTGCGCAGCGCCTCGGCGTTCGCGGGCAGGAACTTCTCGAGGGCCTTCATGAAGCCCTTGGCGGCGAAGACGAACATCCCGCTGTTCCAGTTCCAGCGGCCGCTCGCGAGGAACGCCTCGGCGCGGGGCTTCTCGGGCTTCTCGACGAAGGCGGCGGCAAGGTAGGCGCCGTCGAATCCCTCGACCTCGGCGCCGCGCTCGACCCAGCCGTAGCCGGTCGCCGCGAAGTCCGGGCGGATCGAGAAGGTCACGAAGCGATGCGGGTCGGCCTCGGCGAGTCGGAAGCCCAGATCGAGCGCTCGCGCGAACTCCGCCTGCGGCTCGATGAGGTGGTCCGCCGTCAGCACCGCGAAGACCGCGTCGGGATCGCGCGCCTCGAGGATCGCCGCGGTCAGTCCGACCGCGTTGACGGTGTCGCGGCCCGTGGGTTCGCCGAGGATCGCCGCCTCGGGAAGCGCCGGCATCTCGCGAAGGATGGCGGGCCGGAAGCGCTCGGCAGTGCAGATCATCCGGTTCGAGGGATCGATCACGCCGTCGAGCCGATCGATCGCCGCCGCGAGCAGGCTTCGTCCGCCGGGAAGAAGCGGCAGCAGTTGCTTGGGCCGATCCCGACGACTCAAGGGCCAGAGACGAGTACCCGAACCGCCCGCCATCACCATGCCGTGTCGCATGGATAAAGAAGGTAGCGGAGGCGTCGCGGTCGCGCGATCCCTCGATGGGGATCGGAGTCGGGTCGGACGTCGGCCTGCTCCGCGCCGGGGCGGGACAGCAGTCCGAGGCCCCGCCTCGCCGGTCAGAGGCCGAGCCGATTCACGGGCGATCGGTGATCGGTCGCCGAGACCCTAGACTCGCGCCCATGATCACCCGTCTCTCGGGCGTGCTCGAATCGGTGGCCGACGGAGTGGCGGTCGTCGCGTGCGGCGAACTCGCCTACGAGGTGATGGTCCCGGCGGCGGAGGTTCCGAAGCTCGAGGGCTCGCTCGGAGAGCGCGTCACGCTTCACACGATCCACACGCTCGAGGGCGTCTCGCAGGGGGCGAGCTACCGGCCGCGGCTCTTCGGGTTCGCCTCCGTGTCGGACCGTTCCTTCTTCGAACTGTTCACGACGGTGCGGGGATTCGGGCCCCGCAAGGCGCTGCGGGCGCTTGCGATTCCCTTTCCGCGGATCGCCGAGGCGATCGCGACCAGCGACGTCGGGCTGCTCTCTTCGCTGCCGGAGATCGGGCGGAAGACCGCCCAGACGATCGTGGCCGAGCTCGCCGAGTCGGTCGACGTCTATCTCGCCGAGGTCGGCGCGTCGAAGCCGCGTCCGGGAGCCGCGGCGGATCCGAACCGGCAGATGGCCCTCGACGCGATCGAAGTGCTCGTCCAGCTTGGCGAGCCGCGACCCACGGCGCGGGACCTCGTCGATCGGGCCGTCGCGGTGGATCCGCCGCCGGAGTCGGTCGAGGCGACCGTCACCGCGGCGCTTCGGTTCCGGGGGAAGTAGTCCGAAGCGGCCAGCCGCTCGAGTCGAGCATCGCTTTCTGCATCCGCGCGAGGAGGGCGGCGGGCGTCTCGCCCGCGTGGGCACGGATCAGCGCGACCGCGCGGACGCGGGTGCGGCTTGGCAACAAGAAGGAACCGAAGACCCTCGGCGCGGGCGTTCCCTCGATGAAGCAGAGCAGGACCGGGGCCGCCGATCGCGCTGCGAGCACGCCGAGCCCGGGCTGGAAAGGAAGGAGTTCCCCCGGCGGGCGCTCGATGCCGCCCTCGGGGAAGACCCCGAGCACGTCGCCGCGCTGAAGCGCCCGAAGCGAGTCGCGGACGGTGGCGAGGTCGCGGCCGTCCTGCGCGACCGGCAGCACCGCAAGGTGCCGCCACAGCCATCCGAGCCCTCGGCCCATCTGCCCCGTCCACATCATCCAGCGGATCCGTCGCCGGAGCGGCATCTGCAGGAGCATCGGGTCGAGGCCCGAGGTGTGGTTCGCCGCGACGATGAGCGGGCCGCCGCCCGGCAGGGCGAGTCGCGGCAGTTCCGGGATCGCGTCGAAGCCCTCGAAACGGACTCGATGGACCAAGGCGAGATAGGCACGCGCGACGAGGCACTCGATCGCGAGGAGGAGGTCGCCGTCGTAGGCGTCGCGTCGGCGCCCGATCGCGGCGATCGCCGCGAGCACGCCGAGCGTCGCCGCCGCGGCCCACGCGAGCGTCGGTCCGAGCGGCGGCGTCGCGGCGAGTGCGAACTGGATGGGGATCGGAGAGCCGGTCAACCGCGGATTCCTCGGTCGGATGTCGGATCGGTGCTTCCGCAGGCGAAGCGGTTCCGCTAGATTCTCGCGACTTTGCGCCAAACAGGCGGAACGGCATGCCGCGCCGAGAAGACCTCAACACCATCCTCATCATCGGATCGGGCCCGATCGTCATCGGACAGGGCTGCGAGTTCGACTATTCGGGCACCCAGGCGTGCAAGGCGCTTCGCGAGGAGGGCTACCGCGTCGTCCTGGTGAACTCGAACCCTGCCACGATCATGACCGATCCGGACTTCTCGGATCGGACCTACATCGAGCCGATCACGCCGGAGGCGGTTCGGAAGATCCTCGAGCGTGAGCGGGATCTCGGCACGCCGGTCGATGCGCTGCTCCCCACCCTCGGCGGGCAGACCGCCCTCAACTGCGCGTGCGCCCTGCACGACGACGGCACCCTCGAGGCGATGGGCGTCGAGATGATCGGCGCGGACCGCGAGGTCATCCGTCGGGCCGAGGACCGCGAGGCGTTCCGGACGCTCGTCGAGGGCCTCGGGCTTCGTCAGCCGCGGGCCCGCACCGTCAACACGATGGACGAGGCTCGCGCGTTCCTCGCCGAGATCGGGCTGCCGGCGATCATCCGTCCGGCCTACACCCTCGGGGGCATGGGCGGCGGGATCGCCTACAACCTCGAGGAGTTCGAGGAGATCACTCGCCGCGGTCTCAAGGCCTCGATGATCGGCCAGGTCCTCATCGACCAGTCGGTGCTCGGCTGGAAGGAATACGAGCTCGAGGTCGTCCGCGACCGCCACGACAACTGCGTGATCGTCTGCGGCATCGAGAACCTCGACGCCATGGGCGTGCACACCGGCGACTCGATCACCATCGCCCCGATCCAGACGCTCTCCGACAAGGAGTATCAGCGGATGCGGGACGCGGCGATCGCCATCATGCGGGCGGTCGGCGTCGACACCGGCGGCTCGAACGTCCAGTTCGGCGTCGATCCCAAGACCGGCGAGATGGTCGTCGTCGAGATGAACCCGCGGGTGAGTCGCAGTTCGGCGCTCGCGAGCAAGGCGACGGGATTCCCGATCGCCCGCATCGCCGCGAAGCTCGCGATCGGCTACACGCTCGACGAACTCCGCAACGACATCACCGGATCGACCTCGGCGTGCTTCGAGCCGTCGATCGACTACGTGGTCGTGAAGATGCCTCGCTGGACCTTCGAGAAGTTCCCGGAGGCCGACGAGACCCTCACGACGCAGATGAAGTCGGTCGGCGAAGCGATGAGCATCGGCCGGACCTTCAAGGAGGCGCTCCAGAAGGCGATCCGCTCGATGGAGGTCAAGCGGTTCGGGCTCGGCCTCGACAAGAACGATCGCTGGCTTGCCGTGCGCCGCATCGCCCGCGAGGCGGGGCTCTCGATCGGCGATGCGAAGGTGGCGGACCTTTGCCAGGGCCGCACCGCCGCAGACGGCGGGCCGCTCGAGTGGCCGGTTCCCGAGGAGAAGCTGGTCCGCAAGCTCTCGGTTCCGAGCCAGGGACGTCTCTACTACGTGCGGTACGCCCTCAAGATGGGCTGGTCGATCGAGCGGGTCCACCAGCTCACCGGCTACGACCCGTGGTTCCTTGACCAGATCGCGCAGCTCTGCGAGTTCGAGGACGAGCTCTGCCGCTTCGACTCGCTCGACGCGCTGCCCGCGGAGACCTTCGCCGAGGCCAAGCGGCTCGGCTACAGCGATCCGCAGCTTGCGAACGTCTACCTCGGCGACATCCGCCCCGAGACGATCCTCGCGGTCCGGCGCCGGCGCAAGCAGCTCGGCATCGAACCGGTCTACAAGCTCGTCGACACCTGCGCGGCCGAGTTCGAGGCGGCGACGCCGTACTACTACTCGACCTACGAGTTCGCGTCCGCGGGGCAGCCGCGGGCGGAGGACGAGATCCGCGTCACCGATCGCCCGAAGATCGTGATCCTCGGCGGCGGTCCGAACCGGATCGGGCAGGGGATCGAGTTCGACTACTGCTGCTGCCAGGCGTCCTTCGCCTGCGAGCGGATCGGATTCGAGAGCGTGATGATCAACTCGAACCCCGAGACGGTCAGCACGGACTTCGACACCTCGGACCTGCTCTTCTTCGAGCCGCTCACCCTCGAGGACGTCCTCAACATCGTCGAGCGTCTCAACGGCGGCGGCATCGATGTGCCCGACCGTTCCGGCGCCGTCGCGGGCGTGATCGTGCAGTTCGGCGGGCAGACGCCGCTCAACCTGGCGCACGGACTCGTCGAGGCGGGCGTACCGCTGATCGGCACGGGACTCGAGGCGATCGACCTCGCGGAGGATCGCGACCGGTTCAAGGCCCTCGTCGACGAACTCGGCCTCGTGCAGCCCGAGTCGGGCATCGCCCACTCGATCGAGGAGGCGGTCGAAGTCGCGACGTCGATCGGCTATCCGGTGCTCGTGCGGCCGAGCTACGTGCTCGGCGGGCGCGGCATGGAGACCTGCTTCGACGAGGCGAGCCTGCGGCGCTACATGCGCGAGGCGACCGGCGCGAGCGAGCGCACCGACAGCCCGATCCTGATCGACCGGTTCCTCTCCGAGGCGGTCGAGGTGGACGTCGACGTCGTCGCCGACTTCGCGCCGCATCCCTCCTCGGCGTCCTTGCAGATCTCCTGCGATCCCGATCCGCCCAAGGCGCTCGTGTGCGGCGTCCTCGAGCACATCGAGGAGGCCGGCATCCACTCCGGCGACTCGACGAGCACGGTGCCGCCGTACTCGCTGCCCAAGCCGATCGTCGAGCGGATCCGCGGGCAGGCTCGCCTGCTCGCCGAGCGGCTTCGCGTGCGTGGGCTGATGAACGTGCAGATGGCGGTCAAGGACGGCGTGGTCTACCTGCTCGAGGTGAACCCTCGCGCCTCGCGGACCGTGCCGTTCGTCAGCAAGGCGAAGGGTCTCCCGTGGGCCCGCATCGCCGCCGAGGTGATGATGGGCCGGTCGCTCACCTCGCTCGGGGCGAAGGAGTTGCCCGACACCGGCTTCTGGTCGGTCAAGGAATCGGTCTTCCCCTTCAGCCGCTTTCCGGGAGTCGACGTCGTGCTGGGGCCCGAGATGCGGTCGACCGGCGAGGTGATGGGCGCGGACCGCTCGCTGCCGATCGCCTTCGCGAAGGCGCAGATGGCCGCGGGCGTCCCGCTCCCGACCGGCGGCGCGGTGTTCCTCTCGGTGCGCGATTCCGACAAGCAGGCCGCGGTCGAAGTGGCCCGAAACCTTCGGTCGATCGGTTTCGAGGTGTTCTCGACCGGCGGCACGCACCGGCATCTGCTCGAGGCCGGCGTCGAAACCCGGGAACTGCCCAAGATCTCCGAGGGGCGTCGCCCCAACATCCTCGACCTCATCGCCAACGGCGAGATCCAACTGATCGTGAACACCCCGACCCGCAAGGGGGCCCACACCGACGAGGGCCGCATCCGGGCCATGGCGGTGACCGCCGGCGTTCCGATGATCACGACCGTCAGTGGTGCCCGCGCCGCCGTCCTCGCGATCAAGGCGCTGCAGGGCGGCCAGTGGGACGTCGCGGCGATCCAGGACTACTTCCCGCACCTGGCTCGGGCGGCCGCGAACGCCGAAGTCGGATGCGGCTGAACGCTCCGGCTCGCGCCGGATCCGCCTCCGGAACGCGTCGAGTCCGGGGGTAAGATCCCGACCCCATGAACGCCACGACTTCTCTTCTTGCCGCAGCCGGCGAGACGCCCGCGCTCGTCCAGGCGGCCGCGGGGGTCCTTGTGATCCTCGTGATGCTGCACGTCATCCTGCTCGGATGCGCCTACGCGATCCTGCTCGAGCGGAAGCTCTCCGCCTGGATGCAGGACCGCGTCGGCCCCAATCGCGTGGGACCGAAGGGACTGCTGCAGCCGATCGCGGACGGCCTCAAGTTCATCCTGAAGGAGGAGTACGCCCCCCGCGGCGTCGACAAGGTCCTCTTCACGCTGGCGCCGGCATTCATCATGCTTCCGGCGATGCTCGGGTTCGTGGTGATCCCGTGGGCGGGAACCCTCGACCTCTCGACGCTGCCCTTCGGCCTCGGCGAACTGATGGGAGGCGCCGACTGGAAGGTGAGCCTGATCGGCGCGGACATCAACGTCGGCGTCGTCTTCCTGCTCGCGACGGCATCGCTGGGCGTCTACGGCGTGGCGCTCGGCGGTTGGGCGAGCAACAGCAAGTTCAGCTTCCTCGGCGGACTGCGGGCGAGCGCCCAGATGATCTCCTACGAGATCCCGATGGGCCTGTCGCTGCTGGTGGTGATCCTGATGGCCGGCAGCGTGACGCCGTACGGGATCCTGGACGCGCAGCGGGAGAGCGGCTGGTTCATCCTGCAGCAGCCGATCGCCGCGATCCTCTTCTACACCTGCATGCTCGCCGAATCGAACCGCACGCCCTTCGACCTCGCGGAGGCCGAGAGCGAACTGGTCGGCGGCTACCACACCGAGTACTCCTCGATGCGCTTCGCGATGTTCTTCCTCGCGGAGTACTTCCACATGATCACGGGGGCGGCGTTCTTCTCGATGCTCTTCCTCGGCGGCTTCAGCGTGAATCCGCTGCCGTGGGGCTGGGACCTCCCGGTCGAGGGCGGCCTCGGGCTGATGCTGCTTCAGTGGGGCGTCATGCTCGGCAAGACCTTCCTGATGGTCGCCTTCGCCATGGCGATCCGCTGGACGATCCCGCGATTCCGCTTCGACCAGCTCATGAGGCTCGCGTGGGAAGGCATGATCCCGCTCTCGCTGCTCGTCGTGCTGGTCACGGCGGTGAGCATCCATCTCGGCCTCGAGCAGTGGATGTGGCTCGGCTCGATCGGCTGCGTCGTCGTGGTCTACCTGGTGCTGCCGTTCATGCCGCGTCAGGCGAACCCCAACCGCCGGATCCCGATCGTGGGCAGCCGCTTCAACCCGCTCCGCGAAGGCGATGCGGTGCCGCCTCGGCCGGCGATTGCGCTCTCCGATGCGGCGATCCCCGATCCGCGGCAGGGACCGGCGTCGATCCACTGACCGACTCGGGATCGGCGACGCGGGATGGGCGCGATTCGAGAGCGTCTGGTCGCGAGCCTTTCGTCGCGAGGCGACTCGAGCGGAATGAGGCGGCGGCTGCGACGCATGGCCGAGGCGGGTCTCGTTGAAGCCGTTCGATCGCGGGCAGCCATCGACCGCATGAAGCCGCTCCGAGAAGGCCGGGCGCGTCATGCGATCGGCTCGACCTCGGACCTCCTGCAAGGTCGGTGTTCGATCCACCCTGGCGGTTCAGCCCGGTCCAACCCGACCTGATTCAACGACCTGATTCAAAAGGGAAGGCGCCGATCGCGTCGGAGTTGCGATCGGCGCCTTGGAGGAGGCCGGGGATGAGCGAGGTCGTCGCGTCGGCGGAAATGTAGGGCACAACCCCGACGTCGCACAAGTCCTCCGCGTCGCGGAGGCGGCGGCCTCGCGACGAACGCGCACGACGCAGGTCGTAGACTTCGGCCGATGCGATCCGCTCCGGACTCGTCGACGCGTCGCCTGCTCGCGAACATCGCAGGCCTCGCAAGCCTCGCCTCGATGGCGATGGCGACGAGGTTTCGTCTGCGCGGCGCGTACTGGTCGTGGCGTCGCGAGACGGCCTTCGGTTCTGATCCGTCCCGCTGGCCGTCGGCGTCATCTCGGCGGCGAGCCGTGCTCGAGTACGCGCGGTGGGTCGCCTCGATGCGTCGTCTGGCCCGTCGCTGAGGTCGCGCGATCGAGCCCCACGGCTCGACCACCGCGTCTCGATGCGGAGTGGTCGGCGATCTCGACGATGATGCCGCGATGCCGTCGGCCTCGATCCAACCGGTCGCGCTGATCGATCTCGTGGGACTCTCCCGAGGCCTGCTCGGCGATCGCACGCCGAGGCTCTCGGCGTTCGCCGCGCGTCACGGTCGGCCTCGGGAACTCGTTCCGCCGCTTCCGGCGGTCACCTGCAGCGTGCAGTCCTCGATGTTGACGGGGCTCTCCCCTGGCGAGCACGGCGCGGTCGCGAACGGCTGGTTCGACCGATCGCTCGGGGAAG
Source organism: uncultured Isosphaeraceae bacterium (assembly GCA_964614695.1). Taxonomy (GTDB): domain Bacteria; phylum Planctomycetota; class Phycisphaerae; order Phycisphaerales; family SM1A02; genus VGXO01. Next base: position 13,969 of record CAZTMB010000044.1, on the reverse strand, counting down.
TCCTCATGTGGCGGCAGTCGAATCGGCTCGTCTCGGGCGAGAAGGTGTGGGAGACCGCGCGACGGATCGATTCGTCGGTCACCTGCGCCAACCTGTGCTTCTGGTACGCGATGGGAGGAAGTCACGACGTCTCGTTGACGCCTCGCCCGATCTACGCCGCGGATGGCCGAAAGATCCCGGACTGCTGGACCCGGCCCACGGAGCTGCGGGATCGTCTGCAGGGGCAACTCGGCCGGTTCCCGCTGTTCGACTTCTGGGGTCCGCGCGCGGGCATCGCTTCGAGCCGATGGATCGCGGAGGCGGCCTGGGAGGTCTGGCGTCTCCATCGGCCGACGATCTCGCTGGTCTACCTGCCGCACCTCGACTACGACCTGCAGCGGTTCGGGCCGGCGGATCCGCGGATCGATCGCACGTTGGCCGAGATCGACGAGGTCGCCGGCGATCTGATCGAGCGACTCGAGTCCGAGGGGGTGATGCCGATCGTCGTCTCGGAGTACGGCATCGTGCCCGTTCGATCGCCCGTGGCGATCAACCGTGAACTGCGTCGCGCCGGATGGCTCGAGGTGCGGGTCGAGGAGGGCGGACGCGAAGCGCTCGATCTCTTCGCGAGCGACGCGTTCGCGGTCGTCGATCACCAGATCGCTCACGTCTATCTCTCGCCGCGAGGCGTCGGTCTGCGGAGCGAGGTCGCGTCGAGGCTGCGGGCGCTCGACGGGGTGGAGTCGGTGCTCGAAGGCGAGGCGATCGCCGAGGCCGGGCTGGGGCATGCCCGAAGCGGCGACCTGGTGGCGATCGCGGCGGCGGATCGATGGTTCGAGTGGGGGCATTGGCTCGAGCCGGCGAAGGCGCCGGACTTCGCGCGTTGCGTCGAGATCTTCCGCAAGACCGGCTTCGATCCGTGCGAGTTGTTCGTCGATCCCGGGCTTCGATTCCCGCGTCTGACCGTCGCGGCGAAACTGCTCCGCAAAGCGTTGGGTCAGCGCGTGCTCATGGACCTCGTGCCGCTCGACGGCTCGATCGTGGGCGGGTCGCATGGCCGAACCGACGTGCCGGCCGAGCATCGCCCCGTGATCTTCGGCCCGTTGCCCGGGCATCTGCCTGAAGCGATTCCATCGGCGACGGTTCGGGACGTGCTGCTCGAACAGGTGTTTGGGCGATCGATCGAAGGTTCGAGGTCGTGCGGTTGAACCGGGTGCCGATGGCGTCAGAATCGAGAGGCGATCTTGGATCTCCACCCCCGGACCCTCGTGTGCTTCGGATCGGATCTCTCGAACTCGAGACACCCCTGCTGCTGGCCCCGATGGCGGGCCACTGCGATCTGCCGTTTCGAATCCTGTGCCGAGAGCTGGGCGGTGTCGGTCTGGCCAGCACCGATCTGCTGAACGCCCACTCGCTGCTTCGCGGATCGCCGACGGCCCTTGAGCTGGCCGCGACCAATGGGCTCGACCAGCCGTTGGCGATGCAGCTCTACGGCAACGGCGACGACCCGCTTCCGGAGGCCGCCTGCTGGGCGATCGATCACGGGGCTCGGCTGATCGACATCAACATGGGGTGCCCGGTCGACAAGGTCGCCAAGAAGAACGGCGGTTCGCTGCTTCTTCGAGACCCTTGCGCAACCACCAAGATCGCCGAACGGATCGTCAGGGCGGTCGAACGGCATGGCGTCGGCCGGGTCCCAGTCACCGCGAAGATGCGGCTTGGGTGGGACGAGTCGTCGATCGTGGCCCCGAAGCTCGCCCGCGACCTCGAAGAGGCTGGAATCGCGGCGGTGACCGTCCACGCCCGCACCACCGAGCAGCGGTTCAAGGGGCAGGCTCGATGGGAGCGGATCGGCGAGGTGGTCGCGGCGGTTCGATCGATTCCGGTGATCGGAAACGGCGATGTGGTCGAGCCGTCCGACGTTCGGGAACTGCTGCGGCAGAGCGGTTGCCGTGGCGTGATGGTGGGTCGAGGTGCTCTTCGGGCCCCCTGGATCTTCCGCAATGCGTGGGCGGATCTACGAGGCGTGACATGGACCGAGCCGTCGGTCCAAGACAAGGTGCGGGTGATTCGTCGCCACTGGGAACTTGCGGTTCGTTACCTCGGATCCGACAGGGCTTTGCGATGCCTGTCGCAGCGGATTTCCTGGTACGGAAAGACCATGGGCCACGTGAAGGCGTTGAAGGAGGCGATTCGCCTCGCTCGGAGCCCATTCGAAGTGGAGACCACCCTCGACTCGTGGGACACCGACGGGCTCTCCAAGTTCACCAGTTTGCCAATGCGGTCTGGCGAGGTCGCCGCCGAATGGAGGGGGTCGGCGGACGTTCCGATCCGCAGGGAACCCGAATCCCTCGGCGGCGCCCGAAAGATTCCGAACTTTCCGCTTGTTGGACCGTGATCCGGTGATACCTTCCGAGGTGGAAAAAGGGCGGCGGGCATTGTCCGCCGGGAGCAAAACACTAGGGAAAGGGCCACAGCGTCTGCGGATTCGTCCCGGTTGCTGTTGGAGGAGGAAGGGTCATGGCTGCTGGAAAGAAGATTTTCGGGTCCTTTGCTGCTCTCGCGGTGGTGGGGGTTGTTTCGTTCGCTGGGGCCGACACCAATGTCATCCCCAACGTGCAGATCAACGTCACCATCGACGGTCAGCTTTACCAGTACGACCCCACCGCCCAGATGGCGTGGGGCAACCCGAACGGGACCTTTGGGTTCTACGGGAGTGCCCAGGCCAACGTGGCAGAGAGCGGTCACTCGATCGGCTGGGACATGCTGGTCAACCCCGACCCGTTCATCATTGCCAACCTCGTCTACACGAACGTCAGCAACCTGACCCAGGCCGTGACGGTCGAGGTCGTGCTGCCGATCGGCATGGCGATGCCGAGCACGTTGATCGGTGGTTCGGTCAGCGGCTCGCTGACCGACGGCAACGGCAACGGCGCGACCTTCACCGCCCTCGGCGGTGGGGCCTACACCGCCCTGGCTGATGGCTCGGTCGCCGCGACCCTGCTCTCCGGTGCCACGGTGAACGCTGGTCCTTTCGGCAGTGCCCTGATCGGTCCCGACAGCTTCGGCACCCCGATTCCGAGCCAGCCCTACGGCGCGATCAACTCGACCATGGCCATCCGCTACGAGTTCTCGCTGACCGCTGGCGACTCCGTCTCGCTGGCCGGCTCCTTCGTCGCGGTCCCGGGCCCCGGTGCGGTCGCCCTTCTGGGTGTCGCGGGTCTGGTGGCCCGCCGTCGCCGCCGCTGAAACAGATCCGACTCCGAACCCTGTTGAACTAGGGCCGGTCCGCCGCGAGGCGGGCCGGTCGTCTTTTTGACCCCCTCAGGACGCTGGAGGGGCGGTCGATGCGAAGCGGGGGCGTTTGGATTGCTTGTGACGCCTCGAGATCCGAAGAACTTTGCAGTCGTCGCTTGGCGCCTTCGGAAGCGGTGCTAGATTTCAGGGTGGAAAAGGGTCCGGCCGCAGTACGCGGTTGGAAGGTGCAGAAGCACCAGGAAGAGGAGGGAATCATGAAGGTCAAGGGTCTTTCGTGCCTCAGCGGCGCTTTCGGGCTGGCTGCGGCGATGTCCATCTCCGGCGCGGGTCTTGCCGATGGCCCGGCCGTGACGCTTTCGGTCAATGGCAGTGCATCGTCGCTGTCGGGGACCGCGACTGCGGCTGCCAACGTCTACAACTACACCGGCTCGCTCACCGATGGCGGCGGGATGTGGACGACCGGCTACGACTTCAACGCGTCGAACATGGCCGACATGCAGACGTCGTTCGTCAGCGGCAACTTCGTCGTGATCAACACCGGCTCGATGGCTCAGGACTTCGAAATCGTCCTGACGCTCCCGGTCGTGGTCACCGGCTCGAAGATGACGCTGTACGGGGGCTCGGTGGCGGGTTCCATCATCGGTGATGCGGACGGCGGCTTCTTCAGCACCACCGGATCCAACGCGGTCTGGTCCGCTTCGACCGACGGCATGATGATCGCCGACCTGCTCTCCGCTCCCATCAGCGTCTCGACCAACCCGTTCCAGTCCGCGCTTGTGGGCTCTGCCAGCTTCGGCGAGCCGATTCCGAGCGCCGCTGGTCCGAATCTCACGAACTCGCTCGAAATCACCCTTCGCTTCACGCTGGGTGCCGGTGACTCGGCGGCCTTCACGAGCATCCTCGTGGCTCAGGTGCCCGCACCGGGCGCGGTTGCTCTGCTTGGCCTCGCGGGTCTCGTCGGCAGCCGGCGGCGTCGCGACTGATCGAGTTCTCGACCCTTCTCGCTTTTCCAGCCGCGGCGGCCGCAAGGCCGCCGCGGTGTCTTGTTGCGATCGACTGGCGCGGAGGCGTTGTTGCGGCGGACGAGTGGTCCGTCAGGCATCGACTCGACTCAAGCCGATTCCCGAACTCCGACGCCGGCTGGCGGCGCGAATGCTCGTAGGGGGTTTCGGAGCCGCGGCACAGCGATCGCCGCGGCTTGGCGAAGCTACTCGCGGTCGGAGGGGGTCGCGTCCTGAGCGTTCGCCAGCGGCGAGACGGTCGGCTCGACGGAGTCCACCCGTTGCGGTTCGTCGCCCGGGGCTCCAGCTTCACCCTGATCCACTCGAGCAGCCTTGGCCGCGCGAGGCTTCGACGGGCCGGACCTCGCCTTCGGCGAATCGGCGGCGAACTCTTTCCGCTGCGGAAGGTCCGCGAGGCTTGCGAGTCCGAAGACCTGCAGGAACTCGCGTGTCGTTCCGTAGAGCATCGGACGACCGAGTTCCTCAGCCCGTCCCGTGATTCGAACGAGCCGACGCTCCATGAGGCTTCGCAGGACCTCGCCGGATGCGACCCCGCGAATCGCTTCGATCTCGGCCCGGACGATCGGCTGCCGGTAGGCCACGATCGCCAGCGTCTCGAGTGCGGCCGGGGAGAGCTTCGCCTGGGCTCGCTGTCCGCGAAGCCTCTCGATGAGTTCATGGTGGCGCGGCTGCACCATCGCCCGCCAGCCACCCGCCAGGCGTCGCACGCGGAAGACCCGCCCGGTTCGTTCGAACTCGTCGTTGAGGCGACCCATCGCCACCTCGATCACCGTGGCCGGAGGCGGCTCCGGCGGCAGTTGAAGCAACTCCGCGAGACGCGCATCCGGCAACGGACGCTCCGAAGAGAAAAGCACCACTTCGATCGCCTCGACGATCTCCTTCGACGGATCCGCCGGAGGGGCCTGATCGCGACGCTTTCGGGGCGTGGTCGGTCTCTCCTCGTTCACGATCGGGGCATCGGAGACGGCGACGGCATCCAGCACGGGGCCTCCATCCTTGGGGCCAGGAACGGGTAGGGGAAAATCAAGGCACCAAGAGAGTCTTCGACCATTGGCCCTTGGGTTCGGCAGGCCTTCGCCGCGGAGGAGTCAGCGCCCCGACGCTCGGCCGGCGGCGATCCGCTGCATCTCCAACCGCTGCCGCTTCGCGATCCCGGCGATCGCCTCGGCTGAACGCGGACGGCCGTCCGACGAGCCCGCCAACTCCGAGCGGATCGAGGCCAACGATCGCTCCGCCTCCGCCACGTTGATCGTCTCGGCCGGCTCCGCCGACTCGGTCAGGAGCGTCAGGCGGTCGTTGTCCATCTGGGCGAACCCGTCGCGGAGCACGTAGGTGCGGGAGGTTCCGTCCGAAGTTTCGACTCGAAGCGGACCACATCCCAGCTCAACAAGCATGGCCGACCGTGAGGCCATCACGCCCATCTGGCCGTCCCATGCAGGAAGGTCCACGTAGGCGACCTCACCGTCGAAGACTTCCTCGGCGGGGGTGACGATCTGGCAACGGAAGGTCTTGGCCACGCTCCGAATCCTCGGCAATCAGGTGAATGGCGGGGGCAAACAGCGAGGACGGCATCGTAGCAGTCGGGTTCACTGCTGCGAGGCTCCGCCTCGGTCCTGGAGGGGCTCGCCACGCGGCCGACTCGCCAGGCGAAACGCGATCGCCGAGTTGCGGTAGGCCGGTTCTTCGGTCACCTCGCGCTCGATCCAGCCCTCGAGCCAGTCGGGGATCGCCACCGGATGGTCCGCGGACGGCAACTCGACCTCGGCGAGGACGATCGGGGGATCGTCGAATCGGTCCACCTCCCAGACGAGATCCGCTGCGGCGATCCGATGGCGATCCTTGACGATCCGCCGCGCCCCGGTCTCGCCCCACAGCCGTTCGAACGCGGCTTCGTCGATCTCCCGCTCGTCCTCCTCCCGCACCAGGCCGCTGCCCCGCTTGCGGGTCAGGAAGTGGCGGCGGCATCCGAGGCGATCGGTGGTCCGCCGTACCCGGCCTTCCTCCTCGCCGAAGCCGGCGGCCACGGCCGCGCCGGGCTCGAAGTAGCCCTGCTCGATGTGGAGGACATCGTCGGTCGCCGGCAGCGGCGGCATGCCTCGCAGCAGGAACACCCGCTCGATCTCGATCCCGGGCGAATGGCGGCTCATCGCGAAACGCCGGCAAGGCGCTCCCATCCTGCGACGAGGTCGGCCAACGCGTGAACGAGCGAGACGTTCGCGTCGAGGTGCCGGTCGGCAAGGTCGAGTCGATCGATCCACTCCGCCCATCGATCCGTTGCCTCGAAGTCGCCGGCAGCGGCCGCCTCGCCGAGGCGGCGGCGACATCGCGCGGCGAGGATCGACAGCAGCATCCGCGATGCGAGGCGATTCGCGGCCTCCTTGCTCGCCTTGGGATCCCGCTTCACCTGCGTCTCCGAGAAGCCCTTCACCAGCTCCGCCATCGCCTCGGGCATGCCCGGTCCACCGCCTCCGGAAGCGAGTTGATCGAAGCGTGGACCGAGTTCCCGCTCCCAGTCGAGCAGGCCCGCCTCGATCGCGAGCAGCGCTCGTCCCGGTGAACCTTCTGCGAACTCGGAGAGCCATCGGCGAGTTTCACCGGAGGGCGATGGATCGAGCGCGTCGAACCAGGCCTCCATGGCGGCGTCGTCGAGCGGCGAGAGGGCGATCTGGTGGCATCGGCTGCGGATCGTCGGGAGCAGCCTCGTGCGGTCGGTCACGCAGAGCACGATCCACGTGCGGCTCGGCGGTTCCTCGAGCACCTTGAGCAACGCGTTCTGCCCCGTCGAATCGAGCAGCTCCGCCTCGTCGATCAGGAAGACCTTGCCGTGGCCGAGAAATGGCGTGCGCTGCACCGCCGCGTCGAACGTCGCCCCGCCGACGTTGCCCCCGATCATCAGCTCGCGAAGCAGATCGATCGGGATGTTGGTCTGCTTGCGTTCGCGAAGCTCCGCGATCTGCGAGTCTGCGCAGCGGTGCTTGGCGATCAGATGCAGGTCCGGATGCGTGCCCGCGGCGAGCAGTTCGGCCACTTCACCCGACGCTGGCGGCTCGAAGCGCTCGAACGAGGCGGGGTCGGCGAGCGGGTCGAGCAGGAGCGCGGCGAGTCGCTTCGCCGTCGTCATCTTCCCGATGCCCGCCGGGCCGTGCAGGATGAGCGAGGATGGGACTCGATCGGCGACGAGCAGTTCCGAGAGATCCTTGATCGCGCGACTCTGTCCCAGGATCGGCCGCCTCGCCGCCGCGCGCGACAACGCACGGTCCGTTGGCGCGTCCTCCGCGGGTCGTCTGGACTTCGCCATGGCTCAGTCGAAGGGGACCTCGACCAGTCGCGGGCCCTGCGGCCGGAGTTCGCCGGCTCGCCGCTGGTCCGTCGGCACGAGCACCTCTTCACCGTTGATGAGATGCTTCGGGAACGCTCGCATGAGCCGCTCGACCTCGGGCGCGTAGAGCGTGCTGCGCGGGTCGTAGGCGTCGGCTCCGAAGGATCCCACGGTGACGGTGCTCAGCTCGCTGTCGGGGTCGTGGTGGAACCAGGCCTCGTATCCCTGCGCCCGGAGGCGAGCGACCTCGAGTTCGGCGCGGCGACGAACCTCCGCCGGATCGATCTCGCGGGTCCCGAAGGTTCCCCAGAGACCGATCTGCAGCGTGTAGACCTCGGCTCGGCCGGGGTACCTCGCCCGAAGCGATCGCAGGTCGTAGGGCTTGGGAGGGGTCGTGTCCGCCGCGGTGGTTCGTCGCACCAGCATCGCGGCGGCGAAGGGTCGCCCTCCGCCGGCGGTGATGCCCTTGGCAAGCGAGAGCGCCTCCTGAGCGGCGGGATCGTCGGTCGAGGCGAATCGACCGGCGACGACCATCGATCCTCCGCGGCGAGGCTCGATGAAGACCTCGCCGAAGATCGGATACCGCCGCTGCACCTCGGACTGGAACTCGTCGGCCCGGGCTTCGTGATCGTCGCCGGAGAAGGTTCCCAGCAGAACCGACCACCGCCCTTGCGAGACCGGCCGGGCCGAGGCGCTCCGCGAATCGATCACCTGGTCTCCGGGAGCCAGCAGGCTGTCGTTGGCAGACGATCCCGACCCGCTGGAAGTCCGACGAGCCGCGGGTTCGGGACCGCACCCCGCGAGGCTCGACGCGATCGACAGGCCGAGCATCACTGCACCGCCCGTCCGGGCGAGCCACCCCCAAGCGATGGTGGGGGCTCCGCCGGAACAGTGCCGAACGTGGTGGTCGATCCCGCGCAACCGCGATTCCTTTTTTGAGCCTCGCGCGAAGGTTCCGACGATAAGAGGCGTCCGGGGGGAGGGCAACTGCTTCTCCCGCTGAAGCAAGTCCGATTCGACCGAGTTCGGAGACCGGTGCCCGCGTCGGCGCCGGCTGGCGACTTTCCGCAACCGCCGCGTGATCCACGCGGAGGACCGACGTGCCGACGCATCGCCGAGGAATGACACCCATGCCCGACATCGGCAACATCGGACCGGTCTTCTCCGCCTCTCGCGGCGATGAAGTGCCCTCTCGGCCGGTGCAACTGCATCTGGTGCATCCCGATCGTCCCGTCGCTCGAGACGCCAGGCGCGACGAGACCCTGGTCGGTCGCGGCGACGCCGCCTCGCGTCGCGAGCGGATCGAGGCGATTCGGGCCGCGATCGCCGACGGGACCTATCCGACCGAGGAGAAGCTCCAGTTGGCGATGCGCCGCATGATCGAAGAGCTTCGCGGCTGAGCGTTCCGCCGCTCGCAAGCGGCGACCGTTCTCCGAACCTTCCCAGATTCACGTCGGCCTCCGTCGGCATCGCCGTGCTTCCGAGGCGAAGGAGCAACTCGGCGAAGGGTCGAGGGCGTACGCTGCACGCCTTGTCGACGCCACTCGGGAGTCCTCGCATGAAGCTCGGATCTCGCCTCGCCGTCGCGGGGCTGCTTTCGTTCACCGCGGCAACGGCGGCTCGAAGCCAAGTCGCTCCGCCAGCAGACCTTCGTCCGGCCAAGCTCGCCGATGTCGCGATCGTGGGCGGCGACGTCGTCGTGCGACCAGGAGAGACGATCGAATCCGCGACGGTGCTGGTCCAGGACGGCGTGATCGTCGCCGCGGGGCCATCCGTCGAGATCGACGTGCCGCCGGGCTTTCGCGTCGTCGATGCGTCGGGGCTTCGCGTGTACCCGGGATTGATCGACGTGGGCGTGCAGCAGGATTCCTCGGACGCCGCCGGCGCTGCGGCAAAGGAAGCCGCCGCCCACTGGAATGCGAAGGTCGTGCCGCAGATCGACTCGACACGACTTCCCGGGCTCTCGTCGGCGCAGCGGAAGGCGCTTCGCGAACTGGGATTCACCACCGCCGCGGCGCATCCTGATCGCGGGCTTCTGAGAGGCAGCGGCGCGGTGTGGTCGCTTGGAGAGGATCCGCCTCGAACGCTTCGCGACCCCGCGATGATGGCGGCGGCCTTCGAGCATGGCGGCGACTGGGATCGCGCGACCTACCCCGGCGCCTTTGTCGGCGCCGTCGCGCTGCTGCGGCAGACGCTGTTCGATGCGAAGTGGCATGCCGAGTGCCGAGCCCGCTGGCTTGAGGATCCGTCGGGGCTCGAGCCGCCGACTCCCGCCGTGGCGCTCGAAGCACTCGAGGGCGTCGTCACCCGCGATCAGCCGCTCTTCGTCCGCACGGACTCCGAACTCGCGACGCTCGTCGCGGGCGACATCGCGGCGGAGTTCGGGATCGACCTCGTGATCAACGCCTCGGGCCTCGAGTTCCGCCGCGCCGAGGAGATCGCGGAACTGGGCTGCCCGCTGGTCCTTCCGCTGAACTTCCCCGAGGCCCCGAGCGCCGACTCGCCGTGGCAGGCGGATTCGATCAGCCTGCGCGATCTGCTGACCTGGGAGCAGGCTCCCACGAACGCCAAGCGGCTCCTCGCCGCGGGCGCGTCGATCGCTCTGACGACCGATCGGCTCGATCGCATCTCGGAGTTTCCCGCGAAGGTGCGCGACGCGATGGCCGCCGGCCTCTCCTTCGACGAGATGCTTGCGGCGCTCACGACGACCCCTGCAGAGCTGCTTGGTCTCTCGGACGTCGCCGGCTCGATCGAGCCAGGCAAGCAGGCCGACTTCGTGCTCGTCGAAGGCGAACTCTTCGGCGCGGACTCGAAGGTCCGCGAGGTCTGGATCGGCGGAGTGCGACACCCTGTGGCCGCGCGGCCGGTCTTTGCACTCGCGGGCGAGGCTACGGTCACGCTTCCCGACGGTTCGACACGACGAATGCAGATCGATCCCGAGTCGTCGAAGGTCGAGATCTTCGCGCCGGCGAAGCCCAACGAGGCCGAGGTGGCGGAGGACGACGGCGAAGAAGCCGGCACCGATTCCGGTGCCGACGCCGGCACCAACGCCGAAGCGCCGGAGAACCCCGACGAGTCGACCGCCGCCGCCTCGACCACGCCGAGCAAGCAAGGGTCTCGCGCGATTCGAGGTACAGGCGTTCGATTCCTCGGCGACACGCTCGTGATGCGAATCGAGGGCGAGGCGTTGGGTCTCGAGGGACTGCAGCGCATCTCCGCAGTGCTCGTCGAAGGGCAGCTTCGAGGCGTGGCGGAAGGTCCCGATGGAACGATCACGCGCTTCGTCGCCGTCGCCGCTTCTTCGCAGAAGACCGACGCGTCCGCCGACGCCGCCGGCGACGCGGCGATCGAAGCACCCGTGACGGCGGCAGCGGCCGCGGACGCGCCGCGATCGATCGCTGCCGCCGAGGGAGATCCCGGACAGGATCCGCAGTTCGGTTCGAAGCGAGAGGCCGACGAAGCTTCGCCGTCTTCTCGACGTCGCGGCGGCGACGACGCTCGTCGAGCCGACGCGCCCGACTGGACCAAGCCGCTTCCGGTTCCGCTCGGAGCCTTCGGGCGGATCGGGGAGGCTCTGCCCGAGCGGGTCCTCTTCCGCAACGCGACGCTTTGGACGTGCGGGCCCGAGGGCGTGGTCGAGCAGGGGGATCTGCTCGTCGAGGATGGCCGCATCGTCTACGCCGGGCCACGCCGCACGTGGGAGTTCGTCGAAGGAAGCGAGCCGCGTCTCGAGGATCTCTCGGGCCGCCATGTGACGCCCGGCCTCATCGACTGCCACAGCCACACCGGTCTCTTTGGCGGCGTCAACGAGTGGACCCGCAACTCGAGCGCCGAGACGCGGATGGCCGACGCCATCGACCCCGACGACATCGACTGGTACCGCCAACTCGCCGGTGGCCTCACCATCGCGAACCAGCTGCACGGATCGGCGAACCCGATCGGCGGCCAGAACAGCGTCGTCAAGATCCGATGGGGCGAGTCTCGCGAGGCGATGCGCTTCGACGAGGCGCCCGGCGGCATCAAGTTCGCCCTCGGCGAGAACGTGGTGCGTCCCCGCGGCCGCTATCCGCAGACGCGCATGGGCGTCGAGGCGTTTCTCGACGACAACTTCGAGGCCGCGCGGCGCTATCGACAGGAGGAGCAGCGGTACGGGTCGCTGTCGGAGGAAGAGAAGGCCCGGACCATGCCGCCCCGCGTCGACCTGCAGCTCGAGGCGCTCGCGGAGATCCTCGAAGGCGAGCGTCTCGTCCACTGCCACAGCTACCGGCAGGACGAGATCCTGATGCTGCTCCGTCTCGCCGATCGGCAGGGCTTCACCGTCGGCACCCTGCAGCACGTGCTCGAAGGCTTCAAGGTCGCCGACGCGATCGCCGACCATGGCGCCGGCGCGAGCAGCTTCAGCGACTGGTGGGCCTACAAGATGGAGGTCATGGACGCGATCCCGGAGAACGGCGCGATCATGGACGAAGTCGGGGTGCTGGTCTCCTTCAACAGCGACTCCGACGAACACGCTCGACGCATGAACACCGAGGCCGCCAAGGCGGTCCGCTACGGGGGCATGCCGCCCGAGCGGGCGCTGCTGTTCGTGACGCTCAACCCCGCGAAGCAGCTCGCGATCGACGACCGCGTCGGTTCGCTCGAGGCCGGCAAGGACGCGGACTTCGCGGTGTGGTCGGCACCGCCGCTCTCGGGACTGGCCCGATGCGAGCAGACGTGGATCGACGGCGTGATGCGGTTCAGCCTCGAGGAGGACGAGCGTCTCGCCGCCGAGGCCGAGGTGGAGCGTCTCCGACTGCTTGCCAAGGCGAGCGACTCCGGAGGATCCGCCGCGCGACGTGGCGGCGGCGGCGGGCGTCCCGCGGTCGCCGAGGGGATCGCCAGCCCCGCGCTCCGCGCTCGAGGGCTGCTCTCCGCGATGCGTTTCGCGCAAGAGGAGGCGATGCTCGAACTCGTGCGTCGAGGCCGCGATCCCATGGAGGCGATGCCCGGCGGCTGCGGACTCGAGTGGTCGAATGGATCGCAGGAGGGCGGACGATGACTCGCAACAATCAGCAGGCCGGTCTCGCGTTGCTCGCGGTGACGGCATCGAGCGCGGCGCTCGCGCAGTCGCCGAACATTCCCGCTGCCGCGGAGTCCGGACCGATCGCGATCGTGAACGCGACGATCCACACCGCGAGCGCGGATCCCGACGCTTCGCAGGTCATCGAGTCGGGCTGGATCCTCATTCGCGACGGCGTGATCGCCTCGATGGGCAGCGATGCGGAAGCGCCGATGCCGCGACTCGCCGCGGACGAGTGGACGATCGTGAACGCCGCCGGCCTGCACGTGTGTCCGGGCTTCCATGCGATGGACACGCAGCTGGGACTGGTCGAGACGATGGCGGTGCGCGCGACCGACGATCGCCGCGAGACCGGCGACGTCACGCCCGAGATCGTTCCTGCGGTCGCGATCAATCCCGACACCGATCTCATTCCGGTCGCGCGGGCCGGAGGCGTGCTCATCGCATCGGTCGTGCCTGAAGGCGGACTCGTGCCGGGCTGGTGCTCGACGATCCGCCTCGATGGATGGACGCCCGAGGACCTCGCGATCGAGCCGCAGGCGGGGCTCGTGGTCTCGTGGCCGATCATGGATCCGGTTCGCGCTTCGTGGCTTCGCCGCGGCGAGGAATCGCAGCGCAACCGCACGCGCGAGCAGCTCGACGCGATCGAGAAGCTCTTCGACGATGCGGCGGCATGGCAGGCGGCGCGAGCGGCGGACCCCGAGTTCCCGATCGATCGCCGGCTCGCCGCGGTCGCCGAGACCCTTGATGGCGCGAAGCCGATCTTCGTCACGTGCGGATCGACCTCGCAGGTCGAGGCGGCGATCGCCTTTGCGGCGCGGCGCAACCTGAAGTTGGCGATCGTCGGCGGGCCGGGAACCCTCGAGGTCGCCGAACTGCTCGCCGAGCGCGACATCCCGGTGGTCGTCGACGGCGTGCATCGGCTGCCTCGGAACAGGCACGATCGGCCCTTCGAGCCGTTCGAGCTTGCCGGCAAGCTGCACGCGAAGGGAGTGCGCGTCGCGATCGCAGCGGCCGAGGAGCCCGCCCACGAGCGAAATCTTCCTCATCAGGCCGCGACGGCCGCGGCGCACGGGCTGCCTGCTCACGCAGCGCTGGCGGCGATCACCCGTGTGCCTGCGGAAATCGTCGGCATCGCCGACCGCTACGGCTCGATCGAGTCAGGACGCTCCGCGACGTTGCTGGTGCTCGATGGACCGCCACTCGAGGTCTCGTCGGCGCCGGTCGCGGCGTACATCGATGGCAAGCAGATCGACCTCTCGAGTCGGCAGAGCCGGCAGCGCGAGAAGTACCTCGAGAAGTATCGGCGGCAGGGGCGGATCGAGGATCCCG
>CAZTMB010000043.1:15105-23365 GCA_964614695.1 uncultured Isosphaeraceae bacterium | reverse complement strand
GCACTGCTCGCGTGGATCTGGTTTCACTGGATCGCACCGCACGAGACGGCGATCGAACGGTGGATCGCCGACCTCGGGCCGTGGGCGCCAGTCATCTACGTCGCGGTCTTTGCGATCGCGACCTCGATCTTCCTGCCGAAGTCGATGCTCTCGATGGCCGGCGGTGCGATCTTCGGTCCCTGGTGGGGACTGGTGTGGGTGTTCGCCGCCAGCCTGGTGGCCGCGAACGTCACGTTCCTGCTCGGGCGACACGTGCTTCGCGATCGGGTCCGCCAGTCGCTGCAGGGCCACCCGACCCTCTCGGCGATCGACGCCTCCATCGCGAGCCGCGGACTTCGGCTCGTGGTGCTCCTTCGCATGGCGCCGATCAGCTTCACGCTGATGAACTGGCTGCTCTCGGCGAGCCGCATCTCCTACCCGGCGTTTCTCGTCGGTTGCCTCGGGCTCCTTCCCGGCACGCTGTCGACGGTGCTGCTCGGCTTCGCCGCGCGACACACCGCCGATCTTGCCGCAAGCACCGCTGGAGATGGAAGGAGCGGCGAGTCGATCGCTCGCGAAGTCGCGCTCTACAGCGGAGTCCTCGCGAGCGTGCTGGTGACCGTGGTGGTCACGCGGACCGCGGTGAAAGCGGTCAAGGACGCCGAGGCCGGTGCCGCTGCGCCGCAGGCCGCGTGATCAGTCTGCGTCAGCGGGGCGGAGTCATTCGCGTACCGGTCGAGTCGTGCCGAGCCACCGCGCCACGAGCCCCACGCCAAGCAGCACGATCCCCGGCGCAGCGAAGACGAGAAACCACGGTCCCGCCGGCGGGCGATCGCCCGCGAGCAACAGGATCGCGTGGAACGCCAGCAGGCTCGCGAGGGTGATCGAGCCGCCGAGGATCTCGCGGAACCACGCGACGATCATGCCGACGGCGACGCCGATCGGAAAGCACGCGAGCAGCAACCACTCGAAGGCGTTCGGCGCGTCGCCGCCGCTCGTCGCGAAGAGAACGAGCATCGCGAGGCTTGCCAGGCTTGCGAGCCGCGCACTCCAGCGGGCGACGCGAAGCGGCAGGGGACCGGTGTCGGGCGCGTGGCCATCCGGAGCGAGGCGCGGCGGCATCGCGGAATCGTCGGGCGGAGTCGAGGGCTTGGCAAGAGTCGCAGCACGCGAACTCGACGGCGTTTCATGAGAGGACGCGATCGCGGTCTCGACATCTGCTTCGCGTCCCCGCACCGCGGACGTTGCCTGGGTCGAGGCGGGCTCGGCGATCTCGGCGATCTCCCCGCATGCAGCCTCGCGCGTGGTCGCCGCCTCGAAGCAGCGTGAAGCAGCATGTCGACGATCGCTCGCCTTCGATCCTGCGTACGCTCCGGGCTCGAAGCGATCACGAATTCGAGGGCTGCTCCAATCGCCACGATCCAGCGCCCACTTCGCCCGCGAGTCGATCGAGCGCCGACTCGAGCAGGCGACGGCGATTCGAGGGCGCCTTCGGCTCCCACCAGGGGCCGCGCACGACGAGAACCCCGGCGGCGCGATCGAATCGGGGATCGATCCGCCCGACGAGGCGATCGCCCTGAAGCAGCGGCAGCACGTAGTAGCCGTGGATCCGCTTCGCCTTCGGCGTGAACGCCTCGAAGCGGTACTCGAAGTCGAAGAGCCGGGAAAGCCTTCGGCGGTCTCGCACCAGCGGATCGAAGGGTGAGAGGGGAACGATCTCGTCGGACTCGATTGGTTGGGCGAGCGACCGCCACTCGGGGACCGCGAACGCCGACACGTCGCGCCCGCCGTTGGCTGCCTCGACTTCGACCGGCACCACCTCGCCGCGGCGAATCGCGAGGTCAGTCCAGGCTCGAACATCGCATACGGGTACGGCGTTGAAGAACGCCGCGATCTCCGGCGCGGTCGCGATGCCGAGCCGCGCGATCGCCTCGCGGCACGCCCAGTCGACGTGCTCGCGCGGCGAACTTGCCCGCGCCGAGGCCGCGGGTACCACGCGATCGAAGAGGTCGTAGACCTTCTCGAAGCCCTCGCGCGCCGCGATCGCGAGGTGTCCGCATCGCCACAGGTGCTCGGCGGCGGCCTTCTCGGGATGCCAGGTCCACCAGCCGCCGCCGCGATGGTCCTGCGGTGCTTCGAGATCACGGGTGCGAAGCGGGCCTTCGCGCCGCACGCGCTGTAGCACCGCGCGAAGCGTCTTCTCCGGATTGGCTCCGAATCGCTCGTTCCACCAGGCGTCGTCTCGCGGGGCCGTGCGGTGGCGAAGGAATCGGTGCTTCCAGTGCTTCACCCACGCCGCCGGGATCACGCTCGCATCGTGGGTCCAATGCTCGAAGAGCGCTCGAGTGCGCTCGAGCCCATCCCGCAGGTGCTCGCTTCGGTAGCCAGCGAGCCGCGTCGCGAGGATCCGGTCGTGGGCGCGGTCGAGCACGTTGATCGAGTCGACCTGCACGTAGCCGAGCCGTTCGACCATGCGACGCACCGCCGCCGGACCCGAGCGAGGCCGCGAGCCGTCGAGGGCCTGCAGGCGAAGCAGCACCCGCCGCGCGTCGGCGGCGGAGAGCCGATCGGTCGGACCGCGCCAGGACTGGACTCGGGCCATGGTGCGGTCGGGCATCCCCTCCATGATGACGCGGGCTGCATGCTGGCGGAGCGAGTCGTGGGATCGGGGCGTGATGGGATCGCGGGAACTCCGGTCGGGATCGCCGGAATCGTGGCACCACGAACTCGAAAGGACGCTTTCCGTGATCAGAGAGCGGTCCCGCTCGCGGCCGCCGGGTCGCGGATCGTCCGGCCGCCGACGCATGAAGAGACGCTCTCGATGCCGAACGATCCCGCCCCGAACCACCGGCCTCCGCACTGCCCAAGGTGCGAGTACGACCTCGCCGCGTTGCGAGGCGCCCCCGAGCGGTCCGACGGCGTCTTTGCGATCGAGGTCGCGTGTCCGGAGTGCGGCTTCGTGGTGCCCGCGCGTGGCCGGGTGATCGAAGGCTCCATGCATCCGTTCAGTCTCGGCGCGACGCCGCAGGTGATCTGGGTGGTGGCGGCGATCAACAGCGCGTCCTTCGTGATGGCCTGGTGGCTCGTCATCGGTCCACTTCAAGGCCTGTCGCTGGTGCCGAAGCTCTGCATGCTGATCGGGCCGGGAGGCGTGACCTTCTTCCTCGCCCTCGAACTCTGGCGACGGTCGCGATGGGCCCAGCGCTCGACGCGAGTCTCGCCGCCCGGTCGGGAGATCCGCTGGGTGGTCTCGCCGGCGGGACTCGACCGCATCGATCGACGCAGGGTCCTCAGGGCGCCGCGCGTCGAGACGTTCCCCGCGGCGCGAGTCCACCGCGTGACGGGCGCGCCGGTGGAAGTGACCGTGCGGTCCGAGGACGGATCCCTTGAAACGGCGGACGCAGCGCTGCTGATCGCGTGGTCGTGGGAGACCGGCGAGGCCGGAAGGATCGTCGATGTCGTGCCGACCGGGATCTACACCATGGATGGGATCCGTCCGGGCGAGGCGTCGGGCACGCAGGCGGAGGCCTTGGCGACGAGTCTCGAGAGGATCCTCGGCGTCGCGATCGAGGGGCGCGAACGAGCGCTGCCGCCGTCGGGCTTCGCGGATCCTCTCGCGCGGAGGAGGTTCATCAAGAAGGCGGCGGCCGTGATCGGCACGATCGGCGCCGCCGCGGCGGGCATTTCGCTCATGCAGAGGTGGGATCCCGATGGCGATGGGCTCACCGCCCTGTCGATCCTCCTCGCGGCGCTCACGATCACGCCCGTGGCGATCCTGGCGGGCGCCTTCGGAGCGATCGCCTTCCGTCGGCGGCGCTGGGCTCGCCGGCATGCCCCGCGACTCGACGGCCGACCGTGATCGCCCTCGGCAGGCGGGCAGGACGGCATCGTCCCTCTGCAGCGAGTCCTTCGCATCCCTCGTGTGCACGCACTCGCACCCGCGCACGCACGGAACTCCTTGATCCATGGCACCGCAACCACGCTTCGGCTTCGTGACCCATGTCGCCTGGGCGATCGACCTTCTCACCATCGCGGGCATCGCCCATCTCTTCTCGCGAAGCACCTTCTACGGTTGGACCTCGCTGGTGCTCTTCGCCGTGGCGCCGCTGCTGCCCCTGATCGGCCGACGCCGCACGATGCGATCGGCGGCGTCCGGAATCCCCATGCCGTTTCTCAGCGAGGGCCGCGGGTTCATCCGCCTCGAGCCGCTTCAACGAGCCTGGGTCGTGGAGCCGTTCTACGCATCCCTCAACATCGCCTTCTGCGTGCTCGCGTTTCTGCTCCCCTATGGGCTTCTCTGCTGGCAGAAGGGGACGCCGGATCTGGTCGACTCGCTGATGGCTCCGCTGACCGCGCTGACCGGTGGCAGCGGGTCGCGGCCCGGATCGCCGGCGACGGACACCGACTCCGCGGGCCTGATCGCCTTCCTCGGCCTGATGGGCCCGGTCTTCATCGGGGCGATCGGATTGGCAGCCACGCGACTCCGCCTGATGGCCGCGATCCCGGAAGACGACGCGGTCTGACGCCACGGCGCGCCTGCGGCGGAGTCGCCACGGCGGGGATGGGTCTCGCGGCGTTGCGGCAAGCGCCGGCAGGCATGGGCAGATCGCCGGCGCGACGACGGATCCGCCGCGATCGGGACGCCTGGATACACTTGCATCATGGTGCAAGTAGATAAGCGTTCAGCCGCCCGGAGATCGGCCACTCGGCCTCCTCGTACGCCCCGCACGCCCCGCGCCGCCGCCGCCTGCAGTCGGCCGGTCGACCGGTGGCTTGATCCGCGGTTCTTCAAGGCGCTCGGCGATCCGACGCGAGTGCGGCTGCTGTCATGCCTGGCGAAGTGCGGGCGGCCGTGCCTCGTGGGTGAACTCGCGGAGTGCTGCGACGTCGATCTCTCGGTCGTCTCGCGGCATCTGCAGACGCTCGCGCGGGCGGGTCTCGTCGAGGCGTCGCGTCGCGGCAGGACCGTCGCTTACTCGGTGGCCGGCGAGGCGATCTGCACGAGGCTGCGGGCGCTCGCCGACGCGATCGAGGCCTGCGTGCCCGACATGCGCGGTTGCGGCTGCACGGGAGGTTGCCGTGTCTCGCGATGAGCAGCGCCTGCGGGTGCTCTTCCTCTGCACCGGCAACTCCTGCCGGAGCCAGATGGCCGAAGGCTGGGCGAAGGCGCTCTTGAGCGATCGCTTCGAAGCCCACTCCGCCGGCACGCATCCGCAGGGACTGAACCCCCGGGCGGTGCAGGCGATGGCCGAGGTCGGGATCGACCTCGCGGGCCATGCGTCGAAGCGGCCCGAGGAGATCGGCGGCACCTTCGATCTGGTGGTCGCGGTCTGCGACGCGGCCGCCGAAGCGTGCCCCTCGATGCTGGGGGCGCGGACGATCCACGTGCCCTTCGACGATCCGCCGCGACTGGCCGCGGGCGCCGCGACCGCAGAGGAGGCGATGGCCCACTATCGACGCGTCCGCGACGAGATTCGGGCGTTCATCGAACACCTTCCCGAACGGCACCGCGACGCAACCTAAGCGCGCCGAGAGCCTGATGGCGTTCGACACGGCGTCGCGCGTCTCGAAATCCCATCCACGATCCGACGGAGCAACATCATGAGCGCCCCCGCACACCACCCGAACCCAGAGGCCGATCGCCGTCGCTCCGCTCTCGGGGCCTGTGGCTGTGGACCTGAAGGCTGCGGCAGCGAATCGGCGAGTCCGCAGGTGCCCGAAGCGACGAGCAGTCTCGAGGTCGTGGCGCCGGCCGGTCCGGCGACGCATCAGAAGGTTCGCGAGCAGGTGCGCGAGGGCTACGCGCGGATCGCGACGGGCGGAGGCTGGTCGGCGCTCGCCGACTCGTCGTCGAGCGGAGGCGGATGCTGCAGCCCGGGGGGTGGCTGCTGCGGGCCGGCGACCTTCACGCCCGAGCAGCTTGCGGAGGCGATCGGCTACTCGGGCTCGGAGCTCGCCGCCGTTCCAGAGGGTGCCAATCTCGGGCTCTCCTGCGGCAATCCCACGGCGATCGCATCGCTGGCCGAGGGGGAAGTCGTGCTCGATCTTGGTTCGGGCGGCGGCTTCGACTGCTTCGTGGCCGGCGCCAAGGTCGGTCCGCGCGGACGGGTGATCGGGGTCGACATGACCGCGGAGATGCTCGCGAAGGCTCGCCGCAACACCGAGTCCTACGAGCGGCAAACGGGCTTCTCGAACGTCGAGTTCCGGCTCGGCGAGATCGAGCATCTTCCGGTCGCCGATGCGAGCGTCGATGTCGTGATCTCCAACTGCGTGCTGAACCTCTCGCCCGACAAGCCGCAGGTGTGGCGCGAGATCGCGCGGGTACTCAAGCCCGGTGGGCGTGTCGCGGTCTCGGACCTGGCGCTCCTCCGGCCGCTGCCGGACTCGGTCCTACGCGATCTCGAGGCGTTGGTCGGCTGCGTTGCCGGCGCGGTGCCGGTCGAGGACACCCGCCGACATGCGATCGAGGCGGGGTTCGCGGAGATCCGCCTCGAGTCGAAGCCCCACTACATCGATGCCCTGACGGACTGGCAGGATCCGCTCTATCGGCGCATCGTCGAGGCGCTTCCTCCGGGAAGCCGCCCGAGCGAGTTCATCACGAGCCTCGATGTCGTCGCGGTGAAGGCCCGAGCGATGTCATCGCAGTGAAGCCGTCAACGATGGGGTTGCGGTGAGGCCCCGAGCGACGCCGCCGCGGTGAGACGCATGAACGAAGCGACCGACCAATCAGGATGCGGCGCCTCGCCTCGCTGCGGCCGCCTCTCCTTCCTCGACCGCTGGCTGACGCTGTGGATCTTCCTCGCGATGGCGATCGGCGTGCTGCTTGGCCGATTCGTGCCGGGCGTGCGGGATCTCGCCGACGCGACCACGGTCGGGACCACCAACATCCCGATCGCGATCGGCCTGATCCTCATGATGTTCCCGCCGCTCGCGAAGGTGCGCTATGAAGAACTGCCGCGGATCTTCCGCGACTGGAAGGTGCTTGGTCTCTCCCTTCTTCTCAACTGGATCATCGGGCCGCTTCTCATGTTCGGGCTCGCCGCGGTCTTCCTGCATGATCGCCCGGACCTCATGCTCGGCGTGATTCTGGTGGGCCTCGCCCGATGCATCGCCATGGTCCTCGTCTGGAACGACCTCGCCGGCGGCAGCAGCGAGTACGCCGCGGGACTCGTCGCCTTCAACAGCGTCTTCCAGGTGCTCTTCTTCGGCGCCTACGCGTGGGTCTTCATGACCTGGCTGCCGACGGTCGTCGGTCTCGAGGGCGTGGCGGTCGAGGTGGGCGCGGGCGAGATCTTCCAGAGCGTGATGATCTATCTGGGCATCCCGTTCGCGGCGGGCATGCTCGTTCGGGCGGTCCTGCGCCGCGCGAAGGGCGACGAGTGGTACACGACCGCGTTTCTGCCGAGGATCGCTCCGGTGACCCTGCTGGCGCTCCTCTTCACGATCGTCGTGATGTTCAGCCTGCAGGGCGACCGCATCGTCGAGAGCCCGCTCGACGTCGTTCGGATCGCGGTGCCGCTCGTCGTCTACTTCGTGGCGATCTTCTTCGCGTCGTTCGCCCTCGCCCGCAGGGTCGGCGCCGACTACGAGCGATCCGCGACGCTCGCGTTCACCGCGAGCGGCAACAACTTCGAACTGGCGATCGCGGTCGCGATCAGCGTCTTCGGGATCGCCTCGGAGACCGCGTTCGCGACGGTGGTGGGGCCGCTCGTCGAGGTGCCGGTGCTCATCCTGCTCGTCGGGGCCTCGCTGCGGATGGGCCGGCGATTCGTGCGAAGGACGCCCGCCGCCTCGTGAAGTCGGCACTCGACCGGCAAGCCGGCGGTCCGCGCTGGTTCGCCTTGAGCGTCGCGAACCCGAACGAGCCTCAGCCCTTGAGCGAGGCCATGTCGATCACGAAGCGATACTTGACGTCGCTCTTCAGCATCCGCTCGTAGGCCTCGTTGATCTGGTCCATGCGGATCGTCTCGATCTCGCAGGCGATGCCGTGCTTGCCGCAGAAGTCGAGCATCTCCTGCGTCTCGGGAATGCCGCCGATCAGCGAGCCGGTCAGGATCCGCCGCGGCATGATGAGGCTCATCGCGGCGACTTGCTGCGGCGTCGGCGGCACGCCGACCATGCAGAGCACGCCGTCGAGCTTCACGGTCGCCATCAGCGCATCGAGCGAGTGGTCGGCGGAGACCGTGTCGACGATCAGGTCGAAGGTCCCCGCGTGCTTCGCCATCGCCTCCTCGTCCTTCGAGATCACCACCTCGTCTGCGCCGAGCGTGAGACCGTCGGC
>CAZTMB010000043.1:0-15005 GCA_964614695.1 uncultured Isosphaeraceae bacterium | reverse complement strand
CGCGCAGAGAAGCGGCGCCGCCGAGGCGGGGTCGAGGTTCGTCGGCACCGTCAGCGTGAACGCTTCGTCGACGACGACCTTCTCCGAGTAGCCGCCGTAGGTCATGCCGCCGAGCTGCTTGTCCTCGCCGTTGTAGGTGAACACGGAACCGACGGAGCAGAACTGCTCGAGGCCCTCGCGGCAGCGATCGCAGGTGCGGCAGGAGTCGACGAGGCAGCCGATCGCGGCAAGGTCGCCGACCTTGAACTTCGTGACGTCCGTGCCGACGCGGGGCACGCGGCCGAGGATCTCGTGTCCGGGCACGACCGGGTACTGCGTGAAGCCCCACTCGTTGCGGGCGAAGTGCAGGTCGCTGTGGCAGACGCCGCAGTAGAGGATGTCGATCTCGACGTCGTTCGCGGTCGGCTCGCGGCGTTCGATCGCATGGGGGCCAAGCGGCGTGGTGGGGCTCTGTGCGGCGTCGGCGCGGGTGGGCATGAAACGCTCCGATTCGGCTTGAAGGGGCGGATGGCAGCCCCGCGCACGAGGCCGCTCATCGCGGACGCGAATCGAGGCCGCCTGCGCCGAGTCCCGGACGCTTGACGGTGCCGACCTCGCGCGGGCGAGAAGGGCGGCCACGCTGCATCGCTCGACGAGAGTCCCGCTAGTCTTCGCCGCATGAGCGAGCACCCCAATGACGTCGTCTCGTCCCGCGCCCCCGAGCCGGTCGGGGCGTATCCCCACGCAAAGCGCGCGGGCCATCTGCTCTTTCTCTCGGGCGTGGGTCCGCGGCGGCGCGGCTCGAAGGCGATCCCGGGCGTCGAACTCGACGCGGCGGGCCGCGTCGTCTCGAAGGACATCGAGGCGCAGTGCCGCAGCTGCTTCGACAACGTGAAGGCCGTGCTCGAGGATGCCGGCGTGCCGTGGGAGAACCTCGTCGACGTGACGGTCTTCCTGACCGACATGAAGAACGACTTCGCGATCTACAACCGCGTCTACGCGGAGTACTTCGCCGGCCCGGGCAATCCCAATCCCACCCGAACCACGATCGAGATCAAGGCGTTGCCGACGCCGATCGCGGTCGAGGTGAAGGGGATCGCGGTGATCGGCTGAGGATCGCGGAGGAACAAGAGGCCACCACGCGGCGCGTCTCGGGGCATCGATCGACGCTCGCGCGGCAGCCTCGCAGCGGTCGCGTGGGCGAGGGGAACGGTCGCCTGCGTCGTTCGAGCCAAGCCGGGCCCGGCGGAAGGATCGCTGGAGCAGAGAGAGTCGGTGGCACGGATCGCGCCGATCTCTTGACGCGGCGCGGGCGGTGAGGCTCAGTCGGCCTGGTCGTTCCGCAGCAGCCCGAGCATGGCATGTCCCATGCCGTCGCCGATCAGGAAGTACGTCTCGGCGTTCGAGTTCCAGTGGTAGCCCTGCTTCGAAGGCGACACGCTCTCGTCGCGCCAGAAGGATCGCGTCGGCACGAATGAGACGGTGCCGCGAAACTCGGGCTTCTCGGCCACCGCCTTCTGCGCCGCCATCAGCGATAGTGCGCGGGGATGGCTCTCGGTGGGGCCGGTCATGCCGGTCTCGGCGATCACGAACGGCAGGTTCGGCGCATCGAGGTCCCTTCGCAGATCGCGAATGAGATTCGAGAGGTTCTCCTCGTAGGCGTCGTTGAAGGCCTGATTGACCCGATCGTTCCAGCCTTGGTGCCATCCGATCCCGACCAACTCGACCTTGCGGCCTTCGAACTCCGGGAAGATCGTGGCGAGGTTCGCGATCGTCTCCTTCGAGAGGTCGACGAGTTGTCGGTACTCCGCGCCGACCTCCCCACCGGAACTCGGGGGCCGGAACTCCTTGCCGATCGCCTTGCCGCCCCAGGCGATCTTGACGAGGACGACGGGTTCGTCGAACGCCTCGCCGACGACCGTGCCGAAGCCGAGTTCCGGTCCGATCGCGTTCTCGTTCGCGCCGAATCCAGGTCGCAGCCCGCCGGATCGGCCGAGGAACCAGATCTTGACGTCGTCGCGTTCAACCCAGTCGCCTTGGGCGTCTCGCAGCGCCGCGTACTTCGCCTTGTCCGGCGAAGACTCCACGAGCCATTCGAGCGATCCCTGTCCACCATGGCGATCGGGGTTCGCCTTGACCTGACCGGCGCCGACCATGTTCGACTGCCCGGCGAGGATGAACACCTTGACGGGATCCGCGGCAAGCACCGGAGCGACCCAGATCGTCGCGAGCACTCCCGCGATCGCGAGGACGGCGGACGTTCGCATGGTCGGGGCTCCGTGGGTCGGGGACAGCGAGGCTCGATTCGGCCGAGGCGGGATCGCGGCCGGACACCGTCCGATCGATGATGCTACTCGCGCGGCGCGTGGCGGCCGGGACTCGCGTTGACCCTTCGATCCGCCGACGTGTTGACGCTCTCACGGCTCACGGTGACGATCCGTCCATGAACATCACGTCGACCCGGCTCGCTGCGGCTCTTGCCGCCACGCTTCTTGCAATCAGCCTGTCGCCGATCACGCACGCGAGCCAGGACTCGACGACTTCGCCTCCGAGTTCGCTCGTCCCGATGCCTCGCGATCAGGAAGGTGCGAGGCGCCGCGAGGACGAACTGCTCCGTCGAGCCCGCGAGTCGGCGCCGTGCAAGGTTGTCTTCGTCGGCGACTCCATCACGCAGTCATGGGAGGGTCCGGGGCAGGGCGTGTGGGCGGAGCGGATTGCGCCGTTCGGAGCTCTCAATCTCGGCAACTCCGGCGATCGCACCGAGCACGTGCTGTGGCGACTCGAGCAGGCTCCGCTGACGCGGCTGCAACCCGAGCACATCGTGCTGCTCATCGGCACCAACAACCTCGGTCACGGGACGAGCAGCGCCGAGGAGACCCTCGCGGGGATCGTCGCGGTGGCGAAGCTCCTCGAGTCGCAGTGTCCGAAGGCCACGATCCACCTCGTCGAGGTGTTCCCGCGCGGCGAGCGGATCAACGCGATGCGCGGCGACATCGCCCAGATCAATCAGTCGCTGCGGGCGTTCGTGGCGGCGGAGAACGCCGACGAGGCCGCGGATCGCTTCGAGATCCACGCGATCGGCGATCGCTTCGTGAAGCCCGACGGCACGATCCCTCGCGAGATCATGCCCGACTTCCTGCACCTCACTCCGGCGGGCTATGCGATCTGGGCCGAGGCGATCGTGCCGGAACTGAATTGATCAGGACGCGATCGCTTCGGCGCGGCTCGCGCCGGGTCGACACGCCTCGCCCTCGCCGGGCAGTGCGATGGGCGCGTGCACCGAGCGTCGCCTCAAGCGCCGACGCGAATCAGGGGCAGGGGCCCCACGCTGCGAGCAGGATCGCGAGATCGCCGGCGCCGGTCGTGCCGTCGCCGTCGAGATCGACGTCGGGCGTGCCCCACGCAGTGAGCAAAATGGTGAGGTCGGCGGCATCGACGACCCCGTCGTCGTTGAGATCGGCGGGGCAGATGGTCTGCACCGGACCAAGCCGAAGGATGAACGCCTGGTCGCCGTTCTTGGTGCGGGCGCGTCCCACGATGTTGCGTCCGTCCGGCGACATGCCGAGCGGCAGCGCGAAGCGGACGTCGGGAGGCACGTCGACGCCCTGCGAGATCGCGTACTCCTCGAGCGGAACGAAACCCTGTCCCTGGATCCAGAGGTATCCCTCGCCGCTCGTCGGCGGGGGCGCCGGCACGCGGAAGAAGCAAAGGGCGACCGATCCGTCGGCACTGAGAGCCGTCACATACCCCTTGAAGCCGGGGATCTGCACCGGGCCGAGGCTCTGATAGCCGGTCTTCGCGCTCCAACGCCACGCTTCGTCACCGAGCGACGAGCTTCCGATGCCGCCGACCCAAACCCCATCCGAGGAGACGCAGGTCGCCTCGGGAAGTCGAACGCTGTTGGGCCCGAAGAGCATCTGCTGCACGCCGTCGGTCCACACCGCCGCCTGACGGAATCCGGTGTAGTTGTCGTTCCAGCCGACGATGACGCTGCCGTCGAAGTTGCATGCGTTGGCACGGGTCGGCTTGAAGAAGAACAGCGTGCCGAGATTGACCATGCCGGTCTCGGCTCGCCAGCTGAAGGCTCTCGCCTGACATCCGGCCAGCCACGAGAGCCCCACGACGGTGTTGCCGTCGCCGGAGATGTTCCACCCGCCGCTCGCCTCGGCATCGCAGGAGGATCCGAAGCTGCCGAGCGGCTGCCACTTGAACTCGTCGATGTGGTAGATGTTCGCCTCGACCTTGCCGGTGTCGAGGTTGAGTTCGCCCGCGGTCATCCGCGTCCCGTCGCCGGAGATCTTCGAGTCGCCTCCGACGCCGTTTCCGGGCGGCACGCCGCCGATCAGCACGACTCCGTCGTCCGCCGTCCAGTACCAGTACTCGAAGTCGTCGTAGCCGGAGACGACCTGGCCGTCGTCGCTGATGCCCGATGCGGTCCCCGATTGCGGACCGCCCAGGAGAAAGAGCTCCTGGGCGGTCGCGGAGACGAGGATCGAGCACACGGTGGCGGTCGCGAGCAGTGATCGCAGCATGGCGTTCCTTGGAACGGGTCGAGCAATCGGGTTGGACGGTGCGTCGAGTGCGCCGGGGTCAGGAGCACTCGCCCCAGTTGCCAAGCAGGATGGCGAGGTCGGCACCGTTGACCTCGCCGTCGTCGTTGAGGTCGGCTTCGCACGCGCCCTTCGGCGGGCACATGCCCCACGCGCCGAGCAGCACGGCGAGATCGGCGCCATCGACCATGCCGTCGTCGTTGAAGTCGCCCGGGCACGCGGGAGCGGAGGCACCCAGGGCGATCCGCGCGATCGAGTAGACCTGATTGACCGAGTCGCCGGCTCGAATCACGAGCATGCCCGAGGCATTGAGGCCCGTTCCGCCGCCGTTTCCGTTCTGGCCGGTCGAACCGACCAGCGAAAGCTGGTTGACGGGCGTTCCGGTGAAGTTGGTGTCGCCGCCCCTCGCGATCACGCGAAGTCCGCCGAGCTCGTCCCAGGCGAAGAGGTGCGCCACGTTGCCGGCGGCGGTGACGACGTTGTTCTGGAAGACGACGATGCCCGACTCCGAGACGGAGATGCTCGTGCTCCCGTTCAAGGAACTGAAGGTTCCGCCCTCGGTGCCCGGCACCGGATCGCCCTGCCGGCAGATGGTGTGGACGACTCCGTCCGAAGTGCGGTAGCCGACGTAGCTGGCGTTGTCGACGGAACTGCCGTCGGGAGCCTGAAGCAGCCCCTGGTAGGCGAGGAGGCCGTTGGGCGTCGTGGTCCACGAGGACGAGTTCATGGTGAAGTACACCGCCTGCTTGGCGGGGACTCCGGGCACCGTGTCGCCGCGGCGAAGCATGATCTGCTGGCTGCCGTCGGGCTGCTGGAAGAACACCGCGCGATCGTTGACGCCGGCCACGATGCCTTCACCCTCGAGCTCGCCGATGAACCAGATGCCGCCGAAGTTGATCGGCTGCGACGGCAGCGTGAACGACGCAGTCGATCGATAGGTGACGCCGGGCAGGCCGGGAACCGGATCGCCTTCGCGGCAGACCATCCGCAGCTCGCCCGGTGCGGCGCCGAGATTCGTGAAGACCGCCTTGTCGTTGGCGGTGGTCACATCGCCGCCGACCAGCGTTCCTCCGAAGAGGACGCTTCCGGCGTTCAGATTGAGCCCGAAGGAGTCGGGAGTCATGGTCGTGCCGTCGGTGAAGCCCGGCGCCGGATCGCCCTTGCGGAAGATCGGGGTGGCGCCTGCACTCGTCAGCAGCACCAGCGCACTGTTGTTGGTCGAGCCCGACACGTCGCCGCCGGTGAGGTTCGTGCTCAGAATGCAACTTCCGTCGTTCGAGGTCCGAACGCCGCTGCTGAAGCTGCCTGACCCGGACATCGTCGAGCCGCCGCTGCCCGGATAGGCATCGCCCTCGCGGTAGAGCAGGCTCGGTGTTCCGTCCGCGGAGACGAAGAACGCGGCGGTATCGGTGCTCGTCGCGACATCCGGACCGTTGACGTTGCCCGACGCGATCACGCCGCCGTCGGCGGACATGTTGTTGCCCGAGGAGAGTCCGTTCAGCCCGCTCATCTGGTTGAACACGTAACCCGGAATCAGATCGCCTGGCACCGGTGAACCGTCCCGGGCGACGATCTGCCAGTTGCCGGGTGTGCCGCGAAGGATCAATCGCGAGTTCGCCAGCGTGATGTCGGCGCCGCCGATCTGGCCGCGGAACGAGACCGCCCCGGTGCTTGAGATCGTCGGATTGTTGAAGGTGTTCGGGACCCAGACGGCGTCGGGCACGCCGGGAACCGTCGCATCGAGCGAGGAGATCAGGATCTCCCACTCGCCATCGGCGGCGGCAGCGGCCGCGACCGAAGCGGACACGAGTGCGGTGATCAGAAGGTTCGGCTTGGATCGCATCGGGTTGTCTCTCTTTCTCGTGAACGAAGAAGGGTGTGGTCTCGGTGGCTTGGGACGCCAAGGACGAACAACGCACCCGGCCGCGGTCTGGGCGGACTTCCAAACGTAGGGTCGAAAATCATCCCTGCAAACTTCCCTAGGGAAAAACTCGAACAATACTCTCCCGAGTCCGCTCGCCTCGGGTCACGGGCGGTTCGAGTCCAGTCCGGACCCGTCTCGAACCGACCTAGGGAGACGTCGCGAGTGCCGACCTGGAGACCCGAGTGAGATCGAGAAAGCCCCGGTTGTCCTCTCCCGCGATCGTGACCGCCCGAGTGCGGGAGTTCTCGTCGCTCAAGGCCCGAGGCGGGATCCGATCCTCCGGGGAGGCCGATCTCGGCCCGTTCCGCCGAGAGTGCGATGCGGCGATGTCGACGCTCCAGCAAGCGCTGCTCGAACTGTCGGAGGCGGCGGGGACCGACCCGATGCGTCCGCAGGAGGTTTCTCGCCGGCTTGGCCTCAACAAGAATCTGACCTGGAAGATCGCGAAGGTCCTCGGCGGCCGCGACTCCCTCGAAGCCGTGTCGATGATTCCCGGGTCCGAGGGCATCGACATCTATCTGCGGGCGTTCGAGGCCGCGTCGGTCGATGCGGCGCGGATCCGATCGGCCCGCGATGCGTTCGCCTCGATCGACGACATCATCGGTCGCCACTTCGGAGACCGCAGCCAGCTCGAACTGGTGCTCGACGGCGCGCGAGCGGACGGCAACCTCGAGCAGTCGCGGCGTCTCGCGTTTCGCGGCATGTCCGGCGTCTTCGGCCTGCAGGCCAAGGTTCGCCTCGCGACGAACATCATCGTGCCGTCTTCAGAGCCCGGGAAGGCCGACATCGCCCTGATCGTCGGTCTCGTCGGACTGCAGCGGCTGCGAACACGAACCAGGCTTCCGGTCTTCCGGTGGAAGGCGTTCAACGCCGACGGCCGGCTCAGACCGGGTCCGCTGTTCTCGGGCTCGCATGAGGCGGACTTCCTGGTGCGCGAGTTCTCGTCGTTTCCCGAGGCGACGGTCGTCTCGTCCTCGCAGGATGGCACGCATGTGACCGAGCTGGTCGACGGTCCGCTCGGCCGGCTCGGCGAGAGCGACCTCTTCTTCGGATCGATCGCGAGGAACGTGTTCGGCGTGCGGCGCTCGGCCGAGGATGTCGATTGCGAACTGGTGACGATCGTGTCGGTTCCGGCCGAAGGTCTGGTGAGCGACCTGTTCGTGCACAAGTCGCTCGAAGGGCTCGAGACGCTGAAGTCGAGCCTGCACTCGACGCTGGCGAGGCCGCTGTCCAACGAAGAAGCCGAGCGCGAGTCGGCGCGGCTCCCGGTCGACGTGACGCCCGTGCTGGTCGAGGATCCTCATGCTGGTTTCGGACTGCTGGCCGTGCCGACCTACGAGGAGTTGATGGGGAAGGCGTTCGCTCGGCTGGGGCAGGACGTCCGCGACTATCGACTGATCCGAGTGGCGTTGCCGTATCCGCCGGCCCCGGCGGCGTTGCTGGTGCGATGGGATCTTCCCGAGTGATCGCAACGGTCCGCTCGGCGAGACGGTGGGCGGCGTCCGAGCCCGCTCGCCGATTCCGATGGCCATCGAGCGAGGGTGCCACGTCGACGGATTCACCGTGACCGCTCAACCTCGTTTCGCCGAGCTCGCAGCACTGCTCGATCGCCTGCTCGCCCGCGGGCCGCGCGACTTCGAGCGGGTGATGCCTATCGATGCGCGGCAGGAGGCGCTCACCGAGCGCTTCATCGTGCCGGCGTTGCCGGCGCTCGAAGCGGAGTTCCTCGAGATCCGTGAGGAGCTCGATCGCGAGATGCGCCGCCAGCTCGAGGCCGATCCGAAGTCGGCGATCAAGGGCGATCCCTCGCGCTATCCGAAGGGCTACTGCCTGCCCATCACGATCCGCTCGTTCGAGCGGTTCGTGGCTCGGGGCCTCGGCGCGGTGCGCTCGGAGGCCTTCGACGCGGTGTGGCGGTTCCATCAGGCCGGCGGGGTGGTCGGGCGCGTCTGGGGCGTGCTGCGCGAGCAGTACTTCCAGAACGCGATGCAGTTCGGCTCGCTCTACTTCGACGTCGCCAACGACACCGTCGATGTTCGGAAGCCCAAGATCGAGCACATGCCGTTCGCGACGTCGGGATTCCGCAACGTCGAGTCGATCGCCGACTTCGCCTCGATCGCCGAGCGCTACTGGAACTGCACGATCCACCCAAACCTCTACTTCCTGCGGCTCGTGCCCGTGGCGCCGCTCATCCGCCTCGATGCCGACCGGGAGCGCCTGAGCGTTTGCGCGTTCAGCACCAGCATGCACCGCCGGAGCGTCGAGGAAGGGTTCCGCGAGGCCGAGGCGTTCCTCTGCGAGGGCGCGCGCCTGGGGCGACGGCTGCCGGAACCGTGGATTCGTCGGATGGAGGCCTACCGGCGCGAGCACCTCCCCAAGGCGCCCGTGCCGCCGGCGGCAGGGTTCGACGAGGCCGCGATCCGGAAGGCGTGCGAGGAAGCGCGATCGATGGCGCGAGAGGGAGCCGCGTCGGAAGGGGTCTTCAGTCGGCTGATCCAGGCGTCGCAGCGCCTCGAGATCTTCGGCGATGGCAGCGGCGAGGCCGCGCCATGATCGAATCGGCCCGCGATCGAGTTGAGCAAGCGACGGGTCTCGACGGATGATCACGGCGATCCCGTTCGACACCCACTCGAAGCGTCGGGAACAGGCCATGCTCGCCAACTGCCGTCGAAACCTTCACCTTGGAGCCGCTTCATGACCCGCCTCGTGAACTCCACGGTTCTGCATGCCGCGATCGCGTTCGCCGCCTTCGCGAGCGTCTCGATCGCCGCGGCGTCGACCGCGCCGCCGTCGTCGCGATCCGCGAACCCCGACTTCACGAAGGGCGAGGCGATTCCCGAAGGTTCGACGCACGACTGGAACCTCGGGCCCACCGGCCTGCGGGGATGGATGCACTGCGAGGGGATGGAGACGAGCCTGGCGCGGCAGGTGATGGTGACCGAGATCGCGGAAGGATCGCCGGCTGAAGGGCTCGTCGCGGTGGGCGACGTGATCCTTGGAGTCGGCGACGCGCCGTTCTCGTACGACCCGCGGATCGAACTCGGCCGTGCGATCGGCGCCGCCGAAGCGACCGACGGCCGGCTCTCGCTGCAGCGCTGGCGCAGCGGCAGCACCGAGGAGGTCGTGATCACGCTGCCGGTGCTCGGCGCGTACGCCTCGACGGCGCCCTTCGCCTGCGAGAAGTCGCGCCGCATCCTCGAGGCGGGCTGCGCCAACCTCGCCGAACGCCTGCGCCGCCAACCTCGCAAGGGCACGCCGATCGAGCGGTGCTACAACGCGCTGGCGCTCCTGGCGAGCGGCGATCCGGCGTACTGGCCGCTGGTGCGCCGGCAGGTCGAGCAGGTCGCCGACTTCAGCGACCTCGAGCGCCGCGATCTGCACTCGTGGTGGTATGGGCCCATCAACCTGCTGCTGGCCGAGTACACCCTCGCGACCGGCGACCGCTCGTTCATGCCGAACCTCGAGCGGATCACCATGGAGATCGTCCGCGGGCAGAGCGCGGTCGGCTCGTGGGGGCACCGTTTCGTCCAAGGCAACGGCCGCCTCGCGGGCTACGGCATGATGAACGCGCCAGGCCTGCCGCTGCTGCTTTCGCTCGTCCTCGCCCGCGAGGCGGGCGTGTCGAGCCCCGAGCTTGATGCGGCCATCGAGCGCAGCGCTCGCCTCGTTCGCTTCTACGTGGGCAAGGGCAGCGTGCCCTACGGCGATCACCACCCGTGGATCGAGAACCACGACGACAACGGGAAGAACGGCGTCGCGGCGATCGTCTTCAACCTGCTGCTCGACGCCGAGGCGGCGGAGTACTTCTCGCGGATGAGCGTGGCGTGCCATGGCACCGAGCGCGACACCGGCCACACCGGCAACTACTTCAACATGCTTTGGGCGATGCCGGGCGTGGCGCTCTCGGGTCCGCAGGCGACGGGCGCCTGGCTCGAGGAGTTCGCCTGGTCCTACGACCTCGCTCGGCGATGGGATGGCTCGTTCCGGCATCAGGGACCGCCGGAGCCGAAGCCCGACAGCTACGGAGGCTGGGATGCGACCGGTGCGTTCCTGCTGGCCTACGCGCAACCGCTGCGGGCGATCCACCTGACCGGCAAGGCGCCGAGCCTGGCGCCGCAGATCGATCGCGCGACGGCGCAAGCGCTCGTCGAGGACGGCCGGGGCTGGTCGCCGCGCACGAAGCTGGCGGCGTACGAGGCGAGGCGCGAGGAGGAACTCTTCGCCGGACTGCGAAGCTGGTCGCCGGTGGTTCGCGAGCGATCGGCGATCGAACTCGCGCGGCGCGACGGAGATCCGGCGCCGGCGCTGCTCGACTTGCTCGCGAGCGACGACCTCCACGCCCGGCTTGGCGCGTGCCAGGCACTCGGGCATCTCAAGGACCGCGCGGCGGCGGCGCTTCCGGCGCTCGAGGCGACGCTCGACGCCGAGGACCTCTGGCTTCGCATCAAGGCGGCCGAGGCGATCGCCGCGATGGGCCGGGCGGGCATGCCGGCGTTGCCGAGACTGCTGGAGATGCTCGCACAAGGACCGAGCGAGGCCGATCCTCGCGGCATGCAGCAGCGATACCTCTGCTTTGCCCTCTTTGATCGCCGCGACGGGATGCTCGGGCGTTCGCTCGACGGCGTCGATCGTGCGGCGCTCGTCGCGGCGGTGCGGGCGGGGCTCCTCAACGAGGATGGCCGGGCTCGCGGCGCGATCGGTTCGATCTATCGCCGGCTCTCCTTCGAGGAGATCGAGCCGCTGCTTCCGGCGATCCATGCCGCGGTGATCGAGCCGGCGCCGAGCGGGATCATGTTCGCCGACGAGATCCGGCTCGAAGGCCTCGAAGTCCTCGCCCGCCATCGCTTCGCGGAAGGCGTGCCGCTCTGCCTCGATCTCGTCGATCCCGAGCGATGGGGCATGGGCAACCGCATCGATCGATGCCTCAAGGTGCTCGCGTCCTACGGCGGCGCCGCGAAGCCGGAGATTCCGCGGCTGCTCGCCTTGCAGGCCGATCTCGAAGCGCGGAACTGGGAGCCGCAGCGGCTCGCCAAGCTCGACCTCCCGGGCCTCGCCGCCGCGATCGAAGCGGACTCGGCGCCAATCGAGTTGCGCTCGATCGGCGAGTGAGGCAAGTCGATCGTCCTCGCGATCGCGTCAGCCGGCGTCCGTGTTGCGTGCACCGCGAGCGGCCTCGTCACCGTGCATGCGGAACGCCGTCGAGTTGCATGATCGGGGCCGCGGCTCCGCGCGATCGAGGCGCGTCGAGTGGGAGTCCGCGACACGTCCGACTCCGCGTCGGTCTACGCGAACAGCGACTCCACCGCGCGGCCCTGGCCGTCCTGCGTCACGTAGAACGGGCGTCGCTCGACGTCGAGGGCGGTGTCGGGTGCGATGCCAAGCGCGCTGTAGATCGTCGCGTGCAGGTCGGAGACGCTGACGGGATCGCGGATCGTCACGAGCGGCCGCTCGTCGGCGGTGACGCCGTGCACGTGACCGCGCTTCATGCCGCCTCCGAAGAGAAGCACCGAGCCGTTCAGGGTGAAGTGCCGGTGCATGCCGTATTGCCGCAGTTCCTGCATCACGTCGGCGGGGGCGCGGGACTGGTCCTGCGCGGTCGAGCCGGGGCGGCCCTCGGTCATCATGTCGCGGCTGAACTCGCTCGCGAGGACGACGAGCGTGCGGTCGAGCAGGCCGCGGGCCTCGAGGTCGCGGATCAGCTGCGCTACCGGGCGATCGATCTGCCGCTTCATCTTCCGCACCGTCTCGTGGCCGTTCTCGTGGGTGTCCCACGACTCGAACGGCACGTACTCGGTGGTCACCTCGATGAATCGGGCGCCCGCTTCGACCAGGCGACGCGCGAGCAGGCATCCCCGTCCGAAGCGGCCGGTGTCGTAGGCGTCGAAGCTGGCCTTGGGCTCGAGCGAGAGATCGAACGCGGCCGCGGCGGGGGAACCGAGCAGCCGATGCGCCTGCTCCATCGAGCGCACGATCGACTCCGCAGCGCTTCCCGCCTGTCGTCGCGACTCTGGCGTCGCTTCGAGCATGCGGCGATAGAAGCGGTCTCGGTTCTCGAAGCGCGAAGGCGTCATCCCCTCGGGCGGCCGCATCGCCTGCGTGGCGTCGATCGGGAACGGCAGCAGCAGCGGACCGTGCTCGCCGCCCAGGAACCCGGCGGTGTGGAATGCCTTCAGTTCCTCCTGCTCGCCGACGCCTTCGAGCCGCTGTCCGATGTCGATGAACGCAGGAATCGCCGGATCACGCGGACCAAGCAGACGCGAGATCCACGCGCCCATGTGGGGCGCGGCGACGGTCTGCGGCGGCACGTAGCCGGTGTGCCAGTGGTACTGGTGGCGCGAGTGCAGGATGTGGCCGAGATCGGCGACGACATGCGATCGGATCAGCGTGCCCCGATCCATCACCTGCGCGATCTCTTCGAGCCCTTCGGTGATCTGCACGCCGTCGACCGAGGTGTCGATCGCCGGGAAGGTCGAGAGGATCCGCTCGGCGGGCAGCCCGACCTCAAAGGGCGCGTAGCGCTTGGGATCGAAGGTCTCGGTCGAGGCCATGCCGCCCGCCATCCAGAGCAGGATCACCGCGTCGGCGGTGCCGCGCGGCGGCGGGACGATCTCGAGGCGTGGCGCCAGCGCGAGGCGAGGCGATCCGAAGACCGGCGAGGCGAGCAGCGTCGCGCCCGCGGCGCCGGCCGCGCCGAGGAACGCGCGGCGATCGAACGCCGGAGCGGGTGACGTTGGCAGCGGTCGCGGGCGTGGCGTCGTCATGGCAGCAACTGGAACTCCGGCAGCATGGTGACCGTCCACAGGAGATCCGCGCAGCCTTCGTCGTCGGGAGCGTTCGCGAGGATCGCCTCGGCGATCGCCCGCTCCTCCGGCGTCGGCCTTCGCGCGAGCAGCCCGACGAAGATCGTCTCGATCGGGTCTCCGGCTCGCGCGGCGATCGTCGCGCCGGCCCGGCGCATGAGGTCGGCGTAGGCCGCGCCGTTCGTGAACTCGAGCGCCTGCAGCATCGAGAGATCCTGCGGCCGCGTCGTCACGACCTGCTCGCGATTCGGCCTCCCGAGGCTTCGCATGATCGGATCGGCGGCGACAACCGCGGCACGAACGAGCGGCGAGGCGCTTCCGCCGGGTGAGGATGGCGCCAGCCTCGCGGCCGGTCCCGTCTCGGTCACCATCCAGATCGAGTCGAGCATCTGCTCGGCGGTCAAGCGTCGCGGGACGGGGCCACGAAAGACGAGAGCCTCGTCGGCATCCGCCGGGACCGCGGCGCGGCGGTACGCCTCGGAGGTCGCAATCAGAACGAGGAGCCGCTGCACATCGAAGCCGTGGTCGGCGAAGTCGGCGGCGAGCCAGTCCAGAAGATCCGGCGACCACGGCTCGGAGGACATCGAGTCGACCGGCTCGACGAGGCCGCGTCCGAAGAGCCTCGCCCAGAGGCGATTGATGAGCGTGCGGGCGACGCGGCCGTTCTCGGGAGAAGCCATGAGCGCGGCAAGCTGCGCGAGGCGGACGGGTCGCGGCGCATTCGGATCCACGTCGCCGATCTCGCGGAACGGGAACCGCGCGGTGGCGATGCGGCCGGTCGGAACGTCGCATCGATGAAGTTCAAGCGGCGTCTCCGACCAGATCGCCGCGAGTCCGTAGGCGTCCTCGAGCGTCCACGCATCGATGAAGCTGTCGTGGCAGGACGCGCACTTGAGGTTCTCGCCGAGGAAGACCTGCGCGACGTTCTGCGAGAACTGCATCGGCGGCGACTGCGCGGAGTTGAACTCGCCGCGCCAGACGATGCCCTTGGCGAAGCCCGCGGCGTCGGGAGTCGGATTCACGAGCGTCGCCACGAAGGCGTCGTAGGGAAGGTTCGACTCGAGCGCCCCGAGCAGCCAGGCGGTGATCTGGGTGCGGCCGCCGTCGATGTAGCCGGTGCCTCGGTAGTCGTTGCGAAGAAGGTCGTTCCAGAGGGAGAGCCAGTGCTCGGCGTAGGCGCCGCGATCCTCGAGAAGCCGCCGCACGAAGCGCTCGTGCCGATCGGTCGAGGGATCGGCGAGCAGCGCTTCGAGCGCCTCGGGGGACGGCGGCAGCCCCACGAGGTCGAGCGAGGCTCGCCGCGCGAACGCGCGGTCATCGACGAGCGGGGCGAGTTCGACGCGGTTCGCTTCCGCGTGGGCCTCGATGAAGCGGTCGATCGGATGCGTCGCCAGGCCGTCCGGCACGGCGGGGCGTCGCGGGCGAAGCGGCGGCGTCCAGGCGTTGCGAAACGCCGCGTCGTCGGGCCACGTGGCGCCCTGGTCGATCCAGCGAGTGAGGATCTCGATCTGCGCCGCGTCGAGGCGCTTGCCCGTCGGCGGCATGAAGGCCTCGGGATCGTCGCCCCGCACGAGGGCGAGCAGCAGACTCGCCGAGGCGTCTCCCGGCACCACCGCCTCGCCGTGGGCGAGCATCGACGCGCGGGTCTCGAGCGAGAAGTCGCCCTTCGCGCGTCCGTAGGCGTGGCACTCGACGCACCGGGCCTCGAGGATCGGGCGGACGTCGCGGGTGAAGTCGATGTCGGCAGCGGCG
>CAZTMB010000042.1:0-23584 GCA_964614695.1 uncultured Isosphaeraceae bacterium | reverse complement strand
CCGCGCCAGGTCCGCTCGAGCAGGCAGCCGCGGCTCTCTTCGCTCGGCCCCGAGATCGTGCCGCTCGCGAGCAGATCGCCGGGCTGCAGGTTGCAGCCGGTCGAGGTGTGGTGCGCCACCATCTGGCTCGGCGTCCAGAACATGTCGCGGTAGGCGCTCTCGCAGACGATCGTGCCCGAGGGCTCCACGCCATCTCCCTGCGACGCCGGCACGATCTCGACGGAGAACTCGACGTCGGGTTGGAAGTCTTGCTTGCGCACGAGATAGGGCAGCATCGGCGGATCGCCGTCGCTCCGCGGCGGTCCTGCGGCGAGGAAGGGCGCCAACGCCTCGAAGGTCACGATCCACTCGCCCAGGCTCGTCGCGAAGTTCTTCGCGTTGAAGGGCCCGAGCGGCTGGTACTCCCAGCCTTGCACGTCGCGCGCCGACCAGTCGTTCACGATGACGACGCCGAAGAGATGATCGATCGCGCGGGCCACCTCGATGCGGCGCCCGAGCTCGTTGCCCTGACCGACCACGAAGCCCAGTTCGAGTTCGTAGTCGAGGAGCTTCGATGGTCCCCAGATCGGCGCCGCGGCGTTCGCGGGCATCGTCTGGCCGTGCGGACGCCGCACCGGGGTGCCGCTCGCGATAAGCGAACTCGCACGCCCGTGGTACCCGACCGGCAGGTGCTTCCAGTTGGGCATGAGCGGATTGTCGGGGCGGAACATCGAGCCGACGTTGGTCGCGTGATGAAGCGAGGCGTAGAAGTCGGTGTAGTCGCCCACCTTGACCGCCAGCCCCATCCGCGCGCCGTGCCGCGGACGGAGCAGTCCACTTCGCTTGGCATGATCGCGAAGCTTCGGTTCATCGCGGCGAAGCAGCCGAGAGATCGCGGTGCGGACCGCCAGCCACGCGGGGCGTCCCTGCCTGAGCAGATCGTTGAGCGAACTCGCGCAGAGGGCGCACCGCACCGATCCATCGAGGCTGTCGAGGAGCCCCGCCTCGACGCAGCCCTTGACATCGAGCACCTCGTCGCCGATCGCGATGCCGAGCCGAAGCGGCGACGACGCGTCCGGCGCGAACGCGCCCCACGGCAGGTTCTGGATCGGGAAGTCGCTTGACGGGTCGTTCGCGCTCTCGACGAAGCTCCGGAGCGTCGGATCGAGCGTCTCCGCAAGTTCCGCAGGCCACGTCGAGCGGTCGAGCCCAGGATGCCAGGCGGTCTCAGGCATGCGAGGACTCCTTCGCGGAAACGCTCTCCGGACGCAGCCAGCCGAACTCGCGGAAGTGTTCGAGCGGCTCGTCGATCGAGCAGGAGCCGAACGCATGCACGAACCGCTCGCGCGCCGTGAGGAGTTCCGCATGGTTCAAGCGGTGCCCTCGCCACGAGGCGGTCTCCGAGTCGAAGCGGAAGGCCGAGGCGTCGCGCTCCTCGAGGATCGCAAGCAGCTGCGCCGCATCGATGCGATCGGTCCAGAGAAGCGCCGCCCCGAGCATGAGCCCCACGCAGCCGAACTGGTCCGCGGGCACGGCCTCGTTGAGATGCCGCAGCGGATGGTGCAGGCCGGCGGTCGCCTTGAAGGGCACCTCGCCGCCGGCGCAGGCCACGAGAAAGTCCGCCAACTGCTCCGAGGTGGGATGCTCCTCGGGCGTCACTCCGCCCGTGCGGACCTTCGCGCCCGCGTCGAGGCCGGCCATCGAGGCGACCATGCCGCGGACATCCTTGAAGATCGGCAGCTCGAAGTAGGGAAAGATCTCCTCGGGAATCCGATCGAGGGCCTCGTCGATCTGATCGCTCGAGCCGGCCTTGCACTCGATCGTGTCGACGACCGCCGCGCCGTCGAGGGAGTCGGCGTGCCGCTCGTTGAAGGCGTCGATCGCGTCGAGCGCCCGTTCGAGCTCGTGCTCCCAGAGCGGCGGCACCAGCGCGCTCAATCGCCACACCGGCGCGTTCAAGGCGTCCTTGGTGACGGGAAGGTGTCCCTTCGCGGCCTCCTCGAACTCCTTGAGTCGAGAGACCGGGACGATCACGCGGCCGACGAACCACGCGGAAGGTCCGGAGACCGCCGTCGCGTACCGCTCGACCATCGGCTGCATGGCGAGGGCGGCGGGCGGGAAGAGTCCGGCGTAGTCGAGAATGCCGCCCATCAGGGCGCGGAGGGTTCGCATGGGGGTGGAGATTATGCCTCGCCGCCGCGAACTCCGCGCACGAACCGCGAGAAGACCAGGGTCAGGGCGGTG
Source organism: uncultured Isosphaeraceae bacterium (assembly GCA_964614695.1). Taxonomy (GTDB): domain Bacteria; phylum Planctomycetota; class Phycisphaerae; order Phycisphaerales; family SM1A02; genus VGXO01. Next base: position 21,361 of record CAZTMB010000042.1, on the reverse strand, counting down.
TTCACGGCGATCGCCCCGAGCAGCACCCACGCGCCCGCGAGCACCTCGGTCTTGATCATCGAGCGTCCCTCGACCAGGACCAGAAGCAGCGCCAGCCCGAAGACCTCGATGCCAGACCAGCGGCGGGCCATTCCCGCCCAGTCGAGCAGCCGCGAACGTCCGAGGGCCGACACCTTCGCGACCAGCGCCCCGGAGAGCAGCAACAGTCGAATGGACGGGAGCAGCGCCAGCAGCGTCGCCATCAGCAGCGCGAAGACTTCGCGGTGCGAGGACCAGAGCGTGCGGATCGCGCCGAAGACGCTGTAGGAGTACTGGTGCAGCAGGAACTGCTCGATCTTGAGAAACGGCGTGCCGACGGCGCCGACCAGCGACGCCAGCGCGGCGACGAGCAGGAGCGGCAGGCCGATCCGTCCGAACCAGCCGAGCCGGGCGATCGCTCGCCCAGGATGCGATTCACTCGCAGCATTCGACCCTGGGTCCGAGCCCTTCGCGGCGAGCACGTCCGAGACCGCCATCGCCGTGCCGATCGCGCTCATGAAGAGGTAGACGCCGGGCTTCACATCGGTGCCGACCGCCCACTGGTCGCTCGCGAGCACCATGAGCAGCATCACGACGAAGACGTCGAGCAGCGACCATCGTCCGAGCTCGGCGAGCAGACGAAGCATCCTCGCCCTTCGCTCGCGGCGACGCCACTTCGGGAGCAGGCAGATCGCCAGCCCGAGCAGCTTGGCGAACGGGAACACGATCGAGAAGGAGACGATGAGGACCGCCACCACCGGGAGGCCCTCGGTCCACATCAGCTTGACCGCCTCGGGCAGTTCGTAGGACTCGGTCTTGTGCAGGAACTCGCTGATCTCCATGAACGGGAGGAAGAGCGCGGCGACGTTGGCGGCGAAGGCGAGGACGAGCGCCGTGCACAACGCGATCCGCGCCGACAGTCCGAAGTCCAGGAGAAGGCGAGTGCCTTGCCCGCCGTCGCGGGAAGTCTCGAGACCCGATGCGCTCATGTCGCAGGCGCTCCGTGGGCCTTGCAGCCCGCTCGGCGAGGAAGAGAAAGGCGACTTCGGCGACTATCGGACGATCGCGACCGAGGCATCCAATGGCGATCGTGATCGCGCCACGCGTCTTCCGAGGCGGATCCGCTCGGCCGACCACGCGGATCGCCCCGAGACTCTCGCCTTGACTTCCGCCCTCGGCGCGGGTTCCATGGCTCTGACCGAACTGCGGCGTGCCCTCTGGCGTGTCGTGGTGGAGGTGGCGGGCCCGCGGGTTCGTCGCCGAGTCGAAGACATCTCGCCCGAGGGGGTCCGCGAGGACCTCAGCTTCCCCCGCCGGAGTCTCCGGCCGCGACATGGTCGCCTTCACGCCTCACCGGGCATGAGTCGCCTCGTTCGCCGCCGCAGGTCCTGCTCCGGACCAGGAGCCCGTCATGATCGACTCCCCTGCCGTGTCCGCGCGGTACGCGCCCGTCACCCTTGCGAACGTCTCGAAGAGCCCCGAATGGGCGTCGATGGATCCGGAGCTCCGCGAAGCCGTCGGCGTGGTGGCTCGGGTCCTTCCCTTCCGCACCAATCGCTACGTGATGGAGTCGCTGATCGACTGGTCGCGGGTCCCGGACGACCCGATCTTCCAGTTGACGTTTCCGCAGCGCGGCATGCTCGAGGAGTCGCACTACGAGGAGGTGCGTCGACTCGTCGCGGACGGTTCCGATCCCGCCGCGCTCAAGGCCGCGGTGAATCGCATCCGCCGCGATCTCAATCCGCATCCGGCCGGTCAGCAGACCGACAACGTGCCGCACATCGATGGCGAACCGCTTCCCGGCGCGCAGCACAAGTACCCGCAGACGCTGCTCTTCTTCCCCTCGCAGGGGCAGACCTGCCACGCCTACTGCACGTTCTGCTTCCGATGGGCGCAGTTCGTGGGCGAGGACGATCTTCGCTTCCGATCCAACGACGCGGAGCTCCTGACCCGCTATCTCGCCGAGCACGAGGAGATCAGCGATCTGCTCTTCACCGGCGGTGATCCGATGGTGATGAAGTCGGAGATCTTCCGCCGCTACGTCGACGCGATCATCTCCGACCCGCGGCTCGAGCACGTGCAGACGATCCGCATCGGCACCAAGAGCCTCGCCTACTGGCCGCAGCGCTACGTCACCGATCCCGACGCCGACGACCTTCTCCGCACCTTCGAGGAGATCGTCCAGAGCGGGCGGACCCTCTCGGTGATGGGGCACTACTCGCACCCGGTCGAGTTCTCGACGACGGTCGCACGCGAGGCGGTGCGGCGCATCCGCTCGACCGGCGCGAACATCCGCATGCAGAGCCCGGTGATCCGGCACGTCAACGACGACCCCGAGGTGTGGCAGTCGATGTGGCGCGAGGGCGTGCGCCTCGGCTGCATCCCGTACTACATGTTCGTCGAGCGCGATACCGGCGCGAGGCGCTACTTCGAGATCCCGCTCGTCCGCTGCTGGGAGATCTTCCGCGAGGCCTATTCGGGCGTCTCGGGAATCGCCCGCACCGTGCGGGGACCGTCCATGTCGGCCTGGCCGGGCAAGGTGCACATCGTCGGCGTGCGCGACGTCGGCGACGAGCCGGCCTTCATCCTGCAGTACCTGCAGTGCCGGCGACCCGAACTCGTGCGTCAGCCCTTCTTCGCGAAGTTCGATTCCGACGCGACGTGGTTCGACCAGCTCGAACCCCTCACCGAGGCCGACGCGGCGATGTTCCCGCAGGAGTGGTCGGGATCGCGGAGCTTCGTGCCGCTGACGATCGACGAGGATTGACCGGCACTCAGCGTCCCGTCGCGACCCGATGCACCGTCGCGTGCAGATCGGCGGTGAGTTCGGGCGTCTTCGCGTAGCCGCCCGAAAGCAGCAGCGTCGTCGGGATCCCTCGTTCGCGCAGGCTCTCGACGACCATCCGATCGCGTTCGCGCAGCCCTTCGCGGGTGAGCGCGAGGCGTCCGTAGCGATCGCCGATCACGACGTCGACTCCCGCCAGGTAGAAGCACAGGTCGGGGCGGGAGCGATCGATCGCCTGCGGAAGATGCTTGGCAAGCGCGTCGAGATACGCGAGGTCGCCGGTGTGGTCGGGCAGCCCGACGTCGAGATTCGAAGGCACCTTCCGCAACGGGAAGTTCTTCTCGCCATGCATCGAGAAGGTGAAGGCGTCGACGTCCGACGCCAAGCACGCCGCGGTGCCGTTGCCCTGGTGCACATCGAGATCGACGACGAGGAAGCGGGACGCGAACCCTCGCCGTCGGAGGTCCGCCACCGCGATGGCGACGTCGTTGAGCACGCAGAACCCCTCGCCCGCGTCGGGGAGCGCATGATGCGTGCCGCCGGCGAGGTTCGCGGCGATGCCGTCTGCGAGCGCCATCTCGCCGGCGAGCACCGTGCCGGTCACCGCAAGGCGGCTGCGTCGCCAAAGCGGTGGCGACCACGGCAGACCCAGACGCCGTTCAGCCTCGCGCGACAGCGTGCCCGAGGCCAGCGCGTCGATGTACGACCTCGCGTGCACTGCGGCCAGCAGGTCGAGCGAGGCCTCCTCCGGCTCGACGATCTCCTCGCGGCGGCAAATGCCTTCGCGAACCACGATCTCCCGAAGCAGGGAGAACTTCCGCATGGGAAACGGATGCCCCTCGGGCAGCGAGACCTCGTAGTCCGGATGGCTGCAGGCCCGCACGGCTACCGAGCCGGCACGACGAGCTGCATGCCCACACGAATCGCACCGGGATCGCTTCCGATCGCCGCTCGGTTGGCCTCGTAGAGCCGACGCCACTGCGACGAGTCGCCGTAGATCTCCGCCGCGATCGAGGAGAGCGTCTCGCCCTCGGCGACGACGTGCGTCCGGCCCGACGCCGGAACCTCCGGCTCCGCAACGGGCGAGACTGGCGACGCGTCGGTCGCGGGCACGAGAATCACCATGCCGATCGCGAGGCGATCCACGTCGAGCCCTGGATTCGCCGCCGCCACGCGTCGCCACGCGGAGGCGTCGCCGTAGTAGCGCACCGCGATCGACGAGAGCGTCTCGCCCGACTCGACGCGGTGACGCCGCGCGCCGGCCCCGTCGGTCGGATCCGAGCCCACGCCGCCGGTCGCCGGATCCACCGGCTCAGGCTCGACCTCGTCGGACTCGAACTCGGCCGCAGCCCGCGGTGGCAGGATCTCGATCACGTCCTCGACGACCGGTCGGACCGTCACGACGTCGGCGATCGGAATGGGCTTCACCGCGACCGGACCGATCGGACCGGCGGGATCGATCACGACGGGAGGCGCCGTCGCCTGCGAGGGCGTCGGCGGTGGCGCCGACTCGGCCGGCGCTTCACGGGTCGGCGTCACCACCGACCGCGACGACTCCTCGCGGCGTGCATTGTCGAGACGGGGATTCTCGCGACGCGTCTCCACGCCGAGCGGTCCGGAAGCCCTCGGAGCCTCCACCACCATGAGCGGGGCCCTCTCCGCGGACGACGCGCTCTCCGGCCCGGTCCACGCGTAGTAGCTGCCGACCGCGGCGAAGGCGAGGAAGACGATCACGATCGCCCGACGCAGCCCGCGCTTCATCGCCGCCAACGGCGGCTTGGCCGCGGGGGGCGTGCGGCGGAACTGGCGCTGGGCTCGTCTCGGGTCGTGGCTTCGCATGCGTCAGGCGGGGACGATGCCGGTCTCGCTCGCGGGCCCGGTGGTGTCCTCGACCGGTCGTCCGCCGGGGTGGCGGCGATCCCACACCAGCGGCGCCGCGATCGCCACCGAGCTGTAGGTCGCGAAGAGCAGGCCGACGAGGAAGGTGAACGCGAACGGCCGGATGCCGGTGCCGCCGAGCCAGTAGAGGATCGCCGCGGTGACGATCGTCGTGCCGCTCGTCAGCACGGTTCGGCTGAAGGTCTGGTTGATCGCGAGATTCACGGCGCTTCGCGACGCATACGAGAGCTTGCCGCGGTTCTCGCGGATGCGGTCGAGGATGACGATCGTGTCGTTGAGGCTGTATCCGATGATCGTGAGCAGACCCGCCACGACGTTGAGGTCGATGCGGAACTCCTCGAGGCGGATCGACGCGCCGAACATCGTCGGCGCGACCTTCAGCGAGAGGGCGAGCGCCCCGAGGCACATGCAGACGTTGAAGAAGAGCGCCGAGATCGCGGCGGCCGAATACCGCAGCGAGCCGAACCGTGCCCAGATGTAGATGAGCATGCCCAGAAGGCTGAGGATGACCGCCACGACCGCGCTCGCCGCGAGGTTCTCCGCGACCTTCGGCGAGAAGCTGCTCACCTGGTCGAGGCTCGGCGGCCGCGTGAACGCCGCATCGACGAGGCTCCACTCGGTGGCCGCGAGCTCGCGGTCCCAGACGTCGAACTCGACCTCGAAGGCGTTGAGTTCGGGATCGTCGACAAGCACCGCCAGGGTGCGATAGCCCGCCGACGGGTCGGCGGGGTTCGCCGGCTCGAGACCGATCACCTCGAAGCGGCGGCCCGCGGTCGAGGAGAAGTCCGGCTGGGTGCGCATCCGCTCGATCCGCGCGGCGGCATCGTCGACCGCGAGCGGCGGCTCGATGCCCTCGACGAGGATCGCCACGCCGCCTCGGAAGTCCTCGACGTTGCGGGAGTTCGAATCCGGCCGACGGATCGTCTCGCCGAGCGTCGCCCGTTCGATCGGGAAGGTCCGCTCCGCGTGTTCGCCCCCGCCCGCTCCGACGAAGTGCACCGGCCGAACCACGTCGAGGTCGTCGCCGAACTCCTCCACCACCGCCGCGACGATCGCCGCGGTGATCGCCTGATCGTCGCCGGCCTGCGGCGGGTTCGCGACCTTGATGGTGAAGCTCGAGGCGCCGAACCCGGGCGTGGTCTCGCCGACGGTCAGCACCTTCGCGCCCGCGAGTTCCGCGAGCACCGCATCGGAGGAGTCTCGCCCGATCGCCTGGATGCGCTCCTCGACGTCGGCGCGGTTCAGGATCCGTCGGGCGTCGCCCTCCTGCTTGGTCGTCATCGTCAGGCTGACGCCGCCGCGGAACTCGGTCTCGAGCATGTCGCGGCCGGCCGAGAAGAAGAGCACCAGCCCGAGCACCGCGACGATCGCACTGCCCGGCACGAGGATCGACCGCCATCGAACCCAGTCGATCCGCGGCTCGAGGGCCCGGTGGATCGCCGGGAAGACCGTCGCGAGCATCGGCAGCGACTTCGCCTTCAGGACGTCGACGTAGAAGGCGAAGAAGGTGCGCGTCGCGAAGAGCGCCGTGAAGAGCGTGGCGAGCACGCCGATCGAGAGCGTCAGGGCGAAGCCCTTCACCTCGGTGGCGGCGGTCTGGTAGAGCACGAAGCAGACGATCAGGTTCGTGATGTTGCCGTCGAGGATTGCGCTGAGGGCCTTGGAGTAGCCCAGCCGCACCGCATCACGAAGCTTCTCGCCGTGGTTGACGATCTCCTCGCGGATTCGCTCGTAGATGAGCACGTTCGCGTCGACGGCCATGCCGATCGTGAGGGCGATGCCCGCGAGTCCCGGCAGCGTGAAGGTGCCGTCGATCATCGCCATCACCCCGAAGATGATGATGCCGTTGAGGACGAGCGCGATGTCCGCGACGAGGCCGGCGAGGAAGTAGTACCCGACCATGATCAGCGCGACCACGATCACCGAGAGCGCCACCGCCTCGAGGCCGATCACGAGATTCTCGCGGCCGATCGACGGGCCGAGCACGTTGACCGCGATCGGCTCGGGGCTGAGTCGCGCCTCGAGCGCACCGGCCGCGAGCACGCGGATCAGGTAGTTGACCTCCTGCTCGCTGTAGCTGCCGGTGATCTGCCCGGAGTTCGAGATGCGGCTCTGCAGGGTCGGCGCCCCGTAGACCTTCTCGTCGAGGACGATCGCCATGTTCTCGCCGACGTGCGGGCCGGTGAGCCGGCCGAGCGCCGCGGCGCCGCCCTGATCCATCGCGAAGGCGACCGCGGTTCGCCCGAGTTCGTCGCGGGTGCGGCCGGCGCTGCGGATCGACCACGGACGGTCGCCGCCGTGGGTCAGGCTCTTCTGCGGCGTCGTGTACAGCAGGACGTAGTAGCGGCCGTCGCGCTCCGCGGCCGCGAGGTTTCGCCGCGCGAAGAACGCGGCGGGATCGGCCTGCAGCGCCGCAAGCTGCACATCGTCGTCGTACCACTGCTTGAGGTCGTGGATCTCGAACCACCGCGCGACGAGGCTGTCGGTGTTGCGCGGGCCGCGCTGCTCGAGCTGCTCCCGCATGAGGTCGACGTTGACGCCTTCGGGGTTTCGCGGATCGACGCCGATGCGGAACTCGAGCACGCCCGCGCCGCGAAGGAGACGCTTGAGATCCTCGGGATCGTCGAGTCCGGTGCGCTGCGAGGCGTAGGCATCGAACGTCTCGACGAGCGCCGCGAGGCGGTCGCCTTGCCCCGGGAACTCCGCGGAAAGCGCCGCGATCGCCACCTCGCGCGGCGACGGATCGCGCACGAGCGAGCCGTCCTCCGCGGTCATGCGGTTGCCGGCGGCGTCGAGGGCGGGCGGCCCTTGCGTCTCGAGAGCGAGAATCCGCAGCACCCGCGACTCGGGCAGCGGGCGAAGCAGCCTTGCCCGGAGCCGGTCGTAGCGGATCTCCGCATCGACGATGCGGTCCTCGATCGAGGAGACCGTCGCGGCCTCGGCCTGCTCGAGCATCGCCTGCTGCAGTTCGAGCCGCGCGTCGCGCAGGACGTCGAACTCCTGCTGGATGGAAGCGAGGGTCGCCGGATCGGCGAGGCACGCGTGCGCCGAGGCGAGATCGCCGCGGGCGAGCGCCGCATCGAGCTCGCTCGGACGGATGTTCGCGCACTCGAGCAGCGCCTCGAGCCGCTCGCGGAAGGCGATCTGCAGCGCCCGCACCTCGGGGTTGGGCAGCGGCATCACGACCTCGATGCGGTCGGCGCCCTGCGGCTCCATCGAGATGTCGAGGACGCCCTGCGGATTGACGCGCTGCTTGAGCACGTCGATCACCTGCGCGATCACTTCGTCGGGCGGCGAGCCTTCCGGCACCCGCACGGAGTAGGTGAGGCTCACGCCGCCGCGAAGGTCCTTGCCGAGGCGGATCTGCCGCTCGACCGGGAACAGCTCGTAGACGCAGACCGCGGCGATCGCGGCGATCAGGAGAAACTTGAGGAGGAGATGCTTGGACATGTCGCTGGTCCGGTCGGCTCGTTCGCCCGCAGGAGGCCTCGAAGGCGATGGCGACGCCGGCCGCCTCGCCCGCGACGGCTCAGGCCTTGGCTTCCGCCGACTCCTTGAGGATCTGCTGGACCGCCGACCTCGCGAAGGTCATGCGGACGTTCGAATTCTCGTCCACCTTGAGGACCACCGTGTCCGAGGTCGTCTCGACCACGGACCCGATGATGCCGCCCGAGGTGAGCACGCGATCGTGCTTCTTCACCGCCGAGAGAAGGGCTTCGCGGCGCTTCTTCTCCTTTCGCTGGGCGACGGCGGAGAAGACCACCATCAGCACGAGCACGGGCAGGATGAAGAGGAGCATGTTGAAGCCCGGATCGGCCGGGGCGGCGCCGCCGGGCGTGCCCGGAGCACCGGTCGCGGGCGCCGCGGTCGGGGCGCCCGGGGCATCCGGCACCTGGATCGCCAGGGTCGATGAGAGGGCGATCGGGAAGTCCGTCGAAGTCATGGTCGAATGGTCCCGGGCGACGCCACAAGGGCCGGTCGCGGAGGGTGTTCGGGGGGTTCAGGAGGGACTGGGAACGCGCTCGAGGACCGGCCACGCCGACTCGAGCGAAGACCATGCATCTTGCTGGATCGCCTCGCGGATGTCCAGCATCAGGCGTTGGTAGTGCCGGAGGTTGTGGACCGAGGCGATGATCGGTCCAAGCATCTCCCCAGCCATGAAGAGATGCCGCAAGTAGGCGCGGCTGAAGCCGCCGGCGCACCCGGGGCAGTCGCAGCCTTCCTCGATCGGGCGGGGATCCTCGGCATGGATCGCGTTGCGGAGGTTCAGCGGCCCCCGCCGGGTGAACACCCGCGCATTCCGGCCGTTCCGGGTGGGGAGCACGCAGTCGAACATGTCGACCCCCGCCGCCACCGCCGCAACGAGGTCCCGCTCGTAGCCGACCCCCATCAGATAGCGCGGTCGATTCTCGGGCAGCATCGGCGCCACGATCGAGACGGTCCGGTGGATCTCCTCCGGCCCCTCGCCGACGGCGACGCCGCCGATCGCGTAGCCGGGAAGATCGAACGCCGTGACCGCGGCGACCGAGCGGGCCCGCAGGGCCGGATCGACCCCACCCTGCACCAGGCCGAAGAGGGCCTGGTCGTGCGGACGCGCATGGTGCTTCACGCACGCCTCGAGCCAGCGGTGGGTCCGTTCAAGCGCGACCTCGAGCCTCGCGGGATCCGCGCCCGCCGGCGGGCAGTCGTCGAGCGGCATGATCACGTCGGCGCCGAGGTCGTTCTGGACCTCCATGCACTCGGACGGCCCGAGGCGGATCGAGCGTCCGTCGATGATCGAGCGGAAGGTGAAGCCGCCCTCGTCGATCGAGAGCAGGTCCGCCATCGAGAACGCCTGGAAGCCTCCCGAGTCGGTCAGGATCGGGCCGTCCCACCGCATGAAGCGATGCAGCCCGCCCATCGCGGCGACACGCTTCGATCCCGGTCGCAGCAGCAGGTGATACGCGTTGCCGAGGATCATCCCCGCGCCGATCGCCCGAACCTGATCGGGCCAGACGCCCTTGATCGATCCCGCGGTCGCCACCGGCATGAAGGCGGGCGTGTCGACCGCGCCGTGCGGCGTGTGCAGCCTCCCGCGCCTCGCCTGGTTCGAGGAGCATCGGGCGAGGATCTCGAGCCGAACGGCCATCGAAGCGACGCCTAGCGGCCTCGCGAGGCGTCGCGCAGCACGCGACGCTCCCGCTCGGAAAGGCTGCCGAGTCCCGACTGGGCGATCTTCGCGAGCACGCGGTCGACCTCGGCCACGTCGCCCGCGCGGCGCGACTTGCCCTTGCCTCGGAACTGGGAGCTCGTCGGGTCGACGCGCCCGAGCACGTCGAAGAAGTCGTGCAGCAGGTTGGGTCGGCGGATGAAGTAGAAGCCCGCGATCGCCCCGCCGAGGTGCGCCGCCTCGCCGCCGGCGTTGCGCCCTTCGAAGAGGATCGTGAAGACCGCGACCGCCACGAGCGCGTAGGCGAGCGTCACGAGCCGCATCGGGATCACGAAGAAGAGGAGCACCGTCGCGTTGGGCACGAGGAAGGCGCCGGCCATGATCACGCCGAAGACTCCGGCCGACGCGCCGACGAGCGGCGTCCACGGGTTGTGGAAGAGCAGCCCCGGGATCCGGAACTCCGGCCCGAAGGCGAGCGAGGCCGCCCATCCGCCGGCGTTGAGCAGCAGGTAGAGGAACGCGCCGCACGCGCCGCAGAGGAGGTAGAACGCGAGGAACCGCTTGCCGCCGAGGTAGCGCTCGACGATCGGGCCGAAGAAGTAGAGCCCGAGCATGTTGAAGAGCAGATGGCTCAGGTTCGCGTGCAGGAACTGGAAGCCGATGAAGCGCCAGAACTGCCCGCCCTCGATGCCGGTGCTCGGCGAGAAGTAGACGAGCGCCTGCGAGGTGGTGAACTGCAAGGCCTTCTGCAGCAGCGGAACCTGCTGGAAGACCTGCTTGCCGACCGCAAGGCCGTTCTCCTTGAGGAAGACGATCCGTTCGACCTCGAGCGGGCCGATCTGCCGAAACTCGCTGACCCCGAAGTTCTCCGGCCGCAGTTGCCGCAGTTGCGGATTCGACTGCAGGTCGTTCCGAACCATCACGAGCGACCGCGGCAGGAATCCGTCGAGCACGAACACCGCCACGCAGATCACGATGAGCCACGTCGTGACCGACCAGCCCGGACCGGAGACCCGCGAGGAGGATCGCTGGGCGTCTCGGAGGTAGTCGCGATCGGCAAGTCCCATGGAGTCGGTCGGTCGGCGTCGCGGGGCGTCGGCAGAGGGGTCGGATCACGAAAACGAGGTCGCGAAGTGTATCGGCGGACGAGAGGCTGCCGCGACGGGTTGCCGCCGAGGCGAGCGAGCGTGGGCCTGACGCGTGAGCCTGATGGACCTCGCATGAGCCGCATGGGACCGGCAACGACGTGGGCGGCTCCCGGTTGGCGCCCGATGAAGCGAGCACGGTTGGCGTGCCGGCGGCACTGTTCGAGCGTGTGGTGTCCACGTTCCGCGTCCGCCACCGGCGCAAGCGCTTCGCGGCAGGAAGTCCAGCTCGCCCATCGTGCGCGTGACGCGACGCTCCATCGAGCGAGGCGAGCGACCGGCGCGTCACGTCGCGTCGCGCCCGCATCAACCGCCTGATGGACGCGTGGTCCATCCCGTCCATTCGGTCCAGCCTGACCAGTCCGCGACGCCCCATCGAGCGAAGCGAGCAACCGGCGCGTGACGTCAGAACGACACGCCCAGGCCTTCCTCGCGGATCTTCTCGAGCAGCAGTTCGACCTTCCGCAGCGTCGCCTCGAGCCGCTTGGCGCTGTCGGCGAGGCTGTTGTAGAGATCGGGGTTCCGCAACAGGAGCCCCACCGTGCCATCACCCTCCGAGGCGAGCGTCGACAGCTGACCGATGCGCTCGAGCAGCACCGACGCGCCGTCGGCGACCGGCGTGATCGCCGCGACGATCTCCCCCGCTCGCGCATCGAAGGTGTCGACCGCGCGCCCCGCCTCGGCGCCCAACGAGTTCGCCAGCGCTTCGATCGAGTCGACCGCTTCGGTGGCATGCTCGACGAGCAGGTTCGCCCGCCACACTGCGCTCCTGACGTCGGCCTGCAGCTGCTCGTCGCCGAGCCAGGTCGAGGCGAGCGCGATCGCGGCCCTCGCCTCGGCCAGAGTCGAGTTGAGCCTCACCACCGTCGTTCGAAGACTCGACTCGGCCGCGGGATCCTCCGGATCGACCGCGACCATCAGCTCGTTGAGGTTCGCGCCGACCTTCGTGTAGGTCGCGGCCAGCGTGCGGATCTCCTCGAGGGTCGCCTCGAAGACCGCAAGTCGCGGCTCGAGCGCTTCGGAGACGATCGCTTCGAGGCCCCCCGCCTTCCCGACGATCGTCGCGGTCGGTTCCTGCGGGAGCATCGCCACGGCGGCCTCGTAGGGAAGCGGCACCGAGAGCGCGAGTCTCGCGCCGCCGCCGAGCAGGCTCGTCTCGACATCGACGACGACGTTCTCGGGGATCCGGACCTTCCGGTCGATGCGGGCATCGACGAGGACCGGATGGCTTGGACGCGTCGGCGGCTCCTCGAGGCTCACCTCCGACACCTCGCCGATCGGCACGCCGTTCAGCGTGACCAGGCTTCCCGATCGCAACCCGCCCGCCCGATCGAGCGCCACGTTCACCTGGTATCGGGGCGCCACCACCCCGGTGAGTTCGCCGTACAGAAGCAGCAGCGTCGCCAGGCCCGCCAGGCCGCCAAGCCCGGCGAGTCCAGTCAGAAGATCCTTGGCGACGGGTTTCATGCGGGGCGGAGTCCGAGGGCGTTCGAGGGGCGAAGGCGGCGATCTTCTCAGGTGCGGCGAGGCTTGGCGAGTTCGTGGGCGTCGTCGACCGCGATCGACGCGAGATCCTCCTTCGAAGCCTCGCCCCGGAGAAAGCGACCCACGATGGGATCCTCGCTGGCCCGGAACGCCGCCGGGGGGCCGTCGAGCACCACGCGTCCCTCGTAGAGCATGACCATGCGATCGGCCACCTTGAACGCGCTCGCGAGATCGTGGGTGACGACGATCCCCGTCACTCGAAGCGACTTCTGAAGACGAAGGATCAACTCGTTGATGAGGTCCGCTCGAATGGGATCGAGGCCCGTGGTGGGCTCGTCGTAGAGGACCAGTTCCGGACGCAGCACGATCGCGCGGGCAAGCGCCACACGCTTCTGCTGGCCACCCGACAGCTGGCTCGGCACGCGATCGACGAGTTCCTCGAGGCCCACGAGCCGCAAGGCCCGTCGCACGTCGCGGCCGATCGCGACCTCATCCCGGAAGCCCGCCTCGCGCATCGGGAAGGCGACGTTCTCGAAGACGCTGAGCGAGTCGAACAGGGCGCCCTGCTGGAACAGGTAGCCGATGCGACGCCGGATCGGCGCGAGCTTCGACTCGCCGAGGCGATCGACGCGCTCGCCGTCGAACCACACTTCGCCCGCGTCGGGCTTGAGCAGTCCGACGAGAAGCTTCAAGAGCACCGACTTCCCGGTCCCGCTCGGCCCGAGGACCACGGTCGTCTCGCCAGGGCGGAAGGTCAGATCGATGCCGCGAAGCACCTCGAGCTTCCCGAACGCCTTGCGCAGGCCCCGCACTTCGACGGTGGCGGCGACAGGATGGGCGGCGGCTTCGGGCATCTCCGTATGATCGTCGCGGTGAGCGACCCGAGGCAAATCGTCACGCTGCATCGAGGACCGGTCTTCGATGTCGATCTCATCCGTTGGACCGGCCGCGGCGGAGTCGAGGTCGAGAAGATCGCGGTCCGGCATCGCGGCGCGGTGGCGGTGGTGCCGGTGCTCGACGACGGACGGCTGGTGCTGATCCGCAACCACCGGGCCACGCTCGAAGACTGGCTCGTCGAGTTCTGTGCCGGCGGCATCGCGGCGGGCGAGGCGGCGATCGCCGCGGCGGCGCGGGAACTGATCGAGGAGACGGGCTACCGCGCCGGCGCGATCGAGCCGCTCGGCTCCTTCTTCACCGCCCCGGGCTTTTCAGACGAACTCATGCAGGTCTTCGTCGCGGGCGAGCTCGTCCTCGGCGATCGGCGCCTCGAGCCCGACGAACGAATCGAGGTCGAGGCGTGCGAGCCCGACGAAATCGCGGCCAGGATCGCCCGCGGCGAGATCCGCGATGGCAAGACGATCGCCGCCTTCCACCTTTGGCGTGCGAAGGGGCAGCCGCGACCGAGCCGAGCGGGCGAAGGGCGGAGCCGGTGAGCCGGCGTTCCGGCCGGGATCGCTCGGAGGCGTGGGAGCGAAGCAGCGCCGACGGCGGATGGCTCGACCGACCGCTCGATTGGGCGGTGCCGATCGGTCGCCTCGCGGGAATCGACCTTCGCCTGCATCTGCTGCTGCCGCTCTTCGCGGCGGTCGAGCTGCTGCGAGCCTCGCTCGGCAACTCGGCGCTCGGTCCGGGCCCCACCGCGCTCGCGTTGGCGTGGCTTGCGGTCTCGGTGCTCGCCCACGAACTCGGCCACGCCTTCGCATGCCGCCGCATGGGCGGGCACTGCGACGAGATCCTGCTCTGGCCGCTCGGCGGTCTCGCGGAGTGCGACCCCCCGCACGACTGGCTGAGCCACCTCGTCACCGCGATCGGCGGCCCGCTGGTCAATCTGATCCTCGTGCTTGGATGCGCCACGGCCTTGGCGATCGGCGGCGCTCCGATCGCCGGCGCGGCGTTGCCGAATCCCCTCGATCCCCGCGCGGGGCTCGCGCTCGTCGGCGGAGGCGGATGGATGGAGGCGGTCTTTCTCCTGGGGTGGGTGAACTCGATCCTGCTTGCGATCAACCTCGTGCCGATGCTTCCGCTCGATGGCGGACGCGTCGTCGAGTCGGTGCTGCGACGCCGACGCGGCGAGCATGATTCGCTGCGGCTCGCGATCCGGGTGGGGTACGTCGCGGCCGTCGGTCTGGCGGTCGTCGGGATCCTGATCAATCAGCTGACGCTGCTGGTGCTCGCGGCGCTGGGGGCGTTGTGGGGGCATCGCATGTCGCAGCAACTTCGACGCGACACGCTCGGAGACGACGAGGAAGCACTGCCATCGGGAGCCTTCTCGCCGCGGGGCGATGCGAGGAGCCAGCGAGAGGCGCGACGGCTCGAAGAGGCGGAGCGTCGCGAGGCGGAGCGGCATCGCCGCGTCGCGGAAGCCGAAGCCGCACGACGAGCCGAGGTCGACCGGATCCTCGCCAAGATTCGCCGCGACGGCATGACCTCGCTGACGGCTGCGGAGCGGAAGTCGCTCGAACGCGAGACCAAGCGACAGCGCGACGGCGGGTGAGGCGGGCCGCGTCGCGCTGATCGCTCGCGTGGCAAGAGTGAACAGGGAACCTCGGCGGGGCGTCGCGGCATGGACCATTGCGGCTGGACGAGTCGGACGCGATCGACCACGCGCCGGCGAGGCAGGCGGCGGTCGCGAAGCATCAAGCAGCACGCAGGTGCCACGAACGGGCAACGCTGATCGCATGCTGGTGCTTCGAGAGTGGGCCACGTCACACGCTGGCTGCTCGCCTTGCTCGGCGGGCGGCCAGCTGGACGGAATCGACTCGATGGACTTGATGGGCACGGAAGGCGAAGCGTTGCGTCTTCGGCGGGCAGCGAGCGTGGTGATCAACGCCGGTGCTGCGGGCGAATGTCCGTGGCCCATCCCGTCCTTCGCGCCATCCGCGCAACGACGCAGCCCGCCGTCGCCGGCGGGCTGCGCGAAAGGAGTGCTCGACGGTTCCGCCCGAATCAGTCGGTGACGATCGCCACCTCGACGCGGCGCGACTTCGCCTTCGTCTCGCGCGGCATCTCCGGACCGAAGCTCGTGTAGGACATGTTCTTGCCCGACAGCCCCTTCGACGAAAGGAACTGCCCCACTTCGTAGGCCCGCTGGAAGCCGAGGTGGTAGTTGCTCGGGAAGTTGCTCTTGCGGATCGGATCGGTGTCGGTGAATCCGACCAGCCGGATCGGCTGATTGGGGAACTCCTTCTTGATCTGCGAGGCAAGCCGTTCGAGCGTCTGCTTGGCGTTGGCCTTCAGGCTCGTCGAACCGCTGTCGAACAGCACGTCGCCTTCGATGACCGCGACGATCTCGCCGGCGCGACCTTCGATCGTGACGCCCTCGAGATCGACCGCGAAGCCCGACGGAGCCTTGCTCGCCGCGCTCGTCAGGTCGCCTCGCAACTTGGCGTTCTCCGTCTCGAGCGAGCGACGCTGCGCATCGGCATCGTCGAGCTGGGTGCGCAGGGTGTTCACCTGATCTCGCAGCCCCGCGTTCTCGTCCATCAGAAGGGCTTCCTTCTTCTTGGCCGCATCGCAGCCCGCGAAGAAGGTCGCCACCGCCACCGCCACCACCGCCATCACGCGTGTCCGTCGCATGCTCAAGGCATCCTTTCCATCGTTCCGTGCGCGAGACCCAGGGAAATGCCGCCCGAAGGCGACCCGTCCGTCGAGGCCGTGGGCTCCATCCCGACCTCGCCGCGCATTGAACCCTCACCGGTCGATGCTGTAAAGCGACCCGGATCGCGCAGCCGTTCGCGCACGTCGCTCGGCAGCACGAGATCCCGCACCTCGACGACCGCCGGACGCAGCAGGACGACGAACACCGCCGCCAATGCGAGGTGCGGGCCGTAGGGAATCTCGCGACCGCGACGTCCCGCGTCCTTGAACCTCGCGCCGAGCCAGCCTGCCGCGAGCATGCTCGCGATCGCGGCCGCGGCGATGCCGAAGAACGGCGCAATCAGGAAGACCGCCAGCGCATCGGCCCACCCGAGCACCGCCCCGATCGCCGCGAGCAGGTGGACGTCGCCGAGCCCCATCGCCTCGCGGCCGAACGCCAGCGTTCCCAGGATCCGCGTGCCCCAGACGAGGGCGGCTCCGACGAGGTAGCCCACGGACACGGCTCCCAAAGCGGCGATCCAGTCCGGCATCACCGACCCGCCGAAGTTCCCACCGATCCACCCTCCGATCGCCACGCCGAGCACCACGACTCCCAGATGAACGGCCTCTCGGAGGCACTCGCGTCGAGCGTGCGGATACTCGCCAAGCGTCTGCCCCTCCTCGACATACGTCTCGTAGTCGGCGAACGACGCCTTCAGCCATCCCCGCCGCAGCAACAGCGTCAGCACACCCGCTCCCGCCACGCCGCCGAAGGCAGCCAGGGCGGTCGCGGTCGAGGGAATCGGCAACGGCACGGGCGGGCTGTCGAGGCTGACCCGGAATCCCGGCGTGAGCGTGGTCTGGAGCGGCCAAGCGACCGCGGCGATCGCCGCGATGACCAAGGTCAGCGACAGCGGGATCAGAAAGGTCTTCGCATCGATCAGCGTGATCGGCACGAGCACGGCGATCATGGAGAGGACCGCAAGGCACGCCGGCCAGCTGCCGCCGAACTGCCGCTCGATCCACCAGTTCCCGGTGTCGGCGGTCCACCAGCTTCCGGGGGCCGGAAGGTAGAGGACCAGGAAGGTCGCGACGAAGAGCACGCCCAGCACCACCTCGACCAGCACGTACTGCGGGCTGATCCGCGTCCCGCACCGCTTGCACCTTCCGCGCAGAAGCAGCCAGCCGAGCACCGGCAGGTTCTCTCGCCAGGAGAGCAGTCCCCCGCAGACCGGGCAGCGGCTCGGCGGCGAGACCAGGCTCGCCCCGCGGGGCAGGCGATGGGCGACCACGTTGACGAAGCTGCCGATCGACGCCCCGAAGGCGAAGAGAAAGAGCGACCAGACGACCCACTGCGCGATCGCGATGGCGCGAACCTCGCCCGCCCCGCCGGAGAACCAGCTCTCGGGCAGGCTTCCTGCGAGCAAGGGCAGTCCGGCCGCCGACTCGATCACCGCTCGCGCTCGGGTCCGGCGTCTTCGCCCGCGGCTTCGACCTCCGCGAGCGTCAGCTCCTTCACCTGCGCCTCCGCGACCGACAGCACCGCCTCGCAGCGACGAAGCAACTGCACGCCACGCCGGTACTCCGCGATCGACGCCTCGAGACCGATCTCCCCCTGCTCGATGCGATCGATCAGCGCTTCGAGTTCGGAGATCGCCTCCTCATAGCCCATCGACGCGATCTCGTCGGGCAACGGCTCGCCGGCGGTCTCTCGATCTGGATTCGTTCGCTTGGCCACGCTGCGAATGTACCTCAGTCGCCCGATCGCTTCGCGTCAGGTCCGAGCCGCTCGAGCGGATCTCCCGCCGCGGTGCCGGTCGCGGTCGAATCGATCACGCCGTCCGCGACCGCGATCGCGATCGATCGCCCCGCCTCGACCTCCAAGACCGAGCGGATCACGCGCCCGTCCGGCCCCACCGCGATCGAGAAGCCCCGCGCGAGCACCGCCGCCGGCCCGACGCTCCGGAGCCGCGCTCTCGCCGACGCGGTCCCGGCACGCACTTCGCGTAGCCGGGTTTCGATGGCACGGTCGAGCCTCTGCAGCAGGCCTGCCGCCTCGACTCGATCCGGCAGCGCTTCGCGCATCGCCTGCCGGAGCCTCGTTGCGAGCGCCTCCCGATCCCGGGCCGCGAGCCGGAGCCTTGCCTCGAGCGAGCGAGCGAGCGCCCGCCGCGCGTCGGCGAGTCGCTTCGCTTCTCCACGAAGCCGTTCGCCCGGCTTCCGAAGAAAGGGGTTCTGCGCCGACAACCGAAGTCTCGCTCGTTCCTCGATCGCGCGGGTCCGCAGTGCCGTCGTCAGCCGCCGCGCGTCCTTCGCGAGACGCTTCGAGAGTTCCTCGCGCGAGGGCAGCAATCGGGTCATCGCCAGCGACGGCGTCGACTCGCGGACGTCCGCCACCAGTTCGATCACCGACGTATCGCTCTCGTGGCCGATCGCCGCGACGAGCGGCGTCCGGCAGCGGAACGCCGCGTCGGCGACGACGCGTTCGTTGAACGCCCACAGATCCTCGAGGCTTCCGCCGCCACGGGTCACGCAGATCGCATCGATCGCGAGCGACTCCGCGGCGCGATCAAGCAGCGTGATCGCCCGCGCGACCTCTTCCGCCGCACCGACCCCCTGCACCTTGACGGGCAGCACCAGCACCTCGACCGAAGGCATGCGTTCCCGCGCCGTGCGCAGGCAGTCGGCAAGCGCCGCGCTGTTGGCCCCGGTCACGAGCGCGATCCGCCGCGGGTACTCCGGCAGCGGCTTCTTGCGCGCGGGGTCGAAGTAGCCCATCGTCCGCAGCGCTTCGAGCATCTCCCGCAGCTTCGCTTCGAGCGAGCCGAGACCCACCGGGGTGATGCGATAAACGTAGATCTGGGTCTTGCCGTACTTGGGGAAGTGCCCGACCTGGCCTCGGATCTCGATCGAGTCGCCGTTGCGAGGGATCTCGGAGATCTCCCGCAACTGCGAGGCCCACATCACACAGGGGATCACCGCCTCCTCGTCCTTGAGCGAGAAGTAGAGATGGCGGTTGAGGCTGAGGTTGCTGACCTCGCCGATCACCCGGAGCCGCGACGGCAGCGCGGAGAGCGCCCCGCCGATCAGTTCGGAGAGTTCGCGCACCGAGAGCGGCGGCGGCTCCTCGCGACGGCGTTCGGACGGTGCGTCCTCGGCGGACGTCGATTCGCCTTCGCTCGCCGCGCCGGACGCGACCTCGCCCGCCCCGCGTGCCTCGACCTCGCCGCGCGGCGACGGCGGCGTCTCGATCGCACCCGGGACGGGCTCTGCATCGGGCTTCTCGCCATCGCCGCCGCCGACGCCTCCGAAGAGATCGAACTGCCCGCCCGCGTCGGGGTCGCCGCCGCGAGCCTTCCTCGGATCGAAGAACCGTCGTGCCACGCTCGTATCGTACGAGCCGCCGACCGCCGCTCTTCCCATGCCCGACGCCTCGACCATCACCCTCGCCACGCCGCTCGCGTCGGTCGCCGCAATCCCCGCGTCGGTCGCGCGGTCGCTCGCGACGCTCGACGTCCATACGGTGGGCGAACTGGTCCGCCACCTGCCGATGCGTCACGAGCAGGAGGAGGCCGAGTCGACGATCGCCACGGCCCGAGGACTGCTCGAATCCGGCAGCACCGCGAACCTGTCGCTTCGCGGCACGATCGCCTCGGTGCAGCTGCGCCGCGGCCGCATGACTCGGGTCGAGGCGGTCCTCGAGGACGACTCCGGCTCGGCGCTCCTGACCTTCTTCAACATGCCGTGGCTCGCCAAGCGGCTGCATCCGGGGCAGGTCGGCATCGCCGAGGGCAAGGGCAAGTTCCACGGCCCGGTCCTGCAGATCGTGAACCCGCGCTGGACGCCCTTCGAGGAGGCGTCGCCGCTCGCCGCCCGCGAGCATCGCATCCGGCCGGTCTATCCCGGCCGGGAGGACCTGCCTTCGGAACGCATCGCCCGCGCGGTCGAGGCGGTGCTCGAGCCCGCGCTCGAGCAGATCGCCGACGCCCTTCCCGAGGCCTACCGCCGCAGCCGCGAACTGCCGCTGCTTCGCGAGTGCTACCGCGCGATGCATCGCCCGGAGGAACCGACGGCGCCGCTCGCGGCGCGCCGCCGCCTCGCCTTCGAGGAACTGCTCGTCATGCAGCTCGCCGTCGCGATGCGCCGCCATCAGTGGCGCACGACCGCGAAGGCCCCGGTCTTCTCGCGCTCGCCGGAGATCGACGAGCGCATCGCCGCGCGGATCCCCTTCACGCTCACGCCCGGGCAGCGGACCGCGATCGAGGAGATCGCGACCGATCTCGCGAGTCCGTTCCCGATGAACCGGCTGCTGCAGGGCGATGTCGGCTCGGGCAAGACCGCGGTCGCCGCCGACGCCATGCTGCGGGCGGTCGCCGCGGGACGCCAGGCGATGCTGATCGCGCCGACCGAGATCCTCGCGGAGCAGCACGAGCGCGTGCTCAAGAAGATGCTCGCCGAGAGCGAGGTCGAGATTGCGCTGCTCGTCGGCAACCTGCCCGCACCGGTGCGCCGCGAGCGACTCGAGCGGCTCGCCGACGGCCGGATCGACCTCGTCGTCGGCACGCACGCACTGCTCGGCGACGCGGTCGCGTTCCACGACCTCGGCCTCGTCGTCATCGACGAGCAGCATCGCTTCGGCGTCTCGCAGCGGGCGGCACTTCGATCCCATCGCGGCAAGGGCGGCGAGGTGCCGCACGTGCTCGTGATGACCGCGACGCCGATTCCCCGCACGCTGTCGATGACGCTGCTCGGCGATCTCGACGTCACGACGATCAGCGACCGCCCGCCCGGACGCAGCTTGCCCGCGACGCGGGTCGTCGGCCCCGACAAGCGCGACGACGTCTACGCCTATCTCCGCAAGCGCATCGAGGCGGGCGAACAGGCGTATGTGGTGGTGCCGGCGATCGAGGAGGGCGACGCGGGCACCGCCGCGGTCTCGACGCATCTGGCGTTTCTCGCCGACGGGCCGTGGCGAGGCCTGCGACTGGCCGGGATCCATGGCCGCATGCCCGGTCCCGAGCGCGACGCGGCGATGGAGAAGTTCCGCGCGAAGGAACTCGATGCGCTCGTCGCCACGATCGTGATCGAGGTGGGCGTCGACGTCCCCAACGCGACCCTCATGGCGATCGAGCACGCCGAACGCTTCGGCCTGGCGCAACTCCACCAGCTGCGCGGCCGGGTCGCCCGCAGCGAGCGCCGGGGGCTCTGCGTGTGCATCGCCGAGGCCTCCACCAACGAGGCGATCGCCCGCATGGACGCGATCGCCTCGACCGACGACGGCTTCCGCATCGCCGAACTCGATCT
>CAZTMB010000041.1:14171-23936 GCA_964614695.1 uncultured Isosphaeraceae bacterium | reverse complement strand
GCGGCGGGGTTCGCGTAGGTGTTGAAGACCATCGCCTTGATCGTGCCCCACAGTCCGCCGAAGGAACTGAAGGTGTGGTCGACCGCGGTCGGTTCGTAGCCGCAGTGGACCATGCAGTTCTGGCACTTCGGGTTGCCTGATGCACGGCCGTAGTTCGCCCACTCGGTGCCGTTGATCAGTTCGTCGAAGGTGTCGACGTAGCCCTCCTGCAGCAGGTAGCAGGGCTTCTGCCAGCCGAAGAGGTTGTAGGTGGGGTTGCCCCAGGGCGTGCACTCGTAGTCGCGCTTGCCCATCAGGAACTCGAGGAAGAGCGGCGACTGGTTGAAGCGCCACGAACGCTTCCCGTCCTTGCGGTTCGAGAGGATCATCTCGAAGAGGCGGTGCGTCTCCTGCCGCTTCAAGAAGCTCTTCTGGTCGGGCGCCTTGTCGTAGGCGTAGCCGGGGCTGACCATCATGCCCTCGACGCCAAGCTCCATCATCTCGTCGAAGAAGCCCCGGACCGAGTTCGGATCGCAGCTCTCGAAGAGCGTGGTGTTGGTGGTCACGCGGAAGCCGCGTTCGACCGCGAGGCGGATCCCCGCGATCGCCTTCTGGAAGGTGCCCTCGCGAGCGACCGCGAAGTCGTGGTGCTCCTCCTGCCCGTCCATGTGCACCGAGAAGGTCAGGTAGCGGCTCGGCGTGAACCAGCCCGCCTCGAGCTTCTCCTTCAGGAGGATCGCGTTGGTGCAGAGGTAGATGTACTTCTTCCGCTTGACGAGCTCCGCGACGATCTCGCGGATCTCCGGATGCAGCAATGGCTCGCCGCCGGGGATCGAGACCATCGGCGCGCCGCATTCGTCGACCGCCTTCATGCACTCCTCGACCGAGAGGTGCCGCTTCAGGATGTGCGGCGGGTACTGGATCTTCCCGCAGCCCGCGCAAGCGAGGTTGCAGCGGAAGAGCGGCTCGAGCATGAGGACGAGCGGGTAGCGCTTGCGTCGGCGAAGCTTCTGCGAGAGCACGTAGCTCGCGACGGTCCACATCTGGGCGACTGGTACGGCCATCGGGTTCTGGGTCTCGGCGAACGGGGCGAGTGGCGAAACGGCGACACGGTCCGGACTCGGTCCTCGGCGGCCGCGGGCGAACGGGGCCCGTGACGCAACCTGCTCCCTCTCCGACGCTTCCGGATCGGGACTCCCGACCGTCTCGCACGACGCGGACGGGAGCCGGAGAAGATCGCCGACGATCGAAGGTCCGGGAGGATCGATCGACCCCGGCGAGGGTGGGGAATCCTACCGAAAAAAGTTCGGTCTCCACGATCCCGCCGCCCGCGGCGGCGTAACGCGGCGATGCCTGCCGTGCGCCTGCCCCTGTCAAACCGCCTCTGCCGCGAACGATCGCCGGCGGATGGCCTGCGCCGGGGGCACCGCTTTGGCGATGGCATGCCTCCGCCGGCGCGTGGCGGCTTTGCAGGGGCAGGCGGACTCTTCGAAGTTCAAGCGAGATCGACCGACGCTCGACTCGGCGAAGGCGTGTCGCTTTCGGATACCCTTCCCGACCCGAGAAGCCGCCGCCGTCTTGCGATGGTTCGGCTTCCGATCGCTCTGTCGGGAACGCTCTGGTTCCGGCATGCGGATCGGCTCCTCCGGCGTGCGTCCGGGTGGGAGTCCTGGGTCGAGATGGGCGGTTCGCCCGAGACGCGTGCGGAGACGAGCGTGCCCGATCGCGGGAAGGCCCCAACCGAGCAGACCGACGAGCAGTTGCTCGTGGCGTACCGCACGGGCGATCGCGCCGCGTTCGAGTCGTTGATCGGGCGGTATCGCCACGAACTCCTCAACTTCCTGACCCGCTTCCTCGGGAACCGCGCCGCGGCGGAGGACGTCTTCCAGGAGACCTTCCTGCAGATCCACCTCTCGGCGGAGAGTTTCGACGAGACGCGGACCTTCAAGCCGTGGCTCTTCACGATCGCCGCGAACAAGGCCCGCGACCTGCACCGACGCCAGAAGCGCCGGCAGGCCGCGAGCCTCTCCGCCCCGGTGGGCAACCACGACGAGGGCGCGAGTTTCGTCGACCTGCTCGCCGGCAACGACGAGACCCCCGACACGCCGGTCGCCCGGGCCGAGGAGGCCGCGCGGGTGAAGCAGGTCGTCGAAGATCTCCCGAGCCACTACCGCGAGATCCTGCTCCTCTCCTACTTCCATCGCATGAGCTACCAGCAGATCTCGGAGACCCTCGCCGTGCCGCTCGGCACGGTGAAGAGCCGACTGCACAGCGCGGTCGCGACCTTCGCCGACCAGTGGCGGATCGCCCAGTCCCGCTCCGGCCCTTCGGATGCGACGGCGTGACCGCCTCGTCCCCTGCCTGCTCGACCCGCCCGCGACTGACGGAGTCCCTTCGGTGACCGACCCGCACGATTCATCCGACCGCCTTGGCGCGACGCTGAGCGACACCGACGCCGCCGCGGTCGACGCCCTGATCGAGGCCGAGTTCGAGCTCGATCGCGTCCCCGAGGCGATGCGTCCCCGCGCCGCCGCGGCGCTCGCGGTCTTCCGCCGCCTCGAGGCGGTGCCGGGAGCCGACGCCGACGACGCCTCGCTCGACGCGCTCGTCGATGCGACTCTTCTGCGGATCGATCGCCACGAGGCGTCCGAGTCCGAACGCTTCTCCTTCAGTCGCCAGGAGGAGAATCTCGCCGTCTCCCGGGCGAGGCTTCGCTTCTCCGACTTCGTGGGCGTCGCGGCCATCGCCATCCTCGCGGTGTCGATCGCGATTCCGCTCATGAGCCACGTGCGCACCAATCGCGGCATCGCCGCCTGCGGCGACGGCATGCGTTCGCTCGGCGGCGGCTTTGCCGCGTTCGCGAACGATCACGAGGGCAACATGCCCTTCGCGGCGAGCCTCGTGCCCGGGCTCGACTTCGGAAGCGGACGCTTCCCGACGCCGAGCGGCTATCGCCACGGCGACCAGCTTCGAGCGCTCGCCGAGGGCGGCTACTGCAGCGATGCGACGTGCCTCGGCTGCCCGAACCATCCGACGCCCGGCGGAACCTATTCCTTCCGCGTCCCGGCGAACGCCGCGGAACTGAAGATGGATCTCGTGCCCATGCTCGTGATCGTCGGCGACCGCAATCCGGTGATCGAACTGGTCTTCGGCGGCGAGCGGGTGCGGGTCGAGATGTGCTCCCCCGAACACGACGATCGCGGCCAGAACGTGATGCGGGGCGACGGCTCGGTCGAGTTCCTGCGCGATCCTCGCGTGAACGGCGGCAGCGAGCGGCCGGACAACATCTGGCTGCCCGCCGCGGGCCAGGCCGATCTCGACGACCGCGACGACGCGGTCGAGACCGCCGCCGGCGACATCTTCCTGCTCAACTGATTCGAGCGCACCCGTTGGTGCGACGCGCGGCCAGCGCGGTTCGGTCGGCCTCACGGTGGGACGTCGCGTCGCGATCCGCGTCGGTCATCCTGCGGAACGCCGAGGCGGCTCGCACGCGCGCCGCTGCTTCGGGCAAGAAGGTGGGCTCGCGCCGGTCACTCTTGAGCAGCGACGTCGCGCCGCGTGAAGTCCCGGGCGCGGGTTCGATTCGATCGTCGCCCGCCGATCAACCCTCCGCCGGCAGCGTCGCCTTCCATCGCGCGATCGCCGCGTCGTGGCCGCCGTCGGGGTCCGCGGCGTGCCAAGCCTCGTAGGCCTGCATGAGCCCGCGTCGGGCCTCGATCGATCGCGGATGCTGCGGCCCGAGCGAGGCTTCGAGCAGCGCCCGCGCCTCGTCGATCGTGGCGACCGCCTCGGCGAATCGCTCCATCGTGATCAGCGTCCGGCCGCGGTAGATGAGGAAGACCCCGATGTTCCAGTGGGTCGGCGGCAACGTTCGACGAGCCCGCACGAGCACCTCGTCGAGCGTGGCGAGCGACTCGTCGAGTCGACCGACCGACTGATAGACCGCTCCGAGATTCGCCAACGCGATGATCGTGGTCGGTGCGTCCGGCCCGTTGTTGCGCTCGGTGGCCTCGAAGCCTTCCTCGAAGATGGGAAGCGCCTCCTCGAATCGCCCGAGGTCGTTGAGCACCGCCCCGATGTTTCGCCGCGCCGAGACCGCCATCGGATGGGTCTCGCCCTGCGTCGCGACGATGCGCGGATAGACGCCCTCGAGGACGGCGAGCGCCTCGTCGCTGCGACGCGTCGATTGCAGCAGCACGCCGAAGTTGACCTCGATCGTCATCCGCTGCGGGTCGTTGAGGGGCAGGACCTCGGCGGAGAGCCGCATCGCATCGCGGTAGAGCACCTCCGAGGCGGCGAGGTTGCCGAGCCGTCGATTGCGAAGGGCAAGGTTCTGCATCGCGCGAATCGTCTCGGGATGCCGCTCGCCCATGAGCAGCAGACGCGTGGCGAGGACGTCCTTCTCGATCTCCGCAGCCTGTTCGAGCATGCCCGCGAGACCGAGCAGCGTCGCGTAGTCGGCCTTGATGGTGATCGTCACGGGGTGGTCGCCGCCGAGTTCAGCGGTCGCCTCGGCCACCAGCCGTTCACACCGTTCGATCGCCTCCTGCAGACGACCCAGGTCGGACAGGTTGTTGACGTGGCCGAGCCGCAGACTGAAGCGAGCCGATCCTCCGCGGAGGGCCTCGTTGCTCCCCGAGAGGTCTCCCGACTCGATCTTCTCAACGATCGCCTGCCGCACGGCGAGGGCGTCTTCGAAGCGGCCGAGGGCCTCCAGCGAGCCCGCCCTCGCGTCCGCCACCCGCAGGTCCCGCACGAGGCCGGCCTCGTCGGCTTCGCGATCGAGCGCCTCGTAGATCGTCAACTGCTGCTCGTATCCCTCGATGGTGTCCGCGAGGGTCGAGGCGTAGCGCGATCCGCACTCGTTCCGCACCGGATGGCCCGGCGGAAGGACCCGCTGCGCGATCGACCACCACCCCTCCATCTCCGCGGCCATCTCGTCCGCTCGCCTGAGCTGCTGCAGCGCCGCGAACTCCGTGGTCGCCGCGGCGATGGTCCCTTCGTGCTCGCGGCCGAACTGGCTCGAGAAGATCGCGCCGGCCTCGCGAGCGGCCACCAGAGCCTGCTCCGAGAGCCCGAGCGCGACGCAGGTCTCCGCGGTCGCCTGAAGCAGTCGTCCTGCGACGACCGGCTGTTCGGCGAACTCGTCCCGGATCGTCTCGGGCATCTCCGAGAGGAGAGCCAGGCCGAGCATCTGCCGTCCCAGATCGGTGAAGTCGATGCCCACGAGCGCCTGGTCGAGCGCGTCGCGCTTCGCCGACTCGCCCTCCGGGACTTGCGCGAGCATCGAGGCGCGAAGGTCGACTCCAAGCCTTCCCACGTCGATCGTGGTGAGGCTCGCCTCCTGGAAGGCGGCGACTCGCGCAAGCTCGTTGCGGCGCTTCGCCTCGGCCTCGAGCGCCTCTTCCGCGCGAGTCCGCTCGCGGGCCTCCCCTTCAAGCGCGACTTCGGCTCGCGATCGCTGTTGGGCTTCGGAGATCGCGAAGGAGACGCTCACCGCCGTCGCCGCCGCGAGAGCGAGGAACGAAAACGCTCCCGCGGCCACGATCGCCTTGTGGCGACGCGTGAAGGCCCGGAGCTGATACCCGGCGCTTGGTGGCGCTGCCGCGACCGGTTCGCCGGCGAGAAGTCGATCGAACTCCTCCTTCAGTTCGCCCGCGGAGGGATACCGATCCGCCGGATCGACCGAGATCGCGCGGCCGACGACCCACTCGATCTCACCGCGCAGCCGGCGGGCCCACGCAGGCTGGCGACACGCCGTCGACAAACGCGGAATCTCCGGCGACGCCGCCGCCTGCAAGCGACGCGCGAACGAGGTCCCCGGCGGCGACTCGAGCGCGGCGCGGCCGGCAAGCACGCGGAACGCCACAAGCCCCAGCGCGTAGACGTCGCTGCGGGTGTCGAGCCGCTCCGCCTCGAGCGAGGCGGCTTCAGGGCTCATGTACTCCGGCGTGCCGATCACATGCCCCGCGCGGGTCGATCCCTCGCTCGTGGGGCTCTCGTCGAGCACCTTCGCGATGCCGAAGTCGACCACCTGCACCCGCGGCCCGGCCTCGGTCTCCTGGATCAGCACGTTCGCGGGCTTGAGGTCGCGGTGCAGCACGCCCTGCCGATGCGCCGCCGCGACGGCATCGGCGAGATCGCGCAGCACGCGAAGCCGCGTGCGGAGATCCGGCGACGACTCGTCGGCCCAGCGATCGATCGTCCGTCCCGTGACGAGATCCATCGCGAACCACGGCAACCCGCAGGCGGTGACGCCCGCCTCGAGCAGCCGCACGATGCCCGGATGACGCAGCCGCACCAGCACCTGGCGTTCACGTTCGAATCGCGAGAGGGCGCTCGCGCCGCGCTCGATGCCGACGAGGACCTTCACCGCCACCTCGCGCTCGAACGGCTCGCGCTGCACGGCCCGGAAGACCTCGCCGAAGCCGCCGCTGCCGATCGACTCGACCAGTTCGAACGGGCCGACCCGTTCGCCGAGCCCCGGCGGCTGCAGCAGCGAGGCGCTCAGGAGCCGGCGCACCGAACGGTCGTCGAGGGGCGTGCCTTCCGACGCGGCCACGGCCCGGTCGAAGGCCCTTTGCAGGTCCTGCCCCCATCCCGGCGTGTCGGTCGCTTCGTCCATGGGTCGCTCGATCACCCCCCGCGTTCAGCGCTTCCCCAGCGAATCAAGCAGCAGCCCGATCTCGCGATCGAGGTCGCTCGGCTCCGCCCCGTCCCGCAGCAGCCGCTCGCTGATCGCCTTGCGGAACCGCAGCCCCGCCGTGCGAACCATCCCGTTCACCTGCCCCACGGTCAACCCCGATTCCTCCGAAAGCTGTTCATAGGTGCGGCCTTCGACGTGATGGCGCACAAAGAGATCCCAGTGGCGGGCATAGCCTTCGGCCTCGCACTGGAGCCGCCCCGCCTCGAAGGACTGTCGCACCGTGAACTGCGCGTAGTTCCGCTCGAACTCGTCGTCGGCGGAGGCGGGAATCGATTCGTCAGGCGGCGGCCCGGCCTGGTTGCGGCGCTGCCGGCGGAGCTCCTCACGGCAGTAGAACAGCAGGCCGTTCACGAGCCACCGCCGCAGGCGAAGGCCGCTCGCCTTCCACGCGTCGAGCCACTCCGCTCGCGAGAGCCGGCTCGCGAAGAAGCCCGCGATCACGTCGCGGGGCTCGCCAAGCGTTCGATAGCTCGTGGCGGAGAAGTACGCCGCAAGCGGCGCGTAATAGGCCTTCATCAGGAACTCGACCACCTCGCCACGGCGATGGGAGTCGAGAAGCTCCGCCATCGCGGTGCGCGGCGTCGGCTCGAAGAGATCGGTTGGAGGCGAGTCGGACATCGGTGTGGCGAAACCGCAGTCCCCCAAGGAGGCTTCCCGGGGTTCGCAGACTCTAATCACCGGCGAGGGCTTCCGACATCGATGCCGCTGATTCCGGAGGCGGAACTCCGCGATCGCGGTCCTCGCGCCGTCGCGGAACCGCTCCTAGGAACGCTCCGACTCGAGCGCCTTGCGGGCTTCCTCGAGCCGTTCGATCGCCGCCTCGTCGAGCCGCGGCTCCCGGAGGCCCAGCGCATCGATCGCACGGGCCACGATCGCCGAGACCACCGCGCGAGCCACCCACTTGTGGTCGGCCGGCACGATGTGCCACGGGGCCCAAGGGGTGCTGGTCGCTTGGATCGCCAGGCGGTAGGCGTCCTGATACGCGTCCCATCGCCCGCGCTCGGCGAGGTCGGCGGCGGAGAACTTCCACTGCTTCCGCGGATCGTCGAGCCGAGCCAGAAGCCGCTTCCGCTGTTCGTTGCGCGAGATGTTCAGGAAGAACTTGAGGACGATCGTGCCGTTCGCGTCGAGATGACGCTCGAAGGCGTTGAGGTCATCGTAGCGCCTCGCCCAGAACCCCTCGTCGCGCGGCCCGTCGGGAAGCTTCGACGCCGAGAGCAGTTCGGGCCGGACCCGCACGACCAGCACGTCCTCGTAGTGGGATCGGTTGAAGATCGCGATGCGACCGCGTTCGGGCGTGCGCTTCATGCATCGCCAGAGGAACGCGTGGTCGAGTTCCTCGGGGCTCGGCTGCTTGAACGAGACGACGTCGCAGCCCTGCGGATTGACGCCGGTGAACAGGTGCTTGATCAGGCCGTCCTTGCCGGCGGTGTCCATGCCCTGCAGCACGATGAGGACCGCGCGGGTGTCGTCGGCCCAGAGCAGCTCCTGGGCTTTCGCGAGCGTCTCGACGTTGCGGGCGAGGATCGCCTTCGCTCGCTCCTTGAGTTCATCCTGACCGAGTTCGCCGAATTCGCCTTCGCCGGTCCAGCCCGGATCGTGGTCCTCGAGCCGAAAGCGGCTGCCCGGTTCGACCGTGAAGCGACGCAGCAGATCCTCGTGATTCATGCGCGGACGGTAGCGAAAACGTCACGACGTCGAAGACCACCGCTTCTCGCGGGCGAGCAGCCCGTGATCGGGCACACGACGTCCAACGTGGCGACGCCCCGCGGGCCAGCGTGTCGCCAACGAATGGATCTGACGGAGACGGGCGAGCCGCGCCACGTCGCGTCGGACGAACTCAGCAGTCGCCCCACGCCGAGAGCAGCACCGCCAGGTCGTCGCCGCCGACGGTGCCGTCGCCGGTGAGGTCGATCTTGGGGTTCGTCGTGCCCCAAGCCGCGAGCAGCGTCGCGAGGTCGCCGCCGGAGACCGTGCCGTCGCCGTCGAAATCCGCCGGGCAGTTCGTGCCGAACTGGAGCCGGAATCCGAAGGTGCCGCTCGGCCCGCGCGCCGTGCCGACGATGGTGCGTCCGTCGGACGAGATCCCCAGCGGCAGCGCCAGCACGACGCCGGGCGGGAGGTCGATACCGCGGGCGATCGCGAGATCGGTCAAATCCTGCTGCCCGTCCTCCTCGGTCCAGATGAACCCGCGGCCGAAGGTCGCGGGCCCGGGGAATGGCCGGTAGAAGCCGACGATCGTCGAGCCGTCCGCGCTGATCGCGACCGACGCCCCACGCCACCCGACGCTCGGCGGCGTGCCGATGTTGACGCCGCCGGTCTCGGCGCTCCACCGCCAGGCGTTGAAGCCGTTCGAGGAGACGCCGTTGCCGACGACCCAGGCTCCGTCCGCCGAGCAGCCGGAAGCCTCGCCGAGGGCGGCACTGTTGGAGGCCAGCGTGATCAGCGTCTGCACGCCGTCGTTCCAGATGGCGCCCTGACGGAAGCCCGTCATCGAATCCTGCCAACCCACGACGACCGAGCCGTCGGCGTCGCATCCGTTGGCGCGGCTGCTGCGCCCCTTCACCGTCGAGCCCAGATCGGTCGGCGCCGCAAGGTCGACCGAACGGATCGCATGCGCCCCGCCGGCGCTGATCCAACCGAGTCCCACCGTGGTCGAGCCGTCGGCGGAGATGCCCCACCCGGAACTCGTCTCGCCGCCCGAACTCGAACCGATTCCGCCGACCGCCACCCACTCGGCGCCGGAGTCGAGCAGGCAGACGCCCATCTCGTAGAGGCCCGACGACGCGTTGAAGACCGTTCCCACCATGCGGGTTCCGTCGGCGGAGACCTTCGCCTGCCCGCCGACGCCGTTGCCAGGTGCCGTCCCGCCCACGAAGACCAGCCCGGTCTCCGCGGTCCAGTAGAAGTACTCCGTCGGCGACGTGCCGACGACGAGGTCGCCGTTGGCGCTCGCCCCCGAGACGTTGAGGCCCGGCCCGAGATCGTTGAAGGTGCCCTGGGCGAACACGCCGCCGCTCGCCGCGGCGAGGACGGTTGCGGCGACTCCGATCGAAGGGTGGCGAAGCGGGCGATTCATG
>CAZTMB010000041.1:8348-14071 GCA_964614695.1 uncultured Isosphaeraceae bacterium | reverse complement strand
GTCGCCGCGACGCCGACCGGCGAATCGGTGCCGCCGATCGCGATGCGGCGAATCGACTCGAGCAGGTGCTCGCGGCGCCTCAACTCGGCGTGGCATGCGATCACCTCGTGGTCGAGCAGCGCCAGCATCGCCATCGTCGCCGCCACGAGATTCGTGTCCGCCGGACCGAGCGAGGCTTCGGCGCGACCGACGGTCGCAAGCATCGTGTCGCGGGCACTCGCGGCAGACTCCACGGCGGCCTCCGTCGAATCCGGATCGCGGGCGAGCGAGGCGAGACCATCCGTGCGCTCGGCCTGCACCAAGGCGGCTGCCGCGACGGCGCGACCGAACTCCGTCTGCGCGAGTTCGGGCGGTCCGACCCGCTGAAGTCGCGCGAAGGTGCGTGCGAGCAGCAGCTGCCGCTCGATCGATCCGCGAATCGCCTCGAGCAGATGAAGCCGCTCCGCATCGGCGCCGATCTCCGCCTGGGCATCGACGATGATCCCGTCGAGGGCCGTCAGCGCCGCGTGCGCCTTGGAGCGAAGGTCGATTTCGTACTTCCGCCGGGCCGCGGCACCTCCGGCCTGCGTGGGATCGGCGCCGAATCGCAGCAGCGCCGCGTTCGCCTCGATCGCCACGCCGAGCCCGTCGCCGATCCGCTCGCGGGCGTAGACCGGCCGGATCAGGAGGAACACGAGCCACGCCAGCAGCGTCGCACCGCCCACGCTCGCGAACCGCTGCTGGATCGGATCGAGGCTCACCGTGAGCGTGTCCGAACTCGTGAGCGTGAAGAAGACCGTCATCGCGTAGCTCAGCCCGATGCCCGAACTCGCGGGGAACTGCATCGCGACCGCGCCCGGCGCGATCGCCGCGGTCAGGATCGCCGCGTAGATCCAGGGATCCTGCGCGTTGGGCAGGAAGACGACGATCGCGATCAGCGAGGCGATGAGCGAACCGATCAGACCGACGAGTCTGGCCGAGAACGACGCCGCGACGCCACCCATGTTGAGGCTCGTCAACAGCAGCGACATCAGGATCAGCACCGTCGAACCGCCCCAGTCGGGGTAGAGCGAGGCGATCGCGAAGGCGATCAGCGTGACGATCACGCCCTTCGCCGCGAATATCGAAGACCAGCGGTCGGGCCGGTGCACCAGTTCCGAGATCACCGCGAGAGGCCTCCAGCCGGGGCGCTCTTCGATGGTCGGAATCGGGAGCGACTCGGGGATCGCGGCGCTCCGCGGGCCGGTCGCCTCGGCGGCGAGTCCGATCACCAGCGCCATGCCGCGGTAGAGGACCGCGATGCTCTCGATGAGGACGGTGCCGCGCGCGGTCGGCCGATCGCCATCCGCTACGGCATTCAGCTCGGCGCAACGGCGCTCGAAGCCTGCGATCGCCGCGTCGGTGGAAGGGAGCGCTCCCACCGCATGTCGATTCCGAACCGCGGACGCGATCGCCTCGAGCTGCTCGGCGAAGGCCCGGCGCACCGGCATCGCCGCGTCGCCCTGCGCTTCGATGAATCCCTGCGAATGCGGCAGGGTGTAGAGCATCCGACGCACGGAGTTCAGCCCGAGCATGAGCCGCAGGCACTCGACGAGCGTGTGCAGGTTGCGGCAGCGGGCGGTGCGCCCCTGCTCGGCGCGAAGCCGGGCGAGCATGCGCTCGGTGATCGCGCTCTGCTGGATCGACCACTCCGGCTGCGCCTGGGGCTCCCGATAGAGCGGAGCTCGCAGCACCGCCGCGAGCGCCTCCATTCGTCCGGCGATCCGCTCCCGCAGCGACTGTTCGAAGGTGCCGCGGAGGAAGACGAGTCCAAGGGAGCCCGAGACCAGCGTGCCGACCAGGATCTGCTCCGCCGACTGCCAGCACACCTCGCCGAGCGATCGCCCCACCGAACCCTGCCAGATCAGCAGGATCGGCGTGCCGACAAGCACCATGAAGTTGAACATGTCCAGGCCGCGCGACGTCACGTAGAAGCCGACGAACCCGTAGATCGTGATGAAGGGCAGGATGAGCCAGGGCTGCTGCTGCAGGATGGTCCCGACGAGGTAGCAGCCCGTGCAGGCGATCCCGACCGTGACGATGCGGCGCCAGAAGAGCCGCCAGGAGTGCGGCACGAGCGGCATCGTGAGCACCGGGAGCGCCGGCAGCACGCCGCCGGGCAGGTCGAAGGTGTGGACGAGCGTCGCCACGATCGCTGCGGCGAGCAGGAACGCCGCGGTGCCCGGCAACACCTCGTGCCAGCGGGCCAGTTGCGACAGGAAGATGTCCGTCGCCCAGCCGAGCCCGCCGCTTGCTCGCCCGGTACGGGATGTCGCCGACGTCGACGCCGCGCCGCTCACGGGGCCATCGCCCGCGCAGAGTCGTCCGCGTCGTAGCGGCCGAGTTCGCTTCCGGCCGCCAGCGCAAGATCGGCCGAAGCCACGAGCAGCGACGCCCGCGTCGAGACGAGCGTCGATCGCGCTTCCTGCAGATCGCGTTCGGCCTCGACCAGTTCGGTGATCGTCGCGAGCCCCATCGAGTAGGCCTTCTCGACCGCCGAGAACGCCTCCTCGCTGCTTGCGACCAAGGCCACGCCGAACTCGTACTGCTTGACCGCCGCCTGCACGGAGAAGTAGGCGTTCCAGGTCTGACCGATCGCCTCGAGCCGCAGCGCGCGGAGGTCCGCCTCCGCGGCGTTGCGGGCGGCCCGCGCCGCGCGCACCGCGTTGGTCCGCTCGAAGCCCTCGAAGAGCAGCCATTCGCCGGTCAGGCCGATCGACCAGGTCGCGGGATAGCCGGTGTCCCAGGGGAACTCCTGCCCGGCACTCGTGTCGGTCTGGAAGGTGGTCGCGATGAGGCCGACGCTTCCCTGCGCGGTGACGGTCGGCATGAACTGCGCTTCGGCGAGCCGGATCGCGGCCTCGGCTCCGCGCAGCCGCGCGACCGCGGCGGCGAGATCCGGCCGGCCCACCAGCGCCTCGTCGATGACGTCCTCGACCCGCAGCGAGAGCGCCTCGGGAAGCTCCTCCTCGGTGATCGGTTCGATCTCGATCGAGAGGGTTGGAGGCAGGCCGCAGGCGACGAGCAGGTTCGACTTCGCGATCGAGATGCCCGCGACCGTCGCCTCGAGGTCGAAGCGGGCCTGCGCGAGATCCTGCCGCGCCAGCAGCAGCGACGGCATCGTCGCGAGCCCGACCTCCAACTGCTGCTCGACCATCGCGACGACCGTCTCGGCGAGCTCGAGGTTCCGCTGCGCGGCGGCGTTCAGGGCGAGCGCGGTGTCGAGGTTGAAGTAGCCCACCTGCACCGCGTGCACGGCTTCCTGCAAGGCGCGGTTGAAGGAGAGGTTCGCCGCCCACAGCGCCGCGCGGGCGCGATCGTCGTCGGCCTCGCGACGACCGAAATCGAGCAGCAGATAGTTGAGGGCGATCTGCGGAATGAACGCGACCTGCTCGACGAAGAACGCCTCGCCGGTCGCGGGATAGATCTCCCGCGCGTAGTAGAAGTCCGCTTCGAGGCCGACCGTCGGGAGCCACGCGCCTTGGACGATGCCGTACTCGGCGGCCGCCTGCCGCGCCTCCTCCCACGCCCCGCGGGTCTGCGGACGGTTCGCCAAGGCGATGTCGAGAAGCCGCAGCATCGACTGCCGCCCGCCGCCGACCTCGACGCCGAGCGGCATCGGCTCGCTCCGGGAGAGCGCCCCCACCCCCGAGCCGAGACCTTCTCGAGCCTCGTCGCTCGGCGACCACGGCCGTGCGTAGTCGGCGGAGGTGAAGACCTCCGGATCGGTCGCCGCGAAGGGCCGGTCGCTGCAGGCGGAGAGGGCCGCGAGCCCGGCGAACCACACCGCGATCGCGGCCTTGGAAAGGAGCGCCGCAGGCCTCGGTGCCGAAGGTCGGAGTGTGCGGTTCATCGAAGGCTTCGCGTCTCTCCAACCGCCGCTCGCAGGCGTCGGTCGAATGTACCATCGCCCCCCTCGATGCACCGCGACTCCCTCGGCTGCGATGTCCGCCCATCACCGAAGCGCCGTCGCGCCGCTCGAGCCCTGCTCGCGTGGCTGATCGTCCTGCCGGGGCTCGCCGGCTGCGATCCGATCTACGACCTCGACGGCGCCTTCTTCCCGGCGTGGCTCGGCGCGGCGATCGGCGGCGTCGTGATCACGCTCGTGGTCCGCTCGATCCTGGTTCGGACTCGAGTCGACGACCACCTGCCGTGGCGGGGCCTCGCCTACCTCGGGCTCTATGTGATGAGTTCGATCTCGCTCTGGCTGATGCTCTACTCGACCTGAACCCGCCGACCCCATGGCCGACGCTTCGCCCACGCCCCCGAATGCCCCGCCACCGACCGCCGGCGCCGCCGCGTTCGGCACCGCGGCCTCGAGGCCGGCGAAGGCGCCGCGCCGCCTCGGCGAGGCCTTACGCCGCGTGCTTGCGGTCTTCCTGTCGATCTCCTTCATGGTCGGCGGGCTTGCGACGGCGCTCGTGCTGGCCAACGAACTCGAGATCCGCCCACGCACCGACGACGCCTACGTCCGCGCGAACCTGATCGGGATCGCGCCGCACGTCTCCGGCCCGATCGTCGAATTGCCGATCGTCGACAACCAGCCGGTCTCGAAGGGCGACCTGCTCTTCGTGGTCGATCCGCGTCCCTACGAGGTCGCGCTCGCCTCGGCGGAAGCGAACCTCGCGGTGGTCGATCTCGAGATCGCGTCGCTCGAAGCGCAGGTCGCCGCCGCCGAGCGCTCGGTCACGGCGGCCCGGGCGCACCTGGCGAAGGCCGCCGCCGATGCGGACTACGCCGTCAAGTACTTCGAGCGGGTGGAGCCGCTCCTGCCCGAGCGCTTCGTCACGCCCGACGCGGTCGACAAGGCCCGCTCCGACGCCGAGGCGACCTCCGCCGCGGTCGCCGCCGCCGAGGCGATGGTCGCGAAGGCCGAGGCCGACCTCGCCACCGCGATCGCGAACCTCGGGCAGCTTGGCGACGTCAACGCGCTGCGCGAAGCCGCGGAAGTCCAGGTCGCCAACGCGCGGCTCTTCCTCGACTACTGCTACGTCACGAGCCCGATCGACGGCTACATCACCAACCTCAACATCGCCGTCGGCGAGTACGCCAACGAGGGGCAGCAGGTCTTCGCGATCGTCGATCGCACCATCTGGTACGTGATGGCGAACTTCAAGGAGACCGACCTGCCCTACTTCGACGTCGGCGCGACGGTCGAGATCTACCGCCTCTCCGAGGCGGGCGAGCGGCTCGCGGGCGTGGTGCAGGGGATCGGGTGGGCGCTCTATCAGCAGGATGGCGCGACGGTCGGCGTGCTGCCGGACGTCTCGCCGACCCTCGACTGGGTGCGCCTTGCCCAGCGGTTCCCGGTGCGGATCGTGATCGAGAGCGAGCCGCAGCGGCCGCTCCGCATGGGCGAGACGATGTCGGTGATCGTGATGCCGCCGGACGAGGGCTATCCCCCGCCGCGGTTCCCGCAGGTGCGGGCGCTCTTCGATTGGCTCGGGCTCGACAACTGACCTCTCGAAGGGACGGCGTCCGGACCGATCCGCCGACGACGAGCGGCCGAAGGACCGACGAACGTTCGGATCGGCCGCCGCGGTCCTCCACCGGCGGCCCTTCGGTCGCCCCCCCGATCCGAATGCGCTCTTTCCGCGACCGGCGTTGCGCGTGGCGCATGACATCGCCTCGTGGTCCCATGCAGACTATTCCCCATTCGGACACGGCCACGAGGCGATCGAGGTCGCAGGCGGTCCGAAGGAGAA
>CAZTMB010000041.1:0-8248 GCA_964614695.1 uncultured Isosphaeraceae bacterium | reverse complement strand
CGCGTCTCGCTCGGCGTCTCGCCGTAGCGGCGCCGGTACTCCGCGGCAAAACGGCTTGCGCTGGCGAATCCGAAGTCGGTCGCGATGGAGGCGATCGGGGCGCGACAGGTCTCGTCGAGCAGGCGATTCCGGGCCAGTTCGAGTCGGAGCCGCCGCACGTACTCGATCGGGCTCGTCGCGCAGTGCTCGGCGAAGTTCGCCTGAAGCGATCGCACGCTGCACTCGGCGGCGGCGGCGAGATCCTCGACGGAATGCCTCGCCGAGGGATCGCGGGCCACGAGGGCTCGCACGATCTCGATCCTCATGGACTTCCGGCCATGCTCGCTCGCCGCGAGTGCCTTCGAGTAGGAGTGCGGCTGCAGGTCGAGCAGCAGATCGAGGAACGCTCGCTGCATCGCTTCGATGGCGGCGTCTCCGGGAGCGGCGAGACCCGTCTCGAGCGCTCGATCGATCGAGACCAGCATCGCCAGCAGCGCGTTGCGGCTCGCCACCACCTCGGTCCTGAAGACCAGTGGCCGGTCGAGTTCCCGCCCGAGGCGGTCCGCGAGGCGACCTCGCACGGCAGCGCCTTCGAACATCACCGAGACGCTCGTTCCGCGATCGTCGAGGTCCCTTCGCTCGAAGCGGCAGCCGGGCGGAATCAGGAACG
Organism: uncultured Isosphaeraceae bacterium; assembly: GCA_964614695.1. GTDB lineage: Bacteria > Planctomycetota > Phycisphaerae > Phycisphaerales > SM1A02 > VGXO01. The sequence continues at coordinate 7,599 of CAZTMB010000041.1, read as the reverse complement.
CCTCGCCATGGCCGATGCGGCACTTCGCCTGATCGATCGACACGGGGACTTCGTCGTCGAAGATGAACTGCACGATGAAGGGCGAGGCCGGGTGGCGGTGAACGGACACGGCGTGCATCGCGTGATGCCGCCGAACGCCCATGCTGATCGCACCGAGGCGGACGTACCGGAGTTCAATCGACGAATCGCTCCGCTCGACCGTCCGGCGATGCTCGCCCTCCATCGTCCGGATCGCCTCCGAGAGCGCGGTCACGCCTCCGCGACGCGTCGCGTGGGGACCGGAGAGCAAGCGGTGGACATCGATCGAGGGCTGCGTCATGGGCTCGCGGGGAGCGACCTCGCCTCCGGCGAGAATCATCGACTCCACTCGGACTGGAGGCCTGGACGTTATGCGCATCCGACGTTGCGCGAACGAGATAGCCCCGCTCCGGGACCGATGCCACCCTTCTCCGGCGGCGAACCCGGGCCACGCGGCTCGTCTCCCGCATGCCCCGTCCTCCATCTGGAATCGCCATGACCCCGATCGGTGCCCGCCGCCCCTCCCGACTGTTCGTGCCGCTCCTCGCAATCGCCGCCCTTCCAAGCGTCGCCGCCGCCGACGTCGTCTCGAGCGGCATCGTCAACATCAACATCCCGTCGACCGAAGACGGACTCACCATCAATCTGGTCACCGGGACCTCGTCGACCACCGGATCCGTGCCGGGGTGGGACTTCGCGTTCACGACCTCGTACACCCTGAACTGCTTCGCGAACTTCTCGACGCCGCAGGCCGGATTCGTCAGGGGGTTCGGCGGGGCGAGCGGCGTCAACAACCTTCCGCTCGGAACGCCCGTCGGACCGGGGCAGGGCCTGATCGTCTTCAACAGCACGCCGACCTACGGCGCGGTGTCCGCAAACTGGGTCCTGTCGAGCGGCGACAACTACGCCGGCGTGCGGTTCCTCGACGAGAACACCGGTCAGTACCACTACGGCTGGATCCGGTTCTGCGTCGCGGAGAACTTCGGTGGCCAGCCGCGCTCGATCGTCGAGTACGCCTACGAGGACACTCCCAACACCGCCATCACGATCGGAGCCGGCGGGAGCGGCCAGCCCGCCGACTGCGGTGGCGCCTCGTGCTTCTCGCTGCCGGCGTGCGGCCAGAACCTTCCGATCTCTTCCTCGATCGACTGCGTGCAGTTTGCGGCGACGACCTCCTGCAACAGCCTGCTGTTGACCTCGGATCGGGACTGGCAGGAGCCGGGGAGCCTGCCGTGGCGTCACACCTCGTGGATGGGTCCCGCCGGAGGTCAGGTCTCCGCGAGCCTCCATGGTCTCGACCCCAAGAGCGGCCAGCCCGCCTCGCGGCAGATCACCGTCGAGACGCTGACGCTGCACGACGTGGACATGGACCCGAACGGCTCGAAGTTCCGATTCCGAGGCGATGACAATCGGTTGAGCCTCCACAACAGCCGCCTCGTGTGCGACAACGGCTTCGGCGTCGTCTGGAACGCCCTGTCGCCGCTTGCCCTGGGCGCGATGTCCGGCTCCAACAAGCTCTTCAGCCTCGACGGCCTGATCGGTCCGCCCACGAGCCTCTCCGTCTCCTCCGGAGCATCGCTCACCTTCGACTACTGCGGAGACACGGCGTTCGGCCTTCCCAACAGCGCCCGGTGCTACTTCGACAACCCTGCCAACCACGCCGACGTGGACGGCGGCACCCTGGCGTTGCACTACTCCTACGTGCTCTTCCGGAATCACGAGGGCGACTTCGTGGTTCGCAACGGCGGCCTGCTGAACCTGTCGGGCGCCGACACGACCCTCGAGGCGGACACGTTGCGTCTCGAGAACTCCACGGCGCGGCTCGGCCTCGGCGGAACCAGCATCATGGCCGATCTGCTCACGCTCGAGAACTCCACCGTCGAGTTTTCGCCATCCTCCGAGATCCTGACCGACGTGACCAAGGTGATCGGCGGCAGCACGCTCGACATCGATGGGACGGCCGGGACCTCGACGGGCCTCTTCGGGAGTCTGGTGATCGAAGGCCAGGACTCCACGCTGACCATCGCCGGAGACGGACGCGCGACCCTCGAGCTCCTGTTCATGTCGAGCGCCTTCTCCCCGAACCCGAAGGTGATCCTGACCGAGTTTGCCGATCTGGAGATCACGGGCCTGAACAACTGGACGCAGGGCTCCGTCGAGATCGTGGGTGAGAACTCCTTTCTCATCGTCGCGGAGGGAGGACTGGTCATCTCCTCCATTCCGATCGAGTGCCAGACGGGCATCACGATCAACGGCCAGTTCTTCGCTCGCGGAACGATCAGCGGATCCGGGGTCGTCGAAGCCGGCTTCGGCTCGGGTCGCCTGGGAGTCGCCGGAAACAGCGGCGCCACCCTCACCATCGAACCGTCGGTCGTCCTCGAGCCGTTCAGCTCGCTCGCGATCGAGATCGATCCGCTCATGAATCGCTCGCAGCGGCTGATCGCCGAGTCCGAGGTGCTGATGGGGACGATCGGGGCCTACCTCCAGTGCTACGTGAGTCCGAAACAGGATGTCGTCCTTCCGGTGGGCACCAAGTTCGGCATCCTGGACTATCCGAGCCTCAGCGTCTTCCAAGGGAACTTCTGGAAGGCCGACGACAGCGGTGCTCTGCTCGCGGGCGACCTGATCACCATCGGCCTGAACACCTACCGCCTCGCCTACTACGACGCCGCGTTCGACCCGGACAACCCGACCATGGTCACGCTGACGGTGGTGCCGGCGACCAACTGCCCGGCCGACCTCAACCACGACGGCATGGTGGATGGCGCCGACCTCTCGCTCCTGCTGCAGTCCTGGGGGCCGTGCCCTTCAGGCGCCTGCCCGGCCGACCTGAACGGCTCGGGGTACGTGAACGGATCCGACCTGTCGATTCTGCTGAACGCCTGGGGCAACTGCCCCGCCTGACGCGGACTCCCATCGGGCCGGCTTCGAGCCGGGCCTTCGACAAGGTCACCACCGCAAACCGCCGTCGCCTCGAGCTCGTCTCGTGCGGCGGCGGTGTGGCCTTGGGAGGAGGCCGCGACGGAACTTGGTCCGGCTCGAAGGTGGACGCGATCGCTCCCTCGCGGGATAAGAGCGGCCATGAAACTCCGCGCCGCCGTCTCCGTCGTTCTGCTCGTCAGCCTCGCCGCGCCGACCTTCGCCGTCGGCGCGATCGCCACCGATCCCCGACTGGCCGAAGCCCTCGCCTCGGCGGGCGACCACCGCGCGGAACTCGAACGGGCGCTCGCCGAGGTGCCCGAGGAGCAGCGCTTCGCGATGGAGTGGCTCGTCGCGCGAATGCCCCAACGGGACCGAACCGAGGTCGATGCGGCGTTCCTGCTCGAGCATGTCGACGAGGCGTACCGCGCGTGGCAGGACGCGCCGTGGCAGTCGATGGTCCCGCGCGAGATCTTCCTCGACGCGATCCTGCCCTACGCGAGCATCAGCGAGCGTCGCGACGCCTGGCGCGATCCGATGCGTGAACTCGCCGCACCGATCGTCGCAGGCGTGAGCACGCCGGCCGAGGCCGCGATCCGCCTGAACCAGCAGGTGTTTCCCAAGACGAGCGTCAAGTACTCGACCAAGCGGCGCCGCGCCGACCAGAGCTCCGCGGAGTCGATCGAGCAGGGCCTCGCCTCGTGCAGCGGGCTCTCGATCTTGCTGATCGACGCCTGCCGCAGCGTGGGCGTGCCCGCGCGTTTCGTCGGCGTTCCGATGTGGACCGACGGCAGCGGCAACCACTCGTGGGTCGAGGTCTGGGACGGCGAGCGCTGGCGTTTCACCGGCGCCGCCGAGCCGACCGGCGATCGGCTCGACGAGGCATGGTTCACCGAGCGGGCCCGCACCGCGGTCGCGGGCGATCCGCGGCATGGGATCTACGCGGTCTCGTGGGGCGACTCGCCGCTGGCGTTCCCGATGTCCTTCGACGGCGAGCCGTCGCCTTCGCGAGCGATCGACGTCACCGAGCGCTATCTCGCCGCGGCGACGCCGCTGCCGGAGGGCCACGGCCGCGTGCGGATCCGCGTGCGGGACGGCGCGCAGCGCGTGGCCGTGCCGGTCGTGCTGACTTCGCCCGAGGGCGCGGTCCTCTTCGAAGGCGTCTCCAAGGACGAACGCTTCGACGCGAACGACCACCTCTTCGCGACGCTGCCGGTTGGAACGGCCTTCATCGCGTCGGTCGAAGGCGGCGGTTCGATGGAGGGCGTGATCGAGGCGGAGGCGATGCTCGTCGACCTTGCGATCGACGGCGCGGCGGCCGAGGCGGCTCCGAAGGCCGCCGCCTCGAGCGCTTCGCCCGATCCCAAGGCGTCCCGCGCCGCGGTGAACGCGCTCGCGAGGTCGCTTCGCGCGAACGGGTTCGCCGCGACGCCCGAGGGCGACTTCGCGAACGTCCCGCTCACGGAGGAGGACGTTGCGAGGGCAAGCCTTGTGCTCGTCGACGCGTGGGAGCGCAAGGTCAAGCGCGAGCGGATGTCGGCGCTGCGCGAAGGCGTCGTCGAGATCGACGGGCTCCGCATGCCGATCTGGTACCAGACCTACGGCGACAAGCCTCGCGCCGGGCGAAGCCTCTTCATCTCGATGCACGGCGGTGGCGGCGCACCGCCGGAGGTGAACACCCAGCAGTGGGAGAACCAGAAGCGGCTCTATCGCCCGGAGGAGGGCGTGTACCTCGCTCCGCGGGCGCCGACCGACACGTGGAACCTCTGGCACCAGGGCCACATCGACCGGTTCTTCGATCGCTTGATCGCGGACCTGGTCGTCGTCGAGGGCGTCGATCCGGATCGCGTCTACCTGATGGGCTACTCCGCGGGCGGCGACGGGGTCTATCAACTCGCGCCGCGCATGGCCGATCGCTTCGCGGCGGTGGCGATGATGGCCGGGCATCCCAACGAGACGAAGCCCGACGGGCTCCGCAACCTGCCGTTCGCCCTCTGGATGGGCGGCAACGACGGTGCGTTCAACCGCAACGGCGTCGCGCGGCAATGGGGCGACGCGCTCGGCGCACTCGCGGCGCAGGATCCCGGCGGCTATCCGCACGAGGTGCGGATCGTCGAGGGCAAGGGCCACTGGATGGATCGCGAGGACGCCGCCGCCGTGCCTTGGATGGCCACGCACACGCGGAATCTGCGGCCGGCGAAGGTCGTCTGGCTGCAGGACGATGTCCTCCACCCCCGCCTCTACTGGCTGGCGGTGAGCGAGCCGAAGGAGCGTTCAAAGGTCGTCGCGTCGCGCGACGGACAGCAGATCGCGATCGAGGCGTGGTCGCCGCAGGGCGAGCTGCGGGTGCGCCTCGACGACTCCATGCTCGATCTCGACGAGGAGGTCGTCGTGGTGCAAGGCGATCAGGAACTCTTCCGCGGTCGCGTGCCGCGCACGATCGCGACGCTCGCGAAGACGCTCGCCGAACGCGGCGATCCGAAGGGACTCTTCAGCGGCGAGATCGTGGTGACGCCGCAGGCTCCCTGAGTTCAGGGACCGTTCAGGAACCCAGGAACTCGAGCGCCCGCCCGCGTGTCGGAAACTGGACCGCGAGCAGCAGCACGAGCACGCCGCCGACGACGAGCGGCATGCCCGATCCGCTGATCAGGCCCATCACGCCTGCGAGAAGCGCCGGTCCTTCGAGGATCGCGCCGACGAGGATCGAACTCTGCACGAACCGATCCGCCGCTGCGGCCGGCTGCGCTCTCGCCGCCGCGATCGCCACCCGCCTGAACTGCGGCGCCGCGACGGCGCCGGCGACGCCGAGTGCAAGCGGCAACGCCCAACCCAAGGTCTCGAGTCCCGGCTGGGCCGGCATCGTTCCGGAGGCTTGCAGCACTGCGACCACCGCGAGGAAGACGCCGACGCCCACGACGAGCGCCGCGTGAATCAGTTGCGCGGTGCGGACCTTCGGAGCCCAGGCTTCGGGAAGCTCGATCCGCTCACCGGGGCGCACCACATCGCCGGCGAGATCGGGCGGCATGAATCGGGAATCGTCGTCGCGGTCCGAAGTCGGCATGCGTCTCTCCAAGAGCTGCGGGTCGGCTCGAGTCAGGCCGAGTCTCGCCGCGCCGAGGTGATCGTGCGTCGGATGATCGCCGCTTCGGCAATGACGCAACAGAGCGCGAGCACCGCGTAGATCAGGATCCACGGCGCCCGCTCTTCCCACGTCTCGAGTTCGAACGTCGCGAGCGCCCCGAAGGCGCAGAAGCCAAGCACCGGCACGATCGCGAGGGCGAGCAGGATGGCAGGGAGCCAACGCATCGAGGAGGTCCGATCCCGAAGGAAGTGCTTGACGTGGCGGCCGATGGGCCCGACACCATAGACCGCCTCGATTCCCCTGTGGAGAAATCGCCATGGTCGACCTGTTCACCGGGCTCTTCTGCCTCGTCCTCGCCGCGCCGCCCGCCGCCGTGCCGGCGCCTCGACTCGATCCGGAGGAACAGGCCCTCGTCGCCCTGCTCGGAGACTCGGTCGAGATCGCTCCGAGCGACGCCACGCTCGATCGCGCGGCGATCCGGAAACGCACGCTCGCTCCGGAAGAGGCCGAGTTCTCGGTGCTCCACGGGCCCGCGGCAGGATCGACGCTTCGGCGCTCGGTCGGCCGCGTCGCCCGCACCCCGGACCACTGGCCGGTGGGCGACGCGAAGCCGATCGTGATCACGCTTCCGGGACGTTCGGCGATGTACATCTTCCTCGACCGCGAAGGCAAGATCCTCGCGGAGACGCAACTCGACCTCGAGCATGGCGTGCTCGTGAGCTTCTCCCCGGGCGAGATGCGACTGCCCGATCGCGAGGAGCCGCTGCCCTACGAGATGAAGGTCAAGGTGTGGGATCTGCACTCGCCGGGCGAGCTCGAGCACGAAGGCTCGATGCAGGTCAAGGTCCGCGATCGCGGCGCCTGGAAGGTGACGACGCCTGCGGGAACCTTCGACTGCGTGCTCTACCGGATGGACTACGACGGAAGCGTGGGGCCGGCCTCGGTCCGCGACACCAACCTGCACTTCATCTCGCCCGAGTACGGACTGGTGGCGTCGGTCGAGGGCAAGCGGGTCTCGGCGCTCCTCTTCTACAACACCGACGAGCGGATCGCGTTGGTGTTGCAAGACCATCCGAGGCTCGGACGCGAGGCTGCAACGCCGATCGGAGATGCCCCCGCTGCGTCGGCGCCATCGAACCGCTGAGAGCGCCGGGGCGGTACCCTCCCGCCGTCGCCGCCGTAGCTCAATTGGCAGAGCACCTGATTTGTAATCTGGAGGTTGCGGGTTCGATTCCCGCCGGCGGCTTGCAGATCCCGACCGTCCCCCGGACGGCATTCGACCACCCCGTTGAGCGACGTGCGGGGACCGGATAGACTCGCCGCTTCGCGCGGGACCGCCCGCCGAGACAACTCGATGCCCAAGGGGCGGTTACCCAAGTGGCCAACGGGGTCAGACTGTAAATCTGATGGCATACGCCTTCGGGGGTTCGAATCCCTCACCGCCCACTGCCTGTTCGATCCGCCGGCGCGGCAACGACCGCCCCAAGCGGAGTCCCATCGCGGGGTGTAGCTCAGCTTGGTAGAGCGCTTGCTTCGGGAGCAAGAGGCCGCAGGTTCAAATCCTGTCACCCCGACTTGAA
>CAZTMB010000040.1:2748-24281 GCA_964614695.1 uncultured Isosphaeraceae bacterium | reverse complement strand
GCCGAGGGACTCCAGTTCCTTGAGGAATCGATCGAGCCCGCAGGAGAGCCGCGAGGCCCGGCGATCCCGCTCGAGGGCGGACGGCCTCGCGACGGAGGTCGCCGCAGCCATCGTGCTTGCGGCCCCCTCGCACCGATCGCGATTCGCGACGCGAAGTGACGCGCGACGATCCAGGCCCGACCGGACGCGCCAGCTCGTCCAACGGTCCAATCGATCGACTTGGATCTTGAAACGCCTCCCCCGCGCCAAGTACCTTCGACCAGACTCGGGCGAGGTCGCCGCTGTCGTCCATCGAGTCAGGGGAGTCGAGCCATGCATCGCGATCGCTTCGTTCGCTTCGGGTCTTCGTTCGTCGCCGTCGCCGCCGCATCCGCGTGCACGATCTCCGCGCTTGGCGGCGGCGCGTCATTCTGCCCGGGAGACCTCGACGGCAGCGGCGTCGTCGACGGCACCGATCTCGCGATCCTGCTCGGCGCGTGGGGACCGTGCCCGGCGAAAGGCCCCTGCCCGGCGGACCTGACCGGCGACGGTGTTGTCGATGGACCGGACCTCTCGATCCTGCTCGGCGCGTGGGGCGCCTGCCCGAGCGGATGCGACTCGTTCGGATGGATCGACACGATCGGCGCGACGGGCCTGAACGCGGGCGTGCGGTCGCTCGCCCTGGTCGACCTCGATTCAGGAGCGTCGCTCTACGCGGGCGGATCCTTCACGGCGTCGGGCGCCACGCCGATCGGGCGCATCGCGCAGTGGAACGGCACCGCGTGGTCCGAGGTCGGCGGCGGCGTCAACAACGCGGTGCGATGCCTCGCCGGCTTCGACGATGGCTCGGGCACGGCGCTCTATGTCGGCGGCAGCTTCGCCACCGCGGGCGGCGAGACGGTCAACCGGATCGCGCGATGGGACGGCAGCGCGTGGTCTCCGCTCGGAAGCGGCTTCGTCGGAAGCTTCGTGCAGGTGAATGCGCTGTGCGTCTTCGATGACGGCACTGGCCCCGCGCTCTACGCGGGCGGCAGCTTCACGAACGCCGGCGGCGTGGCGGCGCCGTCGATCGCGAGATGGGACGGCGATGCGTGGTCTGGCTTTGGCGGCACCGACGGCATCGTGAATGCGCTCGTGGTCTTCGACGACGGCACCGGTCCGGCCCTCTACGCCGCCGGCTTCTTCACGACGGTCGGCGGCGAGCCGGGCTCGCTGGTTGCCAAGTGGGACGGCGCCAACTGGTCGGCGCTCGCGTCGGGAACGAGCGGCACCGCGAACGCGCTCGCGGTCTTCGACGACGGCTCGGGCCCGGCGCTCTATGTGGGCGGAACGTTTCTGACGGTGGGCAAGACGACCGTCGCTCGCATCGCCAAGTGGGACGGCAGCGCGTGGTCGGCGCTTGGATCGGGCATGGACGGGACCGTCACCGCGCTTGCCGTCTTCGACGACGGCGCGGGTCCGGCGCTCTACGCGGGCGGCGGCTTCACGAGCGCGGGCGGGGTGGCCGCGAATCGGGTGGCGAAGTGGGACGGCACGAACTGGTCGGCGCTCGGCGCGGGCATCGCCGCGACCTTCGCAGGCGCCCGCGTCGATGCGTTCGCAGTCGTCGACGACGGCGGCTCGCCCTCGCTCATCGCCGCCGGCATCTTCGACCTCGCCGGCGGCGCCGCGGTCGGCAACGTTGCCGAGTGGGGCTGCGCGGAGCCGTGATCGGAGGCGGATCGCCTGGTGATCGAAGCGCCGACAACGGCGGCGGTCGGTTCATCTTGTCGAGTCGCGGCGCGAGAACCGGTGCCAGCCGCAAGCGACTCTCACTCGATCCGCCGCGGAGACGCGCCGCGTGAAGACGAGGCGCCGACTCGTGCTCCGGACACTTGGGTCATCCCCAGTTCGCCAAGAGGATCGAGAGATCGGCGCCGTCCACCATGCCATCCTGATTGAGGTCCGCCTCGCAGCCGGCACAAGCGCCCCATGAACCAAGCAGGATCGCGAGGTCCGCGCCATCCACCTCGCCATCGCAGTTCAGATCGGCGGTCTGGCAGAGAACGAGGTCGTACGACCACGAGTTGTCCTGCCCCGGCGAACCGCCGGGAGCGAACGCGTTGCCCAACGACTCGCCGATGATCCGATAGGCGCCGGGCTTCAGCGTGAGTTCGAGGTCGAAGGTCCCTTCGCTGCCAGGCAGATCGAACGCCGATGCGAAGACGGTGATCCACGTGAAGCCGTCGAACCGCAGCAGTCTCACGCCAGCACCCGAGAAGGAGATGGGACCGGGGTCCAGCGACACGGATCCAGCGAGGCGGGCAGATGCCGCCGCCGCGATCGAGAACTCGAACTCGAGCAGGTTGCCTGGCGTGTTCGAGATCATCTGGGCGACTCCAGCGCCGGTCACCGCCGTCGACACCTCGGTCGATCCGGACGCCTGGATGCGGGAGAATGCGGGGAGCGAGCCCGTGATCGAATGCTCCTGAATCACGTCGAGGCCGACGGTGGCGGTGAAGGGCTGCTCCGGCTTGCCGGGAATGACGCCGGTGTGGAATCCCTTGAAGACCAACTCCATGACATCCAGCGGCACAATCGCCGTCCGCGATTCCATCAATCCGTCGTTGATGACGTCTCCCCCGCCGCCGTAGACCGTCGAGAACTGTTGCGTGCTCAACCGGGAGGTGAGCGATTGGGCGTGGGCCGACGCCGCCGCGGCAAGCATGAGGGATCCGGACACAAGCGAAGCGGTTCCAACCGTCATGTCCTTCTCTCCAGAGATGTTCCCGGACGCTGTCCGGACCACGGAACCTACTCCGGGTTCCGACCGAGGCAAGGTCGACCCCGCATCAACTTTGCAAATCGATCGCGGCCGGCGGAATCGATCGCGCGTCGAGACATGTCGGAGTCTCAGGAGTCGGCCGGCCTCCCTTCCGCAGCCGGGAGGTCTTGCCCTGCTCCGCCGAGAGCGCTCGGGGGTTGCGTCTCAGCCGCCCACGCAGCCGCTCGGAAGTTCGCCTTTCACCGCCTCCCGGGCGCCCGGACGTGCCGCGGACAGGACACCTGCCCTTGCGCCGCGGGCATCTCGGGATCGATGGCGCCTCGATCTCCGCGCTCTCCACATCGCCGAATGGATTCGTTCCATCGTCGGTTCGCAGTCGACTTCGCAGTCGATCGCCTGCCATCGCGGCCTGGGGTACCGTCCGCAGATTCGCTCGCCGTCCCTTCCGCGGAGCCCTGCACCATGCCCTGCCTGCTCGCCCTTGCCGGTCTCTTCTTCCCGCGACTGGTCCTCGCGATCCTCTTCCTCTTCACGGGCTACCTCGGCAGCGCCTACCAGACCGTGCTGTGGCCGGTGCTCGGCTTCCTGCTGATGCCGTTCACCACGCTCGCCTACGCGATCGCGATGAACGAGATGGGCGGCATGAGCGGCGGCGGCGTGGTGGTCGTCGTGCTCGGCGTGCTCCTCGACCTGGGAAGTTCGGGCGGCGCCGCGGCGTCGAAGCGGTCGTAGGAGCCTCGCTCGGCACGGGCGCGAGTCGCGCGATCTCGCGACGCGGCCCTTCAACGTTCGCACGTGACAAGGACCGGGGCACGCCGCGAGGCGCCGTTGGCCGGGAGCGGCGGCGCGACCACTCGTCTCTCCGAAATGCTTCGCGCTCGACCGGCGAGATCAACGGACCCGGCGAAGCCGATCGACGACGACCGAGAAGCAGCGCCTCGCGATCGACGACCTTCGCTCTGCAGTCGTTCCTCGCGATCTCGGCCGTCGTTCGATCCATACTGTTGCTTCCGGGACGGCCTCGAACCCCGCACCGCTGACGGAACCCACGAAATGTCGCCCGCTCTCCGAGTCGCCGCGTTCGCGTTCGCCGTGCTCGCCTCCGCACCGCTCACCTCGGCAGCGCCGCCGACCTATCGCGTCGAGGTTCTCGGCACGAGCCTCGCGGGCGCCGCGATGAACGAAGCCGGCGACGTGGTGGGGCGTCGGCTCGACGCGCAGCAGATCGGACGCGCCTTCATCGCCCGGCGTGGCGGCTCCGTCGAACTGCTCCCGATGCCGACTCCATGGCAGAGCTCGGACGCCTACGCGATCAGCAACGATGGACTCGTCGTCGGCGCCGTCTCGACGGGCACCATCGCCTCGATCGGATCGAAGGCCGCGGCGTGGCGGCCGACGAAGACCGGCTACGTGTTCGAGCTGCTGACGCCCTATCCCGGCGACCAGCACAGCACCGCGACGGGCGTCAACGACCTCGGCGACATCGTGGGCGGATCGGGCGGGCTCGGCTTGGGGCTCTACCCGCGGGCCGTAGTGTTCACATCCGAAGGCGCGATGCTGCTGCCCGACCTCTCGCTGCCGGCCGCGGTCAACAACGAGCGCGTCGTCGTCGCGTGGAACACGCTGCTCGATCTCGACACCATGACCTCGACCAACGTCGCGCTGCCTCCGGGCAACTGGCAGGGATTCGTCGCGACGGACCTCTCCGACACGGGCGGCTTCTGCGGACACGTGAGCGGCTTCTCCGGATGCAGCACCTTCCCCCTTCGGCATCGGCCCGAGGCTGGTTGGGAGTTCGTCGGCGGCTGCGCGACCACGACCTCGGCCACCGCGATCAACGCGCAGGGCGACGTCCTCGCCTACGTCTACAACGGCGGCAACTGGGTCGGCTTCGTCGGCGAGGAGAATCTCGCGATCGGCTCGCTCATCGATCCGAGCGAGGGCGCCTGGATCGTGACTGGCGGCGCGGACATCAACGACGCCCGCATGATCCTCGCTTCGGCGCGGCGGGGACCGGCCTTCACGGTGACCGAACTCGTGCGGCTCGTGCCGGTGATCGGACCGGATCTCGACAGCGATGGTCGGGTTGGCGGCGCGGACCTTGCGATCCTCCTCGCCGCGTGGGGCACGCGAAATGCGGATCTCGACGGCGACGACACCGTCGATGGCGTGGACCTCGCGATCATGCTCGCCGCATGGACGTCCAAGTAGGCGTCGCTGCTCGCATCTCGAAGTCGTCAGGCCGGCGGCAAAGCGACTCCGGCGAATCGTCGCTGCCTGCGACACGCGACGGCTGCGAGACGAAGACCCCAACCTGCCGAAGACTCGCTTCGAATCGAACACGATCGGCGCCGGATCGTGAATCCGCATCGGCGCTGCGCCGAAGCATCCGGCACATCTCTTCTTCACACGGCACAGGGTCCCCCAACACCCGTCGATTCGACGGTTGGCGCGATCGTGTCGCCGCGAAACCCCCGACCCGGAGTCATCGATGCGAATCCGAATCCTCGACGGACCGATCAAGACCACCGAGGCGCAGCAGCAGTACATCGATCGCAAGATCGGGGCGGCGGCGTCTCGTCTCGCCGAACTCGACTTCGTGATCGATGTGCGCCTGACCGATCTCAATGGTCCTCGCGGCGGCGTCGACAAGAGCGTTTCGGTCGTGCTCACCCCGCCGGGCCTCGCCGGGATCCGGGTCGAGGAGAAGGCGACCGAGTACTACGCGGCGATCGACGCGGCGGCGTCCACGCTCAAGCACACCATCGCGCGGGAACTCGACAAGACCAAGACGAACGGACCGCGCTGAGGCGAGCAGGCTGCACGCCCAATCGGGCCGCGACCGAGTCGACTTGCGTTCGCCGACCTTGAAGACGCTTGCCACGCCCGATCGACGCGGCCGCGGCGGCGAGCACCGTCGCGCGCCGCCTCCTCTCGACGGGAAGGTTTGCGACCGGGTGCGGAGGCGTCGGCTCAACGGCGATCGAGGAATGCTCGACCGCGTGCGTCGGCCTCGAGAATCGCCGCTTCGACCATCGTCGCGGTGACCGGGAACGGCTCGTTGTGGGTGACCTCGCCCGGTGCGGTCGCCCGCGCGGCGATCTTCGCGAGCATCTCCTTGGAGAGATCCCCGCAACCGACTTCGCCGAGGGTCACCGGTAGGCCGACCGACGTGCAGAAGCCAAGCACCTCGTCGACGGTCGGCTCGGGGGCGTGCTCGAGCATCAGCAAGGCCAGCACGCCGAACGCCACCTTCTCGCCGTGCATGAACTCGTGCGTCTCCGGAACCGCGGTGAGCCCGTTGTGCACGCCGTGCGCGGCGGCAAGCCCCGCCGACTCGAAGCCCAAGCCCGAGAGCAGCGTGTTCGCCTCGATGATGTGCTCGACGGCAGGCGTCAGCCGACCCGCCTTCGCGTCGGCGAGCGCCTGCACGCCATCGGCGAGCAGCGTGCGATAGCAGAGCTCCGCCATGGCGACCGCCGCGAGCGTGGCCGAGCCGCCGCGGAAGTGCGGCTTGCCCGCTCGCACGCACGCCTTCGCCTCGAACATCGTGCTGAGCGCGTCGCCCATGCCGGCGACCAGCGTGCGGACGGGTGCCTGCAGGATCACCCGAGAGTCGACGAGGACCAGTTCCGGGTTGCGCGGCAGCAGTTGAGCCCGCAGGAAGTGGCCTTCCTCGTCGTAGATCGCCGCCACCGCGCTGCACGGCGCATCGGTCGAGGCGATGGTCGGACAACTGATGAACGGCAACTCGAGATTGCCCGCCGCGGCCCGCGCGGCGTCGAGCACCTTGCCGCCGCCGGCGCCGATCACGATGGCGCTTGCGGACTCCTTCGCGGCGGCTTCGATCCGCGCGATCTCGGCGTCGGTGCACTCGCCGGCGAAGTCGTGCACGCGGAAGGGAATCGACGCCTCGCCGAGGGTCGCCTGCCAGACGGCCTCGAGTCGCCGTCGAGGCGAGGCACTGGTGACGACGAGGGCCGGACCCGAGAGCCCGAGGCCCAGAAGTTCGCTGCCGAGTTGCTGGGTGGCGTCGGGACCTTGCGTGTAGCGCCAGGGCGCGCAGAAGACAGCATGCATCGCCGGAGGATAAGCCGGGCCGACCGGCCACGTCGCACCGGTGGCACCGCGGCGCTCGGCGGGGCGTGAATTGGACCGGATGGACTTGATGGACCGGATGGACCCGCAGGGCGAAGCGCTGCAAGGCGCCGGACGGCGTGACTGAAATGGGCGGGTACACGGCAGCGGGATTGGCCGCGAAACTGGGACAGGGCGCGGCAGGCGCCAGCCTCGTCGAGGCCGAAGTGGGCGACGTCCCGCCGGCGGGTCGGGGCCCCGGACTTCGGCAACTCGTCAGGCGCATGGCCCCCCGTGAAACCCGACGAATCGGGCGCCGTTCCTAGTAGTCTGCGAGGCCCTCAGGCCTCCCGCGCTCCCGACGAATCAGGCACCGGTCCGCGTGGCGTCGCGAGGCGGTCCATGGGGCGGCATCCGCTACCCTCGCCGCCCCAATTCGACCAACGAAAGGACTTCCCCCATGGCCAACCCCACCGTCGCCCAGTACGCCCTGGCCCGCCTCGCCCAACTCGGCATCGACCGGATCTTCGGCGTGCCCGGAGACTACGCCTTCTCGATCGACGATGCCGCCGAGCAGGTCCCCGGACTCGAGTGGGTCGCGTGCGCGAACGAGCTCAACGCCTCCTACGCGGCCGACGGCTACGCCCGTATTCGCGGCGCAGCGATGCTCTCAACGACCTACGGCGTCGGCGAGCTCTCGGCAATCAACGGCGTCATGGGAAGCAAGGCCCATCGCCTGCCGGTGTTCCACCTCGTCGGCATGCCGAGCGAGCGCATCCAGCGCCTCGGCTTGATCACCCACCACAACCTCGGCGACACGGTCTACGACCGCTTCCAGTCGATCTCGGCATCGGCGTGCTGCGTGAGTGCCGTGCTGACGCCGGACAACTGCGTCGAGGAGATGGAGCGGGTGATCCGCGAAGCGCTTCGACAGAGCATGCCTGCGTACATCGTGATCTCCGAACTGCACGGCACCATGCCCGTGCTCGGTGCGCCCGTCGCCGGCAACGCGATCGGCTCGATCAAGCGCCAGCAGAGCGTGAGGGCCGAACTCGACGCCGCGGTCGGAACGGTCCTGGCTCGGCTCGCCGCCGCCAAGAATCCCGTCGCGATCGTCACGTCGCTCGTGTCGCGCTACGGCGTGCGCGATCGCGCGGCGGAGTTCATCCGTCGCGCGAACATCCCCTTCGTCGTGATGCCCAACGACAAGGGCACGCTCGACGAGTCGATGCCGCAGTTCGTGGGGCTGTACGCGGGCGGATGGTCGAGCTCGAAGGCGATCTGCGATGCGGTGGCCGCCGCGGACCTCGTCCTCGACCTCGGCGGCATGGTGAAGACCGAACTCAACACCGGCCTGTGGACCGGCGAACCGGATCCTTCGAAGATCGTCAGCATCCAGGACAACTGGGTGCGCTCGAACGACAAGGTCTTCGTCGGCGCGGCGATCGACGACGTGCTGGCAGCGCTCGTCGAGAAGGTGCCTTCTCGGCCGGCCGCGTCGTGGCCCCGCATCGAGGCGCTGCCCTTGACGGGCGCGGCTGGAGATCCGACTTGCTCCGCGTCGTTCTATCCGCGGCTGCAGCGGCAACTGCGCTCCGGCGACACCCTGGTCATCGAGACCGGCACCTGCATGACGCATCTCAACAAGATGCTGCTGCCCGAAGGCGTCACCGCCGAGGGCCAAGGCCTGTGGGGCTCGATCGGCTGGGCGACCCCGGCGTGCCTGGGCGTCGCGATGGCGAAGAAGGAAGGCCGCACGTGGATGGTCACCGGCGACGGCTCGCACCAGCTCACGCTCAATGAACTGGCGGTGATGGGCCGGTATGGCGTGAAGCCGCGGATCTTCGTCCTGAACAACGGCCTCTACGGCGTCGAAGACGTCATCAGCGAGCGAGGCCACGAGTACGACGACCTCGCGGCGGTCCAGTACCACCTGCTGCCGGAGGCGTTCGGCTGCAAGGGCTGGATCGTGGCGAAGGTCGCCACCAACGCGGAACTCGACGCGGTGCTCGCGAAGATCGCTTCCGAAGACGCGCCGGCGTATGTCGAGGTGATGATCCCCAACGAGGAGAGCCAGCCCCTGCCCGGCGAGGTGATCGACAGCGGCTACAAGCTGCGGACGCCGGCGATCGGCTGAGCCGTTCGAGTCGGGTCGAGGCGCGTCGGTCGCCGGCGAGTGCTCGGGACGCGTGTCACGTCTCGCGCCGGATGCTCGCCGCGCTCGGCGGGGCGTTCCGTGGTCAGCCTGGACTGACCGGACCGTTGGACTCCGAACCGCGACGCGTTTCCTTTCAACGGGCGGTCGCGCGAACACCGCGAACGTGGTCGCTCTCGTCGGCACGACAACGGTTCAAGCGCCGCCGGTCGCCGACTGAAGATCGCCCGCTTCGGTCCGGGCCGCTTTGGCCCCATGATGCCCCTGGGGGCCGGCGCCCACCGCCTCAGGCAACCGCGACGCGCTGCGAGTGAAACGGAAGTCTGGCGTGTCGAGGTTCGCCGGTGCTTCTGACTCGCGGGCCGCGGGGCGAGCGGTGGCCCGGGCGATCGACGCTCGTGCCCCGGCGCTGTCTTTGAAAGACAGTCCGGCTCGACCATCGCTCTTGGCGATTTGGCTGTCCTTCCGTCGATACATTCCCGACCATGTCCGACCGCGGCCGGCTGCGGACCCGATCCCCCTTGCCTCTCAAGGATCCCCCGTGAATCCCCTCACGATCTCGCTTGCGGTGTTCGTCGGCACGCTGGCGGCGGCCTTCATCGGCTTTCGGCTTCAGCGAACACCGGCCCTCATGAACCTTGACGATGGCAGCCGCTCGGCGATCAAGGTCGCGCTCGGCTTCGCCCTGACCTTGACCGCGGTGGTCGTCGGCATGGTCACGGCTTCGGCGAAGGACACCTACGACCAGGCGAACGAACTCGTCGCGGGGCTTGCGATCGATGCGATCGTCCTCGACAAGGTGCTCGATGCCTACGGACCGGAGACCGCGGACCTACGTCGGCAGTTGGCGGCGGATGTCGAGTACCGCATCGAACGGCTCGAGGCTCCGGAGACGTACCACCTGGCCGATCTCCAGGCCGTTCGGGGGATTCCGCGCGTGGAGGAGCTCTACGCCGCGGTGGCGAAGCTCGAGCCTGCCGGCGAGTATCAGAAGGATCTCAAGGACCGGGCGCTCGACATGATCGGCGGCCGCGTGGGCTTCGGCGAAGGCAACATGGCGCAGAAGCGCTGGCTGTTCACCGTTCGGCCCGTCTCGATGCCGTCCATCTTCCTGATCGTGGTCGTGGCGTCGATGACCCTCGAGTTTCTCGGCTTCGGGCTCTTCTCGCAGGCGAGCCGACCGGTCTACCTCGCGATCGTGATGGCGTCGATCGTCGTGGCCTCGACGATGTTCCTGCTGATGGAACTCGACGATCCGATCGACGGCTACTTCCGCGTCTCCGCCGAGCCGCTCAAGCGGGCCTTGGCGCTTCTGAATCTCTGAGCGGCGGAGTCCGCCGATCGAGCGGCGACGCGCGTCTCGACTGCCCAAGCCCCCGCCATCCCGTCGAACTTCATGCTCGAAACCCTGCTCGTCGGCGTCGGCCTCTACGCGTCGACCAACATCGACGACATCTTCCTGACGATGGCGTTCTTCGCCGATCGGCGGCTGTCGCGGCCGGCGATCGTCGCGGGCAAGTTCGTCGGCATCTTCGGGCTCGCGCTCGCAAGCTGGGCGGCCGCGGCGTTCTCGCTGGTGATCCCGCCGGAGTGGATCGCCCTGCTCGGCTTCGTGCCGCTCGGGCTCGGCATTCACGGCCTGTGGTCGAGCCGCAAGGCGTCTGCTGAAGACGATGGCGACGGCGACGGTCTCGAGAAGGCCCCTTCGGCGATGCTTGCGCAGATCGGCTCGGTCGCGGGCGTGACCGCCGCCAACGGCGGCGACAACCTCGGCGTCTACGTGCCGGTCTTCGCGAAGGACCTCTCCGTCGTGCCGGTCTATCTTGCGGTCTTCGCGGCCATGACGGTCGTCTGGTGCGTGGCCGGCAAGGCACTCGTCACGCACCGGCTCGTCGCAGGCACCATGCAGCGGCTTGCTCGGGTCCTGCTTCCCTACGTGCTCATCCTGCTTGGACTGTGGATCCTCTCCGACGCGATCGGCCTGGTCATGCCCGCCGACGCGCCGGCGACGGCCATCGAGGAATCAACCTGAATGAAGAAGAACACGAAGAAGACCACGCGTGCAGCCGGATCGCGATCGGGCTCGAAGAAGACCTCGAAGCGATCGGCCAAGAAGATGGTTCGCGCCTCCGGACGCGCCGCGGCCACGCGTCGCGCGAAGGCGAACGCCAAGAAGACGCGCCGCAGCGCCGCGGCGAGCTCCCCTGCCAAGGCCGGACGCTCGAAGGTCGCCCGCTCCGCGCCGAAGAAGTCCGCCGCCACCACCAGCCGAAGCTCGACACGCCGCAAGGTGGAGACGATCTCCGCGGACATCGTCCGCAGCCGCCGGCTCGGCAAGGGCGTGGTGTGGGTCGTCGATGCGGAGGTGCATGTGCGTGCCGGCGCGACGCTCACGATCGCCGACGGCGCGACGATCCTCCTGCAGAACGGCCTCGTCTCGGGAAGCAGGCTCCGACGCGCCGCGCTTCTCTTCGATCCGGGCTCGGGACTGTCCGCACGGCGCTTCACCGTGAAGGCCGGCGACGCGCGGCACCGCGCGACGAAGGTCGCCGACAACGGCGGGCTGTGGTTCCTCGGCACCCACCGCGGCGGCTCGAGCGACGGCATCACCGTGAAGCACGCCCGCAACGCGAAGCCGTCGTCCTACCGCGCGACGTCGATCACCGTGTCGCACCTCGGCCGCGGCGAACGCGACTACCAGATGCGGGGCAGCGGCAAGGCGGCCGAGCGCGACGACCTCGACGCCCTCAAGCTGATCGGGGTCGGGCCGGACGAGTGGAGGATCGCGGAGGTACGCAGCCTGCATTCGGCCGACGACGGCTTCGACGTGACGAACTCGCACATCGTGCTCGATCGGCTCGAGGTGAAGAACCCGACCGAGGACGGCCTCAATGTCACGAGCAGCCGCGTGCAGATCCGGCGAAGCCTCGTCGTCGACGCGCCGCGGACCAAGGTCGCCGACCGCGACCTCTTCGACCTCGAGACCGACGAGGGTGCGTCGTACATCGAGTTGCCTCGGGGCTGCTGGGTCAGGCTGCGCGGCGTCTTCGGCGACCAGTTGCACCTGACTTCGTCCGACATGCCCCGCCCGGTCACGACCGCCGACAACGAGCGGCGCTACGCGTTCTCCGGCAAGCTGAAGGCCGACGCCCTGATCCATTCGATCACGGAGGACTGACGCGGCGCTCGCGTGCGGTTGGCGGTGTTCTCGCGCCGACGGCGACATCGGGGCCCATCGGTCACCGGCCGCTCGAGTCGTCTCGCCATGCGCCAGGCACTCGCATCGCGCTCGCATCGCGGCATGCGAGATCGCTACGCTGACGGCATGACCATGACCCTGTTGCCTGTCTGCGGCGGACCGACGCTGCGCTCGATGCTTGCCGCGATCTGCGTGCTGAGCGGCGGCTCCGGGGCGATCGCGGAGCCCCCCGCCGCAGCTGCCGTCGACGAGACGGCCCGTGCCGAAGCCGACGAACTCGCCCGTTGGGCCGCCGATCGCGACGAGCGCATGGCGTGGTGGCGCGAGGCGCGGCTTGGCATGTTCATCCACTGGGGCCTCTATTCGGGCGCCGGCGGACGATGGGACGGCAAGGTCTACCCGCAGCACTACGCGGAGTGGATCCAGCACTGGGCCGCGGTGCCCTGCGGCGAGTACGCCCGGCAGATGAAGCCGATCTTCCAGCCTGACGAGGGCTTCGCGGAGGAATGGGCGGCGCTCGCCGCCGACGCGGGCATGCGCTACGCGGTCATGACCTCGAAGCACCACGACGGCTTCACGCTCTTCAACTCGAACGAGCCCTACTCGCTCGACAATCCGATCACCGGAGGCACCAACATCTCCCCGTCGGGTCGCGACGTCGCGCGGGAGTTCGCCGATGCGATGCGGGCCAAGGGCCTTCGGCCGGGCTTCTACTACTCGCTGCTCGACTGGCAGCATCCCGACGCCTTCGAGATGGCGCTGCCTGCGTATCCGCGCGAACCGCGCAATCGCGATCACGACGCCTACCGCGCCTACATGCGCGGGCACGTGCAGGAACTGCTCGCAGGCTACGGTCCGCTTGGGACGATCTGGTTCGACTACTCCGATCCGCAGCGGCAAGGCGAGGCGTGGGGCGCGCCGACGCTGATGGCCGAGATGCGGACGACCCAGCCCGGGATCCTCGTCAACAACCGCCTCTACTTCGGGCTCGAGAACACCAACGGCGACTACGGCACGCCGGAGAAGTACGTGCCGCCGACGGGCCTGCCCGGCATGGACTGGGAGGTGAACCACACGCTCAACGAGAGCTACGGCTACAGCGATCACGATGCGAACTGGAAGTCGACCGAAGAGGTGGTGCGGCTTCTCTGCGACATCGTCTCGAAGGGCGGGAACCTGCTGCTCAACATCGGCCCCGACGCGCAGGGCCGCGTGCCGGAGCCGGCGCAGGAGTCGCTGCGCGGGCTCGGCCGCTGGATGCGGGTGAACGGCGAAGCGATCCACGGGACGACCGCGAGCCCGTTCACACGGCTGCCTTGGGGCCGCGCGACGCAGAAGCCGGGCATGCTCTACCTGATGGTGTTCGACTGGCCGCGGGACGGGCGGCTCATGGTGCCGATGCAGGGCACGGTGCGATCGGCACGGATCCTTGGCGGTGCGGACACGCTTCCCTTCGCGGCAAGCGATCGCGAGGCAGGGCGGCTCGTGATCGAGGTGCCGCATGATCCGGATGCTCCCGTCGATCCGGCGTGCACGGTGGTCGCGCTCGAACTCGAGGGCGACGTGCTTCCGATGGCGTTTCTCGTCTTCCCCTCCGCCGACGGCACGATCGAACTGTCGCCGCACGACGCGACGCTCGAGGGCCCGTCGCTTCGCGTCGAGCGGGTCGGCGTGATCGGCGACGTCACGCACAATCTCGGCTACTGGCTCGATCCGACCGCGACTGCATCGTGGCCGATCGGGATCGGGGTCGATCAGGGCGGCGAGTTCGAGGTCTCGATCGACGTCGCGTGCAAGGACGAGTCCGCGGGCGCCGCGGTCGAACTCGAGTTCGAGCCCGGCGGCACGCTCCCGTTCACCGTGCCGGCGACCGGCGGGTGGCAGTCCTACCGCACACTCGATCTCGGACGCGTGACGCTGCCGTTTGGATCGCATCGCGCGATCCTGCGGGCGAAGACGAAGCCCGGCGAAGCGGTCTGCAACGTGCGGGCGGTGCGTCTGACTCGCGTCGAGTGAGGCGCGCTTGCGGCCGGACGCCGGCCCGCATGATGCCCCGCGATCGACCAGAAGACGCCGGTCTCCGCGATCGAGACAGATCGTCACGGACTCCGCGGAAGCCCCTCGGACCGCGCTCGCGTCTTGATCAGAGCTTACGACCGCTCGCGATCCCGCGACGCCGAGGATGCTTCGACGGTCGGCCGCGGTCGGCCTCCGTCGGGTCTCCGCCCAGAGCACGCGGCGACATGTCCGCCGAGACCGAGGCTCAGCCGCGGGTCCGGGTCAGACTCCGCGCGACCATTCCTGCACGGGTGGGGATCGGTTTCCCAAGAACCGGTCTCCGATCATCCGCCTTCCTGCGAGTACCGTGCCGACCATGCTTCTCGGGGCTTCCATTCCACTGCTGGCGACCGCGCCGCCCGTCGACGACTCCCTGCTCGCCGCCCTCGACGAATCGTCCGGCGGTTCGGTCGAATCGAAGGCGCTCGCGGTCTCCCTCGCGATCGGTCAGATGACCGGCCTCGCGCTTTCCCCGGTCCTGGTGCTCGGCCTCTTCGGGCTCTGGGACTGGATGCGACTCGATGGCGAGGTCGCCCTTCCGCTGCACGCGCAGCCGTGGCTCTGGGGGCCGCTGCTCGTCGTCTCGATCGTCGCGGCGCTCGGACGGACCGGCTCGCTCACGGTGCCGGGCGCGAAGTACCTGATCGACGTGCCGCAGCAGATCAACTCGAAGATCACCGGGCTCGTCGCCGCAGGCATCTTCCTGCCGACGGTGACCGGATCGCTCGAGGCGGCCGGTCTCGGCGGCGGAAGCGACGAGATCGCTCGCGCGGGATTCGGCGACTTGTGGATCTGGATGATCGCCGCGACCTCCTTCGGCGCGGTATGGATCGTCTCGAACACGGTCGATGCGCTCCGGTTCCTGAGCCCCTTCGCGGTGGTCGATGCGACGCTCACGCTTGCCCGCGCAGCGCTCCTTGCCGTGGTGATGGCGGCGGTCTCGATCGATTCGATGCTCGGGTTTCCGTTGCTGACGCTGCTCGTCTGCGTGCCGCTCGTCGTCGTGTGCGCGTTGATCGCGGGCGCCTGCATCCGGCTCAACCTCTTCGCGATGGTCTGCTCGTGGGACATGCTGACCCGACGCTGGCGGCGGACCGATGCCTCGACCGGGGCACTGCGAGCATTCGTGGCGCGGCGCCATGTCGGCACCGCGGTGCGCACGATGGGGCGAATCGAGCCGTCGCCGAACTCGCTGCGCTTCTCGTGGCGGCCGTTCTTCGTGATGCCGACCCGCTCGATCCAGATGCCGATCGAACAGCCGGTGCTCACCCGTGGCGTCGTGTGGAGCGTCGTCTCGAGCGAGGTCGACGGAGCGCCGCTCGCGTGCTTCGCCTTCCCGCCCCGCTACCGCGGGCACGAGCCGATCGTCGCTCGCCGCATGGGAGCCGCCGTCGCCGACGGGATCGTCCTGCGCGGAATCAAGGGCACCGTCGAGTTCGTGCGCGGCATGTTCGGCTTCGGCAGCCGACCGGAGCCGGCGACGGGCTGAGCGAACGTGCCGGTCGCGACCTCCGACAGCCGGTCACGGCTCGCTTCGACCACCGGTTCACGCACTGTGGCACCGCCGGGCTCGCGATCGACACCTGCCTGATCCGTCGGTCCGACGACCGCGCTCGCACCTCGACTCGGCGGCACGCGAACGTCTTCGGACGATCGGCGGGTTTCGTCGCAGGCGGCGCCCAATCGGCGAAACCACCGCTACTGTGAACCGAACACCGTCTGCCATCGACCGCTCTGGCAACTCACCGCCTCGATGCAGCATCGCTTGCCCCCGATTCCGACGCTTCGACGAGACTCGATCCGAGTCGAGGCCGCCACGTGCGTCGGGCGGATCGGTTTCGTGCGCGGAGCAACGGCGTGACGCTCGCCCAGCGACGCATCCAGAATCGGCCGGGGGCCTCCCGGCGGTCGTCGCGGCTCCCAAGACTGCTGGTCGCCCTGCTGATCGCCAGCCAGCTCCTATTGACCTTTTTCCGCGGGCAGGATCTTCCGCTCGAAGCCGTGTCGAACGCCGCCGTTCGCGGCACCGCGGTCGAGGCCTTCGCGCTGCATGAGCACGATGAGCTTCAAGACCGAGGGCTGCACCAGCACGACGGCCTTCCAATGCACCTGCACGTCCCGGAGGACGACTTCCAACGGCGTTGGATCGGCAAGTCGATTGCCCAGTGCGTCGATCATGCCGTGTCGCTCGGGTGGCAGTCACCCTCTCCCGTCTTGTCGCCGGGCATCGCTTTGCCTCGGCCGCCACGATCCTTCGCCTCCGCGCCGCCGCGTGAGGTCGATCGATCGATCCGCTCGTTTCGGCTGTTGATATGAACTGCGAATGGTGAACGTCCCTGCCGCTGCGGCGGCGGGCCGATGCGTGCGACGCCGACCGGTGTCGCTCTCCATCTCTCGCTCTCACTCACGCTGAAACCCATGCACGACACTGCCACCCTCACGGCGGCCGAAGCCGCCGCGTTCGATGATCGTCCATTCCGACCGTTCCAGTTCTGCCGTTGGCCGCTCGGCCTCCTCGAGGAACGGGTCCGTGCGGCGCCCCAGTTGTTCTCGCCGCGAGCCCGCCGCACGCGCCTGCCCATCCGAGCCATCCGCTACTGGTGGGTCCACTGCGCGATCCTGCAGGAACTGCAGCGCCGCCGGCAGCCGCTGACCATCGCCGACGCGGGCTGCAGTCATGGCTTGCTTCTCAAGTACACCGGCGCGATCGACTCCACCTCGTGGATCGGCCTCGATCGCACGATCGATCCTCAAGGCCTGCGCGAGGTCGGGTACGCCCACAGCGTCGAGTGCGACTTCGACCAGCCGATTCCCATGGCCGACGGCAGCGTCGACCTCGCCGTGCAACTGCACGTGATCGAGCATGTGCCGCGGCCCGAGTTCTCGATGGCGGAACTGGCCCGCATCGTGCGTCCGGGCGGCCTGCTGCTCGTGGGAAGCCCGGTGATGCCCCGGGTGCTGTCGACCTTCCGCGAACGCCGACATCGAGCGAAGCTTCGCCGCGATCCCGCCTGGATCGGTCGCCACATCAACTCGATGGACGTGCCGCGGTGGCGGAGGCTTGCCCACCAGAACGGGCTTCGGGTCGAACTCGAGTCGGGAGCGTTTCTGGCGCGCTGGTCCGGCAGCCCGCTCGAGAACCACGCCTGGTGGCTGCGACTGAACATGGCGTGGGGCGGGGCGATGCCGTCGCTCGGTGGGGAGGTCTATCTCGCGCTGAGGAAGCCGGAGAACGCAGACTGAACGGCGAGACGAGCCCGAATCGCGGGCGCCGAGGTCCATCACGTCACGCAGGGAACTGGTCGGCCCCCGCGCGAGGCCACGCGGATGCCGCCACGGCGTCGCCGGAGGCGGCGAGGAGTCCTCGTTGCTCGCGGGAATGGTGCGATCGACCTGTGCCTGACGAAGCGGTCAGGGTCGCGAACAGCGCGCTCGGCGATCGCCGCCATTCCCGCGACGGGGCCCCCTCCCGTGAAGCCGCCGGCCACATTCGGCGAAGATGTCGCCATGCCCACGCTCTCGAAGACCCCTGCCGCAGTGCGGCCGTTCGATCCCACTTCGATCCGCACGCTCGCCGAACTCCGCGCCGCAGGGTGGCGATCGCGGTCGGTGAAGGACGAGTTGCGCGAGAACTTCACGCAGGCGCTCGCCGAGGCGACGCGATCCGGCACGCCCGCCTCGGAGAGCCTCTTCCCCGGGATCGTCGGCTACGACGACACGGTGCTGCCCGAGGTCGCCAATGCGATCCTCGCCGGCCACGACCTTCTCTTCCTCGGCGAGAAGGGCCAAGGGAAGAGCCGGCTCATGCGGCTGCTGCCTCGATTCCTCGACGAGTGGCTGCCCTACCTCGATCTGCCCGGCTCGCCGGTGCACGAGGACCCCGAACGGCCGATCACGAGCGCGGGGCGCGACCTGCTCGAACGCAAGCGCCCCGAGGAGATTCCCATCGCCTGGTGGCACCGCGACGACCGCTACGCCGAGCGGCTCGCCCCGGGCACCAAGTTCGCCGACGTGATCGGCGAGATCGATCCGGCGAAGCTGATCGCGGGCACCTCGATGTCCGCCGAGGACGCGCTTCACTTCGGACTGATCCCGCGACAGCACCGCGGCCTCTTCGCGATGAACGAACTACCCGACCTCGACGAACTGGTGCAGGTGGGGCTCTTCAACATCCTTGAGGAGCGCGACGTCCAGATCCGCGGCTATCCGGTCCGCTTCGATCTGGACATCCTGGTCCTCTTCAGCGCGAACCCCGCGACCTACAACCGCTCGGGCAAGGTGATCCCGCAGCTCAAGGACCGCATCGGCTCGACCATCCAAACCCACTATCCGCGGGACCGCGCGACCGGCATCGCGATCACGCGGCAGGAGGCGGCGATCGACCTCGGCGGCGCGTATCCGGTGATGGTGCCCCCGTTCATGGAGGAGATCGTCGAGGAGATCGCCCGCAGCGCCCGAAAGTCGCGGCTCGTCGATCAGGCAAGCGGCGTGAGCGCCCGCTTCGCGATCGCGAACTACCGCACCATGGTCGCGAATGCGAGGCGCCGCGCGATCACCCTCGGCGAGCGCCCGGCGGTGCCGCGAATCAGCGATCTCGCGCATCTCAAGGCCAGCGCGCTCGGCAAGCTCGAGCTCGATCTCATGGGCTCGCATCAGATGACCGAGTCGCAGGCGATCGATGCGATCGTCGCCGAGGCGATCGGAACCGTCTTCGAGGAGTACGTCGACGCGCACGGCCTGCCGACGATCGTCGAGGTCTTCGCCGAAGGCGTCCGGGTCGAGGTGGGCGACATGCTGCCCTCGGCGGCCTACGAAGCGGCGCTTCGCGTGGCGCCCGCAGCCTGGGAGAAGGCCTTCGAAGTGAACGCCGCGAGCGATCCCGCGGTGCGGGCGAGCTGCTGCGAGTTCGTGCTCGCGGGCCTGTGGGCGACCGATCGGCTCTCCCGCAGCGAGAAGCATGGCCGCGTCTCCTACGAGGCGCCCGGCACGTGAGCGAGCCTCGCGACGAGTCAAGCGACAAGCCTCGCGATCGCGACGCGATCCGCCCGTTCAAGCCGCCGCTTGGCGGGGTCGTCCACACCTATCTGCGCTACGACCCGCTCGAGTTCCCGCCGCCGTCGGCGCCCATGCAGGGCGGCGATGCCGCCGACGCGATGCTCGATCACCTCCTGATGTACGGATCGCGGCGCCGCTTCACCGAGCGGGAACTCGCCGACGCGATCCGCCTCGATCCCTCGCAGATCGCCGGATTCGGCCCGAGCCTCGAGGCGATCCGCGCGATGCTCGAGGCCCGCAAGCGGCAGATCCTCGAACGCTACGACCCGCTTCCCGCCGAGGACGCGGCGCACGAGGCCTACCGCGCCGCATCCAAGGCGGTGAACGTGCCCGACGACCTCGCGCCGAAGCTGCTGCCGCTGCTCGATGCGGGGCAGCTCGCCCAACTCGAGAGGCTGCATCGGCGCATTCCCGACCAGTCGCCGCTCGCGCGGGAGCTCATGCGGGCGATCGCGAGGCTTCGGGATCGCTTCGCGATCGAGGAGCTTGCCGCGTCGTATCCGTTCACCGGCCGCGAAGCGCTCGATGTGCCCAAGGCCCTCGAGGTGAAGGAGGAGCTCGCGCGGATCGACCGGCTGCTCGAGCAGATCGAGGAGGCGCTTCGCGAGGCGAAGCCGGCGGTCGTCGATCTCGAAGCGCTTCGCGAGTTCGTCGGCGAAGAGGAGGTTTCGAACCTCGAGGGCCTGCAGCGCCGCGTGAACGAGCTCCTGCGCCGCATGGCCGAGGAGGCCGGGCTCGAGCGCTCCGCGGAAGGCTATCGCGCGTCGCCGCGGGCGATGCGGACCTATCAGAAGCGGCTGCTTTCGGCGATCTTCACCGATCTCGCCGACGCGCGGCGAGGGCGCCACGAGGGCGTCGTCACCCGCGACGGCGCGATCGAACTGCCATCGACGCGGCCCTACGAGTTCGGCGACTCCCCCGCGTCGCTCGACGTGCCGCAGTCGATCCTCAACGCGGTCGCCCGCACCGGGCAGTCGCGGCCGGCGGCGGAGGATCTCGTCGTGCATCGGACCCGCCGCACGCCCAAGTGCGCGACGGCGCTCGTCCTCGACATGTCCGGTTCGATGCGCTACGGCGGGCAGTACGTCGCGTGCAAGAAGATGGCGCTCGCCCTCGACGGGCTCATCCGCAGCGAGTATCCGGGCGACTTCCTGCAGGTCGTCGAGATGGACACGCTCGCCCGGCTGCGGCGGCCGGGCGAGATCGTCGAACTCATGCCCAAGCCCGTCTCGATCCACGATCCGGTGGTGCGGCTGCGGGCGGACATGAGCGACCCGAGGATCACCGAACTCGATCTGCCGCTTCACTTCACGAACATCCAACGGGCGCTCGCGCTCTCGCGGCAGGTGCTGGCCGCGCAGGACACGTCGAACCGGCAGATCTTCCTGCTGACCGACGGCCTGCCCACGGCGCACTTCGAAGGCAGCATGCTCTTCATGCTCTACCCGCCCGATCCGCGCACCGAGCGCGAGACGCTGCGCGAGGCGATGCGCTGCAAGGCCGAGGGGATCGTCATCAACGTCTTCCTCCTGCCGAGCTGGTCGCAGACCGAGGAGGATGTGCGTTTCGCCCATCGGCTCGCCGAGTCGACCGGCGGACGCGTCCTCTTCGTCGGCGGCGAGGAGCTCGACCGCTTCGTGGTGTGGGACTACCTGAGAGGCCGCCGGCTGGTGCTGTGAGTCCCGACGAGCGGCAGCCGAGCGGTCGCGCGGCGTCGACGTGGACCTGATGGTCTCGAAGGCACTGCAGGTCTGGCGCATGCGTCGACGTGCCTACGACACCTCACCGGGGTGAAGACGGCGATCGCCCACGGCATCGCCGCCACGCCACCCGCGAGAACGACGCGCGTCGCGGCGCGAAAGCCGCATCTGCGTGGCCGGTCACGCGGGGGGGCCATCGAACCGGTCGGGCGCCTGGGGTCGGGTCAAATCAGCCTCAACAACCTGGTGCTGGCGCTGCATGCCCATAGGTTGGTTCAGGTCTCTGCTCGCTCGAATTCATCGACCCGCCGGTTGCCCGAGCGAGGTTCGGACGTAGATTCGGTGGAACGGTCCGTTCAAGCGGCCCCGACCGGATCATGACCCCCCTTGTCGCGCTCCGGTCATTCAGCTCGACGCGAACCGACACGCCTTCGCAGGACCCTCGCCGCCAGCCTGCCTCGCGTCCTCCCGAGCACACGCCCGACCTCGCGGCGACTCCTTCACCCACCGCCGCCAATCGGTCCTCTTGCCGGAACCACGCCGTGC
>CAZTMB010000040.1:0-2648 GCA_964614695.1 uncultured Isosphaeraceae bacterium | reverse complement strand
GCGACTCCTTCACCCACCGCCGCCAATCGGTCCTCTTGCCGGAACCACGCCGTGCCCTCGATGCCCTTCTCGATTCGATCCGTGCGGTTGATCTCGGCGTTGGCTGCGATGCTCGCCGCGCCGCTTGCGGCGGCGTCTCCATGGTGCCCGTCCGACCTCAACGACGACGGACTCGTCGACTCGGCGGACCTCGCGATCCTGCAGTCGCAGTGGGGTCGTTGCGCACCGGGCACCTGTTCGGGCGATCTCGATGGCGACGGTCGAGTCGACGGGGTCGATCTCATGGTGCTGCTTGCCGCGTGGGGCACCTGCCCACCTCCGCCGGCCACGATCTTCGTCGGCACGATCGTCCTCGTCGACGGCACGCCCGTCGATGGCGCCTCGATCACCACCGACCTTGGCGGCGACGCAACGAGCGAGAAGAACGGCTCCTTCGAGCTGGAGCTCGCGCTGCCGATCGGCGCAACCGCGGTGACGCTCTCCGCGAGCGCGACGATCGACTCGGCGTCCTACTCGGGCAGCCTGTTCGTGTCGGACGTCGCCGTAGGCGCCACGAACGAGATCGGCGCGATCACCCTCGAGCCGCAGTTCTCCTGCCCGGGCGGCTTCGCGTGGCGTCCGACGTTCGCGCCGCTCGGTCTCGACTACTGGGTCGATGCGCTGGCGGTCTTCGACGACGGCTCCGGACCGGCGCTCTATGTCGGCGGTCGCTTCACGAGCGCCGGCGGCGTCCCCGCGAGCTGCATCGCCAAGTGGAACGGCACGACGTGGTCGGCACTGGGGAGCGGCACCAACCTCGACGTCCGGGCGCTCGAGGTCTTCGACGACGGTTCCGGGCCAGCGCTCTACGTCGGCGGGATCTTCTCGACCGCGGGCGGCGTGAACATCGGCTACGGCATTGCCCGGTGGAACGGCTCGACGTGGTCGGCGGTCGGCAGCGG
Organism: uncultured Isosphaeraceae bacterium; assembly: GCA_964614695.1. Taxonomy (GTDB): domain Bacteria; phylum Planctomycetota; class Phycisphaerae; order Phycisphaerales; family SM1A02; genus VGXO01. The sequence continues at coordinate 1,707 of CAZTMB010000040.1, read as the reverse complement.
CTTCAACGGCGCGGTCAACGCGCTCGCGGTGTTCGACTCGGGAAGCGGGCCCGCGCTGCACGCCGGCGGCGACTTCATCCTCTCGGGTTCGACCGCCACGAGGCGCGTGGCTCGATGGAACGGGTCTTCGTGGTCGCCGCTCGGGAGCGGCATCGGATCCTGCCCGTCCTGCGGGGACGAGGGCGTGAGGACGCTCGCGGTCCACGACGACGGTTCCGGACCGGCGCTCTTCGTCGGCGGACGGTTCGCGAGCGCGGGCGGCATGAACATCGGCTACGGCATCGCCCGATGGAACGGTTCGACGTGGTCGGCGGTCGGAGGCGGCGTCAGCGACGCGGTGTCGGCGCTCGTCGTGCACGACGACGGAACGGGACCGGCGCTCTACGCGGGCGGCAACTTCCTGAACGCGGGCGGGGTGCCGGTCAACAAGCTCGCGCGGTGGAACGGCCAGGCGTGGTCGGCGGTCGGGTTCCCCACCTCGTTCCTGTCCGTCTACTCGCTCGCGAGCTTCGACGACGGCACGGGGCCGGCGCTCTACGCAGGCGGCACCTCCTTTCTCTGGAAGTGGAACGGCGGGTCGTGGTCGCCGTTCGGCGGCGGTCTCGGCGCACCGTCGGGCGAAACCGTCGAGGTCTACACGCTCAGGGGGTTCGAGTTTGGCGGCACCCGATCCCTGTTCGTGGGCGGCCGCTTCACGACCTCGGGCGGCATCTCTTCGCCGAACCTCGCGGAGTGGGGCTGCAGCGAGCCGTGATGAGCGCGGCGTCCCGCGAGGCCCTGGTCCTCGGGGTCTACGATCGCCCCGCTCGCCTGACTGTTCTTGCGACCGCCCGATCACCCCTCGTTGAGGACCCCTCGATGCACTCGACCCACGATGTCGCTCAGCCGCGCGCCACGCCCCGACTTGCGACCGCGTGCGCCTCGCTCGCGATCGCTGCCCTGCTCGGGTGCCAGAGCACGCCGGCATCGGACTCCGAAGCGACTGCTCCGCCGGCGACCAAGCGCGTCGCGATCGTGCTGACGAACCATGGCCAGCTCGGCGAGACCGGCAAGGCGACGGGGTTCTACCTCTCCGAAGCGACGCATCCCTACGAGGTGTTCCGTGAAGCGGGCTACGAGATCGAGTTCCTCTCGCCGAAGGGCGGGCTCGCGCCGATGGATGGCGTCGATACGACCGATCCGATCAACGCGGCGTTCCTCGCCGACGAGGCGCTCGTCGCCCGGACGAGGCAGACGACGCCGATCGCCGCGGTCGATGCGGCCCGCTACGACGCGGTGTTCTTCGCGGGCGGCCACGGGACGATGTGGGACTTCCCCGACGATCCCGGCGTGCAGTCGCTGATCCGCGCGGTCTACGAGCAAGGCGGCGTCGTCGCGGCGGTGTGCCACGGGCCCGCGGCGATCGTGAACGCGCGGCTCTCCGACGGCACCTACCTCGTCGCGGGCAAGGAGGTCTCGTCGTTCACCGACGAAGAGGAGATCGCGGTGAAGCTCGAGGCGGTCGTGCCGTTTGCGCTCGAATCGAAGCTGCGTGAGCGCGGTGCGAGGTTCGTCGAGGCCCCCAACTTCGAGAAGAAGGTCGCCGTCTCGGAGCGTCTCGTGACCGGGCAGAATCCTGCTTCGGCGACCGGCGTCGCCGAGGCCGTGGTCGTGCTGATCGAGCAGGAATCGATTCGGCGCTGAGCGACGATCGCTCGGTTCGAGATG
>CAZTMB010000039.1:1900-24530 GCA_964614695.1 uncultured Isosphaeraceae bacterium | reverse complement strand
CCGGGGCCAAGCCTGGCGAGTGGTGGGCGGCGATGGAGCCGGTGTACGAACTGTCGACGCCGTGAAGACGTCGCGGCAGTCGAGGGTGCGCGAGGCGATCGGCGGCTGCGGCACACGGTGACGCAACCGTCGCCACTCGCGCAACCCTCGGATGATCACCCCGGCGGCGGAAATGCGGCCCCGAGCCTTCAGCGGCCTCGTCGCGGCTCCGGCCCGCCTCTCCGCACCGCGCCTCGACCGAACCGATCCCGCACCGAGTCGGCGGCCCGGTCGATGCGCCGGTCACGCTCGCGAGCCGGATCCTCGAAGAGCGGCCGTTGGGCACCGGGACCTTCCTTCGGCGTCAACGCCGAAGCGGTCACCCCGAGCAGTCGCAACGGCTGCGGGCGACCGCGTGCGAAGTCTCGAAGAAACTCCGCCAGCAACGCGCAGGCGACATCGCCGATCGCGCCCGTCGTGTCGGCGCCCTCGTCGAGACGCCGGCTTCGCGAGAAGGTGCGGTACTCGGGTGTTCGGATCTTGACGGAGACCTCCCACGCCATGCGGCCATGGCGGCGCAGCCGCTCGCCGATCTGCTCGGCGTAGCGACGCAGCTCGGCCTGCTGCAGTTCAGCGTCCTCGAGATCGCTCGAGAAGGTCCGCTCCTGCCCGACGCTCTTCGCTTCGCGATCGGCGGTGACGGCGCGCTCGTCGAGACCGGCGGCGAGCGCCTTGAGACGCACCGAGCCCTCGCCGAAGCGCTTGGCGAGGTCGCGTTCGTCGGCCCGCTGCAGATCCGCGAAGGTGCGGTACCCGGCGGCGCGGAACTTGAGCGCTCCAGCTGGTCCCACGCCCCACATCTTCTCGATCGGGAACTCCGCGAGCGTCTCCGCAAGGCCATCCGCGTTGAGGACCGCGAGGCCATCGGGCTTCGCCATTTCCGACGCGAGCTTCGCGCAGAACTTGTTCGGGCCCACGCCCACCGAGCACGGCAGGTCGAGCGCGTCCTTCACCTTGCGGCGGATCGCGCGGGCGATGGTCGGACCGTCGCCGAGCAGCCGCTCGCATCCGGTCACATCGAGGAACGCCTCGTCGATCGAGACCGGCTCGACGAGCGGGCTGAACTCCTCGAGGATCGCGAGGATCTCCCGCGAGATCTCCTGATAGCGCTGCATGCGCGGCTTGATCTGCGCCGCGTCGGGACAGCGGCGAAGCGCCATCGCGGTGGGCATCGCCGAGGAGACGCCCTTCGCGCGAGCCTCGTAGCTCGCCGAAGCGACCACGCCACGCCCCCCGCTGCCGCCGACGATCACCGGCTTGCCGCGAAGCTCGGGCCGATCGCGCTGCTCGACCGACGCGTAGAACGCGTCCATGTCCACATGAAGAATGGTTCGCGGCTCGGACATCGCTCGTCTCGTCTCGCGCTCAGGCGCTTGGGCCGTTCGCCGAGGCATCGACCGGCGGCTGCCAGTACGCGCCGCCGATCGCCGGCGGCACCGCCTTCAGCTTGCCGAGTTCGGTCATCTGCTCCGCCAGCGTCTGCCAGCGTTCGACGGTCATCCAGCCGACCGCGTTCGCCTTGGTGACCTCGTCCTCGACGAGGAACCGCTGCTTCTCCGCGCCGAGGTTCATCGCCTCGAGGCTCATCGCAGGGTTGAGCGCCGCCATCGCGGTGTTCGCGGCCACGGGATCCTCGAGATACGCAGCCCAACCGCGCCGCAGCGCCGAGACCATCGCGCGACAGATGCCGGGATTCGCATCGAGGTACTTGCGGGTCGTGACCACCACCGCGGTGTAGGGATTGAAGCCGCTCTCCAAGACGGGGAAGACGCGGGTCGGGACGCCCTGGAGTTCGAGCGCCACCGGCTCGGCGAAGACGAAGCACTGCTTGGCGAGCATCGGATCGTTGAGGAAGTTCGCCAGCGACGTCGAGTGGGCGACGAGCTTCAACTTCTCGCCGCCGTACATGCGGTTCAAGTAGGTGACGAAGGGCAGGTTGGACTCGCAGGCGATGGTCGCATCGCTTCGCCACAGCTCCTCGAGGGTCTTCCACGGACTCGAGGCGTGCACCATGATCGCGGTCGGATCGCCTTGATAGGTCGCGAAGATCGCGACGAGGTCGGCGCCCTGTTCGTTGATCAGGAGCATCTCGCCACCCGAGACGACGCCGAAGGGAACCTTGCCCGAGGCGACGAGTTGCGCCGAAGGCACGGCGGGCCCGCCGGCGAGCAGTTCGACCTCGAGCCCCGACCGCTCGAAGTGGCCGTCGAGCTGCGCCTGCCAGAAGCCGCCGAACTCCGGCTCCGGAACCCAGTTCAGCTGCACCGCGACCTTGGTGCGGCCGGCAGCCGTGGTCGAGGCGTCACCGCAGCCTGAGAACGCGATGGCGACCGAGGCGGCGGCGAGGATCGATGAAGCGATGCACGCGAAGGAACGAGTCATGATCGGGTTTCCTTAGGGGTGTCGCGAGCCTCGGCTCAGACGGATCCGCCCTGCGCCGAGGCATGCCAGCGGCGAAGCAGCAGCCACCCGCAGAGGTTCACGATACCGAAGAGGGCGAAGCCCACGATCGCCGCCAGTCCGATCGCCCCGAACATGAGGTCGGTGCGGTACTCCTTCATCGCCGAGACGATCACCATCCCCAGGGGCGCCCGATCGCCCGCGTAGGCGCTGACGAACTCGCCGACGATCGCCCCGATGACCGCGAGTCCCGCCGCGATGCGAAGCCCCGTGACGATGCTCGGGAGGCTCGCCGGAAGGCGGAGCCTCCACCAGCGCGACGCGGCAGGAGCGCGGTAGAGCGTGAAGAGCTCCTCGAGGTCGCGATCGACGCTCCGCATGCCGCCGAGCGTGTTCGCGATCACCGGAAAGAGCGCGACGATCGCCGAGGAGGCGATGACCGCCCGCTGCCCGTAGCCGAGCCAGACGACGAGGATCGGCGCCAGCGCGACCAGCGGCACCATCTGCAGGAGCAGCGTGAGCGGATAGAAGCCCCGCTCGAGGAATCGCGACAGCCCCAGCACGCTGCCGATCGCGACGCCCAGCGCCGCCGCGATCGCGAATCCCGCCGACGCGCCGATCGCGGTGCCGAGCATCCCCCAGGCCAGACGCTCGCGATCCGTCCAGACCGCGTCGAGCACCGCTCCCGGCGCGGGCAGGATGTAGGGCGGAATCTCGAAGATCCGGACCGCAAGCCACCAGGCGCCGATCGATGCGGCGATCACCGCGACGGGAGGCACGACCACCGCGAGGCGCATGAACGACGGCCTCACGAGGCGTCCCCCATCGCCGCGAGCATCATGCGGTAGACCTCGCGCACGAGTTGGGCGAAGCGATCGGTCGCCCGCACCTCCGGCGTGCGTTCGGGAAGGTCGATCGCGATCTCGCCGATGATGCGGCCGGGACGCGGCGAGAGCACCACGACCCGCTCGGAGAGAAAGACCGCCTCTGGAATCGAGTGCGTCACGAGGATCGCGGTGAAGCGCTCGAGCCTCCAGAGTTCGTGCAGCATCTCATCGAGGCGATAGCGGGTCACCTCGTCAAGAGCGCCGAAGGGCTCGTCGAGGAGAAGCATCTGCGGATTCGCGACGATCGCCCGCGCGACCGCCGCTCGCATCCGCATGCCGCCCGAGAGCGCCGCGGGCCGTGCCTTCAGGAAGCCCGACAGTTCGACCTTGCCCACCGCCGTCGCGGCCCGCATGCGGCACTCCGGCTTCGGGACCCCCGCCAGTTCGAGCGGCAGGGCGACGTTCGCACCGACGGTGCGCCACGGAAGCAGTCGAGGCTCCTGAAAGCAGTAGCCGACGCGGAGCCGCTCGTCGGAGGAGGTCCCCACGAAGTGGACTCGGCCCGACGTGGCCTGATCGAGCCCCGCAAGGATCCGCAGAATCGTGGTCTTGCCGCAGCCGGAAGGGCCGATCAGCGCGGTGAAGGAGCCGGGCGAGATCGAGAGATCGACCGACCGCAGCGCCTCGACCGACGAGTCCCCCGCGCCTGGAAAGACGCGCGACAATCCATGAAGGTCGACACCCGCCGCCGCGGAGGCCACGGAACTCGAAGGTGCGGCGCCGGGAGTCATCGCCGATGGAGCGTACCGCCGGAACCGGATGAACGCCTTGCGTCGCTGCCCGCGTGAAGGCGACGTCGCTACCTTTCTCGGATGAGCACCGCGACCGCTTCCCCTCCGGCCTTCCTCGATCACGCCACCCGATCCGCGACCATCGACGCGCTCGCCGAAGCCCATGGAGAAGGGTGTCGCGCTCGGGCCGCGATGGGCGTCGATCAGTGCGCGAGGTTCTGGCGAGCCTCCGACGGCGACGCCGAGGCGTTCCGCACCTTCTGCCTCGAGCACTTCGCCGCCACCGAGGAGGACCGCCGCCGGCTGCTCGATCGCCTCGAGATCGCGCTCGAGCAGGTCTCCGGGCACCTCTACGAGATGCGCCGCAACCTTCGCCGCTGGAGCGACCTCGTCGGCGACTCGATGCCCAAAGTCGACGCGATGCTGGCGACGTTCGATCCGGCGCCCGACCTCGCCGAGCAGTGCTACGCGCAGAAGCTCGCGTTCGTGGCGCTTCTCAACCTCGAGAAGCCGACCCTCGATCGGATGCTCGCCGAAGGCGGCTCGTGGGACGCCGACCGCTGGGCGGAGGCTCGCATCGCCGGCGCGTTCTCGCCGCGGATTCCCAAGGAGGTCGCGGACCTCGCGCGGCGTCTCTCCTTCAAGGCCTCCGACTTCGTCGCGCACTTCCACATCCCCGTCGGCCGCATGGTCGACGCGAATGGAAGGCGCTGGTTCGAGGCCGATCGCGCGTTGCTGGCCCACTGGCTCGTGCGCGAGGAGATCAAGGCCGGCTACAACGATCCGGAGGGGATCCACAAGCAGCGGGCGCTCGCCTGGGTGCTCGGGCGATCGATCGACGGCAGCATCCCCAAGGCGGTCATGGAACGCCGCGGCGAACAGGACTGGGATCCCGCGGCCAACACGGTCGGCGGCGGAGATCCGGGCGAACTCGTCGATCTCGTGCGCTACGAGCGATGGATGGACCAGTTCGCCGTCGCGCGAGCGAAGGACCCGCACCATCCCGACCACCCGACCGCGATCGATCGCAAGTTCGGGCTCGATCGCGAGATCCCCGAGGCGACCGTAGAGCGGCTGCTCGTCGACCTGCTCGAGGCCCCGGTGCGCCGCGACCTCGCGGCGCTGCTTCGCTCGCGGCTCGGGCGCGATCTCGAAGCGCACGACATCTACTTCGAGGATCTGTTCGAGGCCCGTTCGGCGGAGAGCCTCAACGCCGCGGTGCGGGAGCGCTTCCCCGATGAACAGGCCTTCGAGGAGCGCCTGCCCGAGGTGCTGCGCGGACTCGGCTTCACCGAAGGCGACGCGGAGTTCCTCGGCCGCCGAGTGCGCGTCGAGATCGCCCGCGGCTCGGGCCACGCGATGCGCCCGCAGCTCTCCGAGTACGGCGCCTGGCTCCGGACCAACCGCCTCAAGGACGAGCTCGGCTGGGACGGCTTCGACACCGCGATGCACGAGCTCGGCCACAACCTCGAGCAGCTCTGCTCGACCTTCTTCGTGCCGCGAAGGTCGCTCCGCGGAGTGCCCAACACCGCCTGCACCGAGGCGTTCGCGTTCACGTATCAGGGCCTCGCGAAGCGCGTGCTCGGCCTCGAGGATCCGGCGCAGGCCGAGCGGGCCTACCACGAGAACGCGCTGTCGGGCATGCTCATGGCCTGCCAGATCGCCGGGCCCGGGCTCGTCGAACTCCGAACCTGGCGCTGGCTCTACGAGCAGGGCGACGCCGCGACCGCGGCGGGGCTTCGCGAGGCGCTTCTCCGCAACGCCCGCGAGGTGTGGGAGGCTCATTTCGCCGAGCACTTCGGCGCCGATCCGTATCACATTCTCGGCGCCTACCAGCACATGATCGCGCACCCGCTCTACCTGCCCGACTACGCGCTTGGTCGCATGATCGGGCAGCAGATCGCGAGCTTCATGCGCGGCAAGGACCTCGCCGCGGAGACGAAGCGAATCTGCTCGATCGGATCGCTCACGCCCGACGCATGGATGCGCCAGGCCGTCGGCGGCCCGCTTTCGGCGCAGGCCTTGATCGACGACGCCGCAGCAGCGCTCCGTGCGATCGGGTGAGGACCGAGACCAGCCCATGCCCTCGAACGCCGCACTTCGGGTCGTCTGGCTACGCTTGCGTCATGGACCGCGACGAGGATCCTGTGGACGGTGGCGAATGGCTCGAGTGGTATCGGCTGTCGCCGATCGAGCGATGGCTGGAGAGCGAGCGTCTGTGGGTCACCTATCTCGCGTGCGGAGGCTCGCTTGATCCCGAACCCGATACGCAGAGTCCTTTCTTCGATGCAGGGGCACCGGGTCAAGGCACTCCTCATGGGCGGCCAGGCGTGCGTCTTCTACGGCGGGGCGGAGTTTAGTCGCGACACGGATCTGGCCCTGCTCGCCGACGAAGACAACCTGAACCGTCTGCGAGCGGCGCTGGCTGAACTTCACGCGTCTCCGATCGCGGTGCCTGACCTCTCGATCGACGTTCTCGATCGCGGGCACGCGGTCCACTTTCGCTGCGGACATCCCGACGTCGCTCGCATGCGGATCGACATCATGTCGAGCATGCGAGGCGTCGACCCCTTCGAGAAGCTCTGGGAACGCCGAACGACCGCACAATTCGAAGACGGCTTCACGCTCGATCTGCTCTCGCTTCCGGACCTTGTCGCGGCGAAGAAGACGCAGCGTGACAAGGACTGGCCGATGATCCGGCGGCTGATCGAAGCCGACTACTTCGCGCATCGCGACCATGCGACGCCCGAGCAGGTCACCTTCTGGCTTGCCGAACTCCGAACGCCTTCGATCCTTGTCGAGGTCGCCTCGCGATGGCCGGAATCCGCCGGTCAGGCTCGGCGCCATCGTCCGCTGCTCGCACTCGCCGCACCGGAGACGGTGGACGAGCTCGCTGCAGCGATCGAGGAGGAGGAGCGATCCGAACGGATCCGGGATCGGACGTACTGGGAACCGCGCCGCGCCGAACTCGAGCGGTGGCGTCGCGGGCAGGCGTAGGCTGATTCGCGTTCTCAGTCGAGGTCGGTGGCGACTTCAAGGACCCGCGCGATCCTTCCGCGAACGGCGTCTCGTCCATAGCACGCCTCCCGACACAGCTGAACCGCCGCGATCAACTCCTCGTCGCTCCGCCCTCGCCAGTGGTCGGCATCCGGATCGGGCCGTTTCATGGCGCCCGAAAGCGCCCGAACGAAGCACCCGTGCCATGGCTGGTCGCCGGTTCGAATCATCGTTCTGGCTCGGCATCGACGAATCCTCTCCGCACCCGCGAGTCGCTCCTCCATGCACAACGCCCGCCGTCGCGGGACGGCGGGCGTCGAGATCGAATCAGGTTCACGATCGGCTCAGGCGCTGAAGCTCGAGCCGCAGCCGCAGCTGCTCGTCGCGTTGGGATTGTTGAAGACGAAGCCGCGTCCCATGATCTCGTCCTTGAAGTCGACGACGGTGCCGTCGAGGTAGAGGTAGCTCTTGGGGTCGCAGATCACGCGGACGGTGTAGGGCTCGGACGGTCCGCCCTCGGCGACGGCGGTGCCGCCGGAACCGTTGGCGAGGGCCGCGGTCGAGGGGACGGCCTTCCGCTCGAAGGAGTACTCCCACATCTCGTCGGTCTCCTTCTGCACCTCGGTCAGGTCGAGGAGATACGAGAAGCCGCTGCATCCTCCGCCCTTGACGCCCACCCGCAGGCGGATCTTCGCGGGGTCGAGGCCCTGCTGGCGAACGATGCTGTCGATCTCGCGAGCGGCGGTTTCGGTGACGATGACTGGCATGGCGTGGTTCTCTCGGAGCCCGGTGAACGGGCTCGGGTGCGATCAGTGCGCCGCGGCGGCCGTCTCGGAGGAGGTCTCCTCGGCGAGGCCGTTCTTGCGGCGGAAGTCGTTGATGGCGGTGCGGATCGAGTCCTCGGCGAGGACCGAGCAGTGGATCTTGACCGGCGGGAGGCTGAGCTCCTCGACGATCTGCGTGTTGCGGATGCCCGCGGCCTCGTCGAGGGTCTTGCCCTTGATCCATTCGGTGGCGAGGGAGCTCGAGGCGATCGCCGAGCCGCAGCCGAAGCACTTGAACTTGGCGTCCTCGATGACGCCCGAATCGCTCACCTTGATCTGAAGCTGCATCACGTCGCCGCACTCGGGCGCGCCGACGACGCCGACGCCGATGTCCTTGCGCTCCTTGACCTCCTTCGAGGTGCCGAAGCTGCCGACGTTGCGGGGATGCTGGTAGTGGTCGATGACCTTGTCGCTGTACGCCATGGTCTCGTTCCTTTCTGAAGGCAAGGCCCGAAGGCCGAGGGGTGCGGAAGAACTCGCGGCGGCTAGTGCGCCTGCCACTCGATGGTGCTGATGTCGATCCCCTCCTGATGCAGGTCGTAGAGGGGGCTCATGGTGCGGAGGTGCTCGACGGCCTTCGCGATCGACTCGATCGACTCGTCGATCTCGGCCTCGGTCGACCAGCGGCCGAGCGAAAGGCGAAGCGAACTGTGGGCGAGCTCGTCGCCGACGCCGAGGCTCTTGAGGACGTAGCTCGGCTCGAGGCTCGCGCTCGTGCACGCCGAGCCCGAGCTGCAGGCGATGTTCTTGATGCCCATCATGAGGCTCTCGCCCTCGACGAAGCCGAAGCTGATGTTCGTCAGGTGCGGCAGCCGCCGGTCGGCATGGCCGTTGACCGCGACGACGTCGAGCCGCTTCATGAGCTCGGTCTCGAGCTTGCGGCGAAGCTTGAGCAGGCGCTCGCCCTCCGCGTCCATCTCCGCCTTGCAGAGTTCGCACGCCTTGCCGAAGCCGACGATGCCGGTGACGTTGAGGGTGCCCGAACGCATGCCGCGCTCGTGGCCGCCGCCGTCGATCATCGCCTCGAGGCGGACCCGCGGCTTGCGGCGACGCACGTAGAGCGCGCCGACGCCCTTGGGGCCGTAGATCTTGTGGCCCGACCAGCTGAGCAGGTCGATGTGGTCGCGCTCGACGTCGGTGGGCATCTTGCCGACCCACTGCGTCGCGTCGGTGTGGAAGACGACCTCGCGATCGTGGCAGAGCTTGCCGATCTCGGGCACCTCGTTGATGGTGCCGATCTCGTTGTTCGCCCACATGATCGAGACGAGGATCGTGTCGGGCCGCATCGCGGCCTCGACCGCCTTCGCGGTGATCACCCCGTCGGCCGGAGGATCGAGGTAGGTGACGTCGAAGCCCTCGCGCTGCAGCCGCTTGCACGGGTCGAGCACCGCCTTGTGCTCGTGGGAGGCGGTGATGATGTGGCCGCGACCGGTGGTGCCCTCGGGGCCGCGGGCGTACATGCGGGCCGCACCCTTGATCGCCAGGTTGTTCCCCTCGGTCGCCCCGGAGGTCCAGATGATCTCCTTCGGGTTCGCGCCGATCAGGGCGGCAGCCTGCTCGCGGGCATGGTCGACCGCCTCCTCCGCCTGCCAGCCGAAGCTGTGGTTGCGGCTCGAGGAGTTGCCGTACATCTCGGTGAAGTACGGCAGCATCGCCTCGACGACCCGCGGGTCGCACCGCGTGGTCGAGGCGTTGTCCATATAGATCGGGGGCTTGGCGGGAATCGAACCCTTGGCCATCGGGATCCTCTCCAGATGAGAACCAGTCGCAGTTTGCGTCGAGCCAGGCAGTGTAGGCGAGACCCCCTACCGCGGAAAGAGGGTCGTCGATCCTTCGCCGGCCGCCCTGCAGCGGATGAATGGCATCTCCGAAGTGATCGAGATCGGCCCCCGCCCCCATCGCTTCGATGGGCCCTCGAGACCAAGCAGCCGGCATTGGGACCGCTGATCAAGGATGAAGCGGTGGTCTCGCGGACGGTCGACCGTCGGTCCTGAGGATCGGTCAGGGCCTTGCCCGGCTGCCGAGTCGGCGGTCCGCTCAGTCCGCGTCGCTTGACGCCGGCGGCGTCGGAGCCGGCCGAAGCGCCGCGAGAATCGGCTCGAGGATCTCGCGATCGTCGAACCGCTGCACCCCCGCGAAGTTCTCGCCGAACCGCACGACGACGAGGCCGTGGTCCGGGAGAACGTGCAGGCGCTGCTTGCCGAGTCCCGCCGCCATCCAGATCCGGAGTGACGAATCGGGATCTTCTCCACCGGCACCCGCGGGAACCCGGCTCATCTGCTGCTGCAGGCCGCGCGCCACGAGCCGCTCGCCGAGCGTTCCATCGGCCTCCGGCGCCGCCTCGTCCGCATCGGCGCGAGGCAGCCACCACGTCAGTCCGTAGGCGGGGTTCGCAGCACTCCGCTCGAAGCAGCGAAGAAGCGTCGCCTCGTCGATCACCTCGATCTCGCCTCCTTCGCCTCCGTCGACCCGGCCGCCGCGGCGCACGAACTCGCCGAAGCGAGCCCACTCCCGCGCGGTCAGTCGGGCGCCACCCGGCAGGTTGAGGTTCCCCGCACGATCTCTCCCCCAGCCGCGGCTGACGCCGCCGAGTCCGATCGGCGCGAGCACCCGGCGATCGAGGTACGCCTCGAGCGATTCGTCCTCGAGGCGACCCTCGCGTCGAGCCTCCGCAAGCACCCGCTCAAGCATCTCGCCGAACGCGAAGAAGTGACTGGGCCCGTAACGGAATCGGGCGCCTGGCTCGTCGCGCATCGGCACGTCGAGGCTCGCCGCGAACTTGTCCGTCGCCTGCTCTCCGCGCGATCCCGCTCCGCGGCGGAGGGTTCGGTCCGCACCGATCGATCGACCGAGCACGCCTCTGCCGCCGCTCCCGAGCGTCGCGTCCGCCGGATCGAGACCGCTCGAGAGATCGAGCAGCTGACGAACCGTGATCCGCGACTTGATCGGATCCTCGCGCCATTCGTCGATCACCGTCGAGACCGGCTGGTCCCACGTGATCAGGCCGTCCTCGACCGCGGCGGCCGCGAGCACGCCGACGAAACTCTTCGTGCCGCTCGCCAGCGGATGGCGCCGCGACTCGCTCCAGCCGTCCTCGTAGCGCTCGAAGACCACCTCGCCGTCGAGCATGACGAGGAGCGCATGCCCCTGGAATCGACGCGAGTACGCCGCCGCCTGCTCGGCGGCCGCGGCGAGCGCCGCCTGAACGTCGATTCCGCCATCCCCTGCGATCCCCACGCCCTCGGCCATCGCCGAGCCCGTGTCGAGACCGTCCCCTACGCCGGTCGCGACCTGCGACGTCGATGCCGGAACGCTCGATCGCGCCGCCTCGTCCCCACCCTCGCGACCGCCGCCGCACGCGACGCTTCCCACGGAGACCGCCATGACCAGCACGCCCAAGCAGCCCCGACTCGAACGCTCGCGGACCGGACCAATCACCTCGCCGATGCGCATGGGACGCCTCTCTGCTCGGGTGCTCGCCACCCGCGTGCCGATCACGCGGTGGCGCGGGCCGCCGCAACGAGTCGCGCCCGACGCGATTGCGGCCGCGATCGTCGAGGGAGGTCCAGCGTCGCGGAGGGCCGCGACGGGCGTTCGTCGTCAGCGTTCCGCAAGGCGCCAGGTCACGAGCAGCGAAGCGTGCATCGGCGGCCACGGCACGACGACTCGATACGCCTGGAACTCCGAGAGCGGACGTCCGATCGTCTTGGCGCCCAACTCAAGCAACGACGCATAGGCCTCCCGAGCATCGATCAAGGCCTGCGGAAGGCGAAGCGACCCGATCTCGCCCAACTCCCTCTCGAGCGGGAGGCGATGGTTCTCGTGCCAGCGGGTAAGGCGCGACGAGTCGGCGGCGTGGCCGTACATCGAAGCCGCTGGTTCGCTGCCGCGGGGAAGGTCGCGGTGGATCAGCACGTCGAACACGACGGTCTCGACCGGCATCGGCGTGGGCATGCGCAGTTCGGCGAGCACATCCTCACCGTTGGCCATGGGCGAGGCCACTCGACGCGAACACTCCGCGAACGCTGCTCGCAGCGGCCCTACGCGGCGAGGACTCCGCTGAACGAACTCGAAGAAGTCCTGCTCGCGATCGTCGGTTCCCGCGGCGAGGCGAATCTCCTCCGGGACCGCACCTTCGGAGGAGAGCGACGGCACGAGCGGCGCCAGGTCCCCCGGAATCAGATCCGCGCCGAACCGCGTTCCCGAGACCCCGGCCCGATGGGTGCGGATCCGCTGATACATCGGGAACGACGGTCCCGGCCGGGTGCGATCGAGTCCTTCGATGATCGTGAGCGCCGCGAGATCGACCATCGGTTCGCCGTCGCCGCGAGACGGCGCGACGAGGAACGTGCCGATCCGCGCCCGGGCGTGGACACCGTAGATCTGCTTCGAGGCGGTGAACGCCGATCGCCGCGACCGCTGCATGGCACGGCGTTCGGAGACCGACTCGAGGGATCCCGAACCGATCGCCCGCAGCGCCGCCGGATCGACCCGCTCGGCGGAGATCCGATCGCTCAACGCCTGCACCGCGTTCCGGAGGTCGGCGAGGGCCGCGGGGTCGCATCGCCCGGTCCGCTCGATCGCCTCGAACGCGAGCGTCCACCCGGAGTCACCCGGCAAGGCCCGAAGCAGCGAAGGCAAGTCCGCCGAGTGGGCGATCGCGAAGATCTTCCACGCGAGGTTCCGACGCAGGCCGAGCGCCCGTCCGCATCCCCGGGCGCCGGTTCCCGGCAGCAACGTCGTCTCGAAGCATCGCCGCAGCGTGGTGCGGACCCCCGTCGCGAGGCGATCGACCTCCTGCAGAAGGCTGTCGTAGGAGTCGTCGGTCAGCAGCGTCGGGGCGGAGGTGTGGGTCATGGATGCGAGCAGCGAGTTCGATCGCCGCGACGGGGCGCCGCGGCATCGTGTTCCCGTCAGGACGTGATCGGTTGCGGAGGAAGCCCGCCACGAAGCCGGCCATGGCGAGACGGCTGCCTCGAAGCGCCTTCCGACGCCCGTTGATCGGATCGCATCCGCATGCGGGTTGAGAACTCCGACCCGCCGATCGCGGTCAGTCCGTGGCGACCGCCTGACGCTCGCACGCCTCGATCGCGGCGACGAGGCTGGGGACGTACGTGTAGACCGGACCGCCGCCCATCATCACCGCCACGCCAGCGAGTTCGTGCAACTGCTCGCGCGTCGCGCCGAGCTTCAGGCACTTCTGCACGTGCGCGAGCATGCACGGCTCGCAGCGCGTGGCGAGCCCGATGCCGAGCGCGATCAGTTCCTTCTGAAGTGCCGAGAGCGATCCTTCCTTCATGGTGGCGGAGAACAGACCCCCGAAGCCGCGGGTGGCGTCCGGGCACGATTCCTTCATGTGGTTCATCGCGGCCGGCCAGGCTTCGTACCAGCGGGCGGCGGAGTCGACGGTGTGGGGAGTGCTCATGGGAATCTCCTTTCGGCGAACGAAGCGGCGCGAGCCGGCTCCGGGGGACGCTCGGGGCCGCAAAGCCGTCTGCGGGTTCCGCGACTTGTCGCCGATCGCCGATCGGACCGTTCCATCGCGGGAGCCACCCCATCACAATCGAATGATCCCGCAGGGACGCGGGAACCTCCGCCCGATCCTGCATGGAGGACGCCTTGGAAACGCGGACCCATCGTCTGTTGAAGTCGCTCGCGATCGCCTGGCTCCGTTCGATCGGATGCCGCGCGGTCGCCACCGAGGTCGCCTGTCCGATCGGGCGTTTCCGCGTCGACGTCGCGGGCTGGCTCGATCACGTCGAAGGCGACGCTCTGCCGGAACCGATCCCGCCCGAGGCGGTCCGCGATGCCGGGCCTTCGCTCTTCGAGCCGGCGGCCGAACGCCAGCCTCGCTCGCGCCGCGGACCAAGGCGTCCCCGGGTGATCCTCGTCGAGTGCAAGCAGAGCCGCGGCGACTTCTTCCGCAACGACGATCGCCGCGAGGCGCTCCTCGCCGAGCGCGAGCGGCTGCGTCGTTCGGCGCGGCGGATCGAGGAGCTCCGCATCAAGCGCCACGAGCCACATCTCCGCAAGGTCGAGGCGGGCCTCTTCGAGGACGCGGAGACCTGGGACTTCGCCGCGACGCAGATCGGCGCCTATCGGAAGGCACTCGCTCGCATCGAGCGGATCGAGCGCGATCTCTACGGTCGGAGCAAGTTCGACCTCTGCCGGCGCTACCGGCTCGGCGACCATCTGCTGATCGCCTGTCCGCGCGGACTCGTGCGCTCGCGCGAGCTTCCCGAGGGCTGGGGACTGCTCGAGTGCGATCGTGCGGCGCTGCGCCGCCGTGCTGCAGACGAGCCCTCGGCGACGACGGTCTCGGAGGCGTCGCTTCGAGTCCGCGCCGAGGCGCCTCGACTCGACTGCCCCGAGGCCCGCCGGCTCCGCATGCTTCGCAACATCGCGGTCGCCGCGAGCCGAGCCGCGGGGGCGGCGGGCGCGTTCCAAGCCTGAGGCACGGGTTCAGCCGCCCGCTGGAGCCGCGCTTCGCATCGCGATCTGACGCGCGACCTCCGCGGCGATCAGTTCCTGCGGGCGCAGCACCACATCGCAACCAGCGGTCGACAGCCACTCCTGCCCCGAATCGCTGCCCGCCGCGGAGACGACAAAGAGCGACTTGTTCATCCCGCGGGCCATGAGCACGGTCGCGATCTTCTCAGGATGCAGCCCCATCGTGATCACGATCGTCTCGGCGGTCTCGATCGACGCCTGCCGCAGCGTGGTGTCGTGGGCGGCGTTGCCTTCGATCGCGAAGTAGCCCGCGTTCGAGGCGGCGAGGGCGCGGGCCGGATCGAGTTCGACGACCACCACCTCCTGCCCGGGCTTTCGAACCTTGGTGGCGATCGCAGCCCCCGAGTCTCCGTATCCGCAAATGATGAGATGACCCGAGAGTCCGGCGAGTTTTCGCATGACGTGTCGTTGCTCCCTGGCATGGAAGATCGCGGTGGAGACGAGCAGACCGGTGAGATTGCTCACGCCGAAGGCCAGGCAGGCGCCGCCGAGGATGAGCGAGATGCCGGTCCAGACCTTCTGTCCCGGGCTGAGATCGCTCGAGAAGTCGCCCGCGGTCGTGACCGCGTTGAGGGCGTTCCACAGCCCCTCGAGAAATCCCATCTGGTGACCGGCCACGTCCGGCCCGAACGCGACGTAGCCCGCCGCCGCGACGAAGAGCGTCGCCAGCAGGCCGAGCACGGCAAGCATGAGACGCCAGAGCAGCGCGCGCTGCCGAACGCTGGACTGGGCGTCGATCTGCGAGACGAGAAGCGGCATGGGTGCGAGGCTTGAGTGTTCCCACACCCCCGGCCCGACTCGAACGGGCGACCTAGCGCTTAGAAGGCGCTTGCTCTATCCAGCTGAGCTACGGGGGCAGTTCCGCGGGAGTCTATCGGCACGGTCCGCTCGAGCGCCGGACCCATGCGGCGGTCACTTCCACGCCGCGAGCAGGATCGCGAGATCCACGCCATCGACATTGCCCGACCCGTCGAGATCCGCTCTGCCCGCGCTGCCCCATGCCGCAAGCAACACCGCGAGATCCGCCCCGTCTACCGCACCGTTGCCATCGAGGTCGGGCGTTCGCCGCGCGCCGATCGCGACCAGCCAGAGCCGACCTCCATCGACGCCCGCGCCGGCGCCGACGGCGAGGACCACGCTGCCGTCACCACGCAGGTCGCCTACGTTCGCGAGCGCCCGGCCGAAGCGTTCACCGGGAATCAACGAGAGCCCGGGCATGCCGGTGCCCTCGCCCACGAGCGCCTGAGATCGCACGACGCCCTGTGGATCGAGCCCGAGCAGGAAGAGCCCGCCTGCGTTCGGCGAGCCGAGATCCATCAGGTTGTTGCCGACCGCGAGATCGGCGACGCCGTCGCGGTCGAGATCGCCAAGGGGCGCGACGGTCATCCCGAAGAGATCGCCCTCACCGAGCGGCCCGTCGAAGCCCCCGGCGGTCGAGGAGATCTTCGAGGCTCGCGCGAGCGAGACGCCGCCCTTCGCGCTCGGCGCGAGCGAGAGCAGCCACACCGCGCCGCGATCGACGCCGCCGTCGTCGTCGCGATAGCAGCCCACCGCCACCTCGACCGCGCCGTCGCCATCGAGATCCCCCACCGCCGCGCTGCCGCGGCCGCCGAAGTTGTCGATCGACTCGAGCGGCAGCCACTGCGGATGCGTCGAGCGGCTGAAGCGGTTCCAGCCGAGGAGCGTTCCGCTTGCCGACACGCGCACGACGAAGAACGCCCCCGCGTTCATCGCGCCATCGTCGGCCCCGGGCGCGCCCACGCCAAGATCGACGAGTCCGTCGCCATCGAGATCCCCGAGGCTCGCGAGCCCCTGTCCGAAGGAGTCGCCGACGACGAGCGGCAAGCCATCCTGCGAGTCGAGTCGCGTGTGTTCACGTACCGAGCCGTCGGGCCGCAGGAAGCAGATGAAGAGCGCGCCCTGATTCGCGTTCGCGGGCGACCCCGCCGGCTCGGCGTTGGGCGACGTGATCGCCAGGTCCGGGACGCCGTCGCCATCGAGATCGCCAAGACCGGCGACGCCGTAGCCGAAGAAGTCGCCCGCGGCGATCTCGGACGCGGGCATGCCGCCCGAGCCCGCTCCGATCTTGACCGCCTCGCGCGGCGAGAGGTCGCGGTTCATGAAGATGACGTAGACCGCACCCGCGTCCTCGCCGCCATCGCCGTCGCTGCGCGAGCCGACCGCGAGGTCCGGCACGCCATCGCCATCGACGTCGCCGAGCCCGGTCACCGCGCGGCCGAAGCGCTCGCCGTTCGAGACCTGACCGTTCATGACCGGATGCGTTCCCGGCAGCGGCACCGCCACGAGCGGGACGTAGTCGAGGGTCTCGGCTGCCGAGGCTGGATCCGCCACGAGAAACGCCCCGCCGATGATCACGAGCGGGGCGAGCGGACAACGCATCGGGCGCGGCATCGAGAAGGTTCGATCGAGAGACATGTCTGTTCGCGAGACCCGAAGACGAAGGCAAAGCCGCCGTCGCCGGCGAGGTCGCCGCCAACGCGAGGATCCCGACTCGATTTCGCGATGGTCGCCGCAGGGCTCGTCTCCGGCCCGGATCGCGCCCGAACGCGGCGAACGCCTCAGGCCTTGAGCAGTTCCCGGGCCTGCAGCGCCGCCCCGAGCATGCCGGCGTGATCGCCGAGATCGCTCGCCAGCACGCGGCAGGCGCGAAGGGTCTCCGGGAAGACCCACCGGTCGAACGCCGTCTTCACGCGCGCGATCCACGGCTTGCCGAGCGCTTCGGTGACCCCGCCGCCGAGGACGATCGCCTCGGGGCAGACCACCGTCGCGAGGTTCGCGAGCACCAGGCCCAGTTGCGACGCGGCGTGATCGATCACCGAGACGACGACCGGGTGCCCCTGCGCAAACGCCTCGGCGATCATCGACGATCCGATCCGCGGGCCGCCCTGCTCCGCGAGACGACGGGCGAGCGGCGACGGATCGTTCGCCGGCATCAGGCGACGAAGCGCGTGCACGATGCCGGTCCGGCTGCTGATCTCCTCGATCGTGCGGAGCCCCGGCGCCGCCGCGGGATCGACCACGGTGTGGCCGATCTCGCCGGCGGTGAAGAAGTGCCCGCGATGCAGACGACCGTCGAGCACGAGCCCGCCTCCGACTCCGGTGCCGACCCAGACCGCGATCACGTCGCGCATGCCACGCGCCGCGCCGAGCGAGGACTCGCCCCACGCGGCCACGTTGACGTCGTTGTCGAGCGCGACCGGTCTGCCGAGCGCCTTCTTGAGGAGGTCCCGCAGCGGCACGTTGGTCCAACCGAGGTTCACCGCGCGAATCGCGATCCCCCGCGCATGATCGATCGCGGAGGGCGCCCCGACCCCGACCGCCGCGATCCGTGAAGGTTCGACGCCCGCATCGGCGCACGCCCGCTCGACCGACTCGCGCATCCGCTCGACGACCGCACGAAGGCCTTCCTCGCCTCGCGTCTTCCGTCGACACTCCCCCAGCACGCGGTTCTTCGCATCGACCACGCCGACCTGCATCTTCGTGCCGCCGAGGTCGATGCCGACGGTGAGCGGCTCTGCGATCGCCATGGGGCGGAGTCTACCGATCGCCTGCGCTTCCCCCGAGACTCGCGGTGGGCGAGTCGAGTCGTGGAACGCCGGAGACGACGTCCCGGGCCGCGCGCGAACCGCACCTTCCGCGACCGCGCCGACCGGTCATGCCGATGCGGAGCGTTCGAGGCTTCGGGCTCGATCGATCCCGGACGATCAGCCTTAGAGGAATCAGTCGTAGATGCGCGGCTTGCTGTCGGGCATGGGACCGCCTTCGGGCGTCCACCACGGCTCCTTCAGCATCGGGTCGTAGATCTGCATCTGCTCGTCGTCGGGCACCGGCGGATTCTCCGGCGCCGGACGCAGCGTGACGTCGATGCGGCGGCAACTCGCCGGCGGCACGGTCATCTGGTTCGACAACTTGCCGAAGGTCGAAGCCTCGTCGAAGAGCTGCCACTGCATGACGTCGGGCGTCCACACCTCGTCGTCGCCCTTGCCTTCGAGGAACTTGAAGGTCAACTGCTGCCCCGGCGGGATCGCCATCACGAAGAAGGGCTCCTCCGTCCGCACGTCGACGAGCGTCACCGTCAAGGGCTTGAACGGCGTCGAGATGTAGGTGAAGCCGCGACCGGTCGCCGGCATGAAGCCGCCGTCGGGCGCGTAGCAGGCGGGAATCGCGAACAGCGAGGCGAGCGCCGTGGCGGCAAGGGCGGTTCGAAGGGTGCGCATGGGTCTTGGAAGTGGAGCGAGGATCGACTCGCGGCGGTTCCGCACGCCGCTCGGCGAATCGCTCTTATCGACCAACCTCCCGGCGAAGGCTGCGACAAAGCGTCGAAATCGGGACGCCGATATCGTCCGGCGATGACCTCGCCGCGATTTCGCATCGGCCACGGCTACGACCTCCACCGCCTCGAGCCGCCGCCGCCCGAAGGATCCGGGCGACCGCTCGTCCTCGGCGGAATCCGCTTCGAGCATCCGGTCGGTCCGGTCGGACACTCCGATGGCGACGTGGTTCTGCATGCGGTCACCGACGCGGTGCTCGGCGCGCTCGGCCAGCCCGACATCGGCCAGTTGTTCTCGGACCAGGACCCCGCCTGGGACGGCCAGGACTCGCGGCTCTTTCTCGCCGAAGCGGCGAAGCGCATGCGGGAGGCGGGGTTCCGGGTGGGGAACCTCGATGTCACGATCGTCTGCGAACGCCCCAAGATCGGGCCGGTGAAGGGTGAGATCGCCCGCTTGATCGCGGAACTGCTCGCCTGCACGACCGATCGGGTCAACGTCAAGGGCAAGACCCACGAGAAGGTCGATGCGATCGGCGAGGGCCGCGCGATCGAGACCCACGTGGTGGCGCTGCTCGAATCGGATCAAGCCTGAGCCGCTCGCCGGATTCGACTCGGACGCATGAAGATGGTTCGGGGCGAGCGGATCGGGCGATAGACTCGTCGATCCCCCGCAGCAGGAAGGCTGCGGCACCGCTCGAGGACCTCCGTCGTTGGAAGAGCTTCAGGCCTGGCTGACCGCGAACGGACCCGCCCTCGGCGCCTGGAGCCCCTTGATCGTCTTCGGGCTGCTCATGCTCTCGGGCATCGGGATCCCGGTGTCGGAGGACGTGGTCAACCTGCCCGCGGGCATCCTGATCGGACAAGGGACCTGGCCGCTCTGGCCGGTCTTCATCGCCTGCTACGTCGGCGTGATCGGGGGCGACGCGCTGTGGTTCTTCAACCTCCGCACCTTCGGGACGCCGCTCCTGCATCGCCGCTGGTTCAAGCGGTTCGTCCATCCGAAGCGCCTGCTGCAGGTCAAGCATCAGATCGATCGCCGCGGACCTTGGGTGC
Source organism: uncultured Isosphaeraceae bacterium (assembly GCA_964614695.1). Classification (GTDB taxonomy): domain Bacteria; phylum Planctomycetota; class Phycisphaerae; order Phycisphaerales; family SM1A02; genus VGXO01. The sequence goes on along the minus strand of CAZTMB010000039.1, from coordinate 4,798 downwards.
TCGTGGCGGCCCGCTTCATCCCCGGCACGCGAAGCCCGGTCCTCACCGCCGCGGCGCTGCTGCACATGCCGTGGCGGAGCTTCCTGCTCGTCGAGTGCATCTGCTGCCTCTTCACGGTGCCGATGCAGGTCGGCGTCGGCTACATGATCGGGCGCCACCTCGGCTCGAACGACCTCGCCGGCACGGTGACGCTGGTCAGTTCGGTGATCGTCGGCGTGCTCCTCGTGAGCGTCGCGATCCCCGCGATCATGCAGGCCTGGCGAAGCAAGCATCCGCTCCCCCGCGCGAAGGCCGACTGGCTTCGCCGATACCGATCGAGAAGGTCCGACGAGAAGGCGCCGCATCGCGATGGATCGATGCGGCCAGGAGATCCGCCATGCGTGCCATCGTGACCGGACAGGTCGGCGTCGAGAAGAAGCCCTATCTCGATGCGGTCGGGCGACTCGCCCGCGAGGAGGGCGAGCGCCTCGAGATCTTCCACCTCGGCGACATGATGTACGCCGAGGCTCCCGACGTGCGCCCGGGCCGCATCCTCGACCTCTCGCTCAGCCGCCTCGCGACCCTGCGACGCGCCGCCTTCCGCGACGTCATCTCGGCCACCTCGCCCGCCGACGATCATCGCAACGTGATGGTCAACACGCACGCCACCTTCCGCTGGCGGCACGGGCTCTTCAGCGCGTTCGACTTCGACCTCATGCAGCGGTTCGAGCCGGACATGTTCATCTGCCTCGTCGACAACGTGGAGATGGTGCATCGGCGCCTCCACGCCGAGCACGTGATCGACGCGACTCTGAAGGACTGCATGGTGTGGCGCGAGGAGGAGATCCTCGCGACCGAGCTCCTCGCCGACGCCCTCGGCGGACGCAACCGCTTCTACATCGTCAGCCGCGGCCGCATCGCCGAGACCACCGAGACCTGCCTGCGGCTCGTGACGCGGCCGGAGATGCGCAAGGTCTACCCGAGCTTCCCGATGAGCCACGTCGTCGACCTGCCCGACGTGCTCGAGGAGATCGACCAGTTCCGCGCCGCGATCGCCAAGCACTTCATCGCCTTCGACCCCGGCGACGTCGACGAGAAGCTCCTCCTCGACCGCGCGATCGCCGCGGCCCGCGACGGCCAGGACTTCATCGAGGTGACGAGCCACGGCTTCGGCAAGGCCGGCACCGCGCCGCCGATGCGGCTGCCGGTGCGCGAGGTCCTCGACATCGCCGGCGACATCGACGGCCAGATCTACATGCGGGACTTCAAGCTGATCGACCAGTCGGACATGATCGTCTCGCTGATCCCGGAACTGCCCGGCGGCGTGCCGGGGCTCTCCTCGGGCGTCGAGCGCGAACTGCAGCACGCCTTCGAGCACACCAAGGAGGTCTACGTGGTGTGGAAGCCGAAGAAGGCGCCGAGCCCGTTCATCACCGAGACCGCGACGAAGATCTTCCGCAGCGTCGAGGAGGCCTTGGGCTACTTCGAGAGCAAGGGCATGTTCCCGACGACGAACCTCTTCGGACGCTGAGCGTCGCGAGCCTCGCGATGCCGCGCCTCCGACTGCTCGTCGCCTACGAGGGAACCGACTTCCACGGTTGGCAGGCCCAGCATCCGCCCGACGGCGATCCGCTGCGCACCGTGCAGGGCGTGCTTGCCGAGGCGATCACGCGGGTGCTTCGTCAGCCGATCGTGGTGACCGGGGCGAGCCGCACCGACGCGGGCGTCCATGCGCTTGGGCAGGTCGCGGCGTTCGACGCGGAGTTCTCGATGCCGGTCGAGCGGCTGCCGCTTGCGATCACGTCGCGCCTGCCCGAGGACGTGCAGGTGCGCGAGGCCTCGATCGCCGCGGACGACTTCGATCCGATCGCCGGAGCCGTGAGCAAGTCGTATCGCTATCGCCTTGCGAGCGCGATTCCGCCCGACCGTTGGCCGCCGCTGCTTGATCGCCGCACGATCGCGTGGACTCGTGCTCCGCTCGATCTTGCCCGCATGAAGGACGCGGCGCATCGCCTGCTCGGCGAACACGACTTCGCGGGCTTTGCGCAGATCGACCACGGCCGCAAGACGACCGTCCGCACCATCCATTCGTGCGAGGTGCGGGAGACGGCGCCGGGCTCCTTCGAGATCGACGTCGCGGGGAGCGGCTTCCTCTACAACATGGTTCGGATCATCGCCGGCACGCTGCACGAGGTCGGCCGCGGACGCTGCGAACCCGATCGGATCGAAGAGATTCTCCGAAGCGGCGATCGACGCCTTGCCGGACCCACCATGCCGGCCCATGGCCTCTGCCTCATGTGGATCCGCTACGCGGGCGATCCTGCGATCGCCGAGGCACCATGAGCCCGCAGCGCCCGCGGCCGACGTTCGCGAACACGATCGCAACGACGGTCTCGCTGCTCCTTGCCAGTCCGCTCCTCGCTGGAGTTCCGCAGGAGCGCACGCTCGAACTCGATCCGGCGCCGCGGCTTGCCTCGGACGCGGCGCTGCGCGAGATGCTTCGTTCCCTCGAGAGCGAGACGAACGACCTGCGTGCCGACGAGCCGTCAGTCGCGGCGAGACGCCAGGTCCGGCGGCTCGCGATCGCACTCCTTGCGGCACGCGACGCCACGCCGGTCGCTCGGCTCGCGGGGCTTCGCCTTGCCCACTCGCGTCGGGATCTCGATCGCGCGATCGCGTCGATCCACCGGGCCGAGGTCGATCCGGCAGTGCGACGCGCCAACGACTACGCGCGGCTCCTGCTCTCGCGCTTCACCGAGGCCGATCCGGCGCGACTCGGCGAAGCCGCGGGCGGCCGCGACGCCGATCTCGACGCGGCGCTCGCGTCCACCTTCACGCCGCTGCTCGAGGCACTGCTCGCCGATGTTGCCGGGAATCCGCAGAGCCATTGGCCGCGAGTCGATGCGGGCCCCGCGCCGC
>CAZTMB010000039.1:0-1800 GCA_964614695.1 uncultured Isosphaeraceae bacterium | reverse complement strand
CGAGCGATCCCCCTTGCTCGATTCGATGCGGATGTTCAAACAGCGGGCGAACGAACTCGCCGCGATCGAGATCCACCGCGAGCTGCGGGCGCTTCGCGCCACCCTCCGCAACAGCCATCGCCGGGCAACGGCTCGCTGGAGCCGCGCGATCGAGGAGTCCTCGGAGGCGGATCGCGACCTCGCGATCGCCGCGGCGCTCGCGGCGGAGGCGTCGCATGCGGCCGACCTCGAGCGATTGATCCTGCTCTCGCGACTCGTCGAGTCGGTCGGCGCCATCGACCGCCGCGCGATGCAGCCTGCGGCGATGCGGGTCCGCGCGATGGCGGCGCCGCTGAGTCAAGCCTTGGCGCGTCCGCAGGCGGTGCGGGAGATCGATCGCCTGCTCGCGAGTCAGCCGCTTCGTCCGGTGCCGTTCGAGTCGGCGCTGCGCGATCCGACGCCGTCGTTGCCTGAACCGATCGCTTCTTCCCGCGCCGCGATCGCCGAACGTCTCGACGCGCAACGTCGCGCGTGGATCGTGGCGTGGACCTCCGATCGCGCAGAGGAAATGGACTCAAGCGCTCAGTCGACTCGGCTGCTGCGCGAACTGCTCCAGATCGCGTCCTCGGGAGAAGCGGCTTCGCCGCGCGGCTCCGCCGGCGCGCGACTCGCGAAGTGGGCGGGGGTGCTCGTCGCGCCCGAGGCGATCGACGCCTCGATCGCGGCACTCGCACCGCGGGTGGCGCTCGCGCTCGACGCCTGGCTTCGGGGCGATCTCCCCGCGACGCGTCGGCATCTCGAGGGCTGGAGGCGCGTGCAGCCCTTCGCGGCGGTCGCCATCGCGATCGAAGAGGCGATCGGGACGGAGCTCGAGACGCTTCCGGCCGGGGCGATCGGCGCGATCGAGTGCCTCGCGATCCCCCCGGATCGCACCGCGTTCATGGTCGACCGACGCCGCGATCTTGCGGAGTTGTCGCTGCTCGCCGCGGAGTTCCGCCACGCCGAGCGGTCCGGCGACCGCGAGCTGACCGAGCGGCTGCGAGACGAGATGGAACGTCGCGTCGCCACGCTCTTCGAGTGACTCGCGTCACGGCGCGTCCCCTACGATCGCGGCCTCTCGCAACCGCCCGCATGGAGCCCTTCCCGTGAACATCCTCGTCGTCGGCCCGCATCCGGATGATCAGGAGCTCGGCATGGGCGGCACGATCGCGCGGCTCGTCGCCGACGGCCATCGCGTGCATCTGCTCGACATGACCAACGGCGAGCCCACGCCCCACGGGACGCCCGAGATCCGCGCTCGCGAGGCGATGAAGGCCGCGGAGATCCTCGGCGTCACCCGCGAGTGCCTGCACCTGCCCAACCGCGAGGTGGTGCACTCGGTCGAGGCGCGGCACGGCGTCGCGGGCGTGATCCGCCGTCACGCGATCGAGGTGATCTTCACGCCCTACCCGATCGATGCGCATCCCGACCACGTCGCGACCACCCGCATCGTCGAGGACGCGCGCTTCGACGCGAAGCTCACGAAGACCGACCTGCCCGGCGAGCCCATCTATCCCAAGTGGCTCTTCCACTACTGGTGCACGCACCTGCGGATCGTGCCGGATCCATCGTTCCTGATCGACACCACCGGCTTCGCCGAGCGCAAGCTCGAGGCGATCCTCGCCTACGAGAGCCAGTTCGTGGTGCCGGAGCGCAACCGTCGCATTCCCGACTGGATCAACGCGGCGGGCGTCTTCTTCGGAAGTCGCATCGGGACCGCCTCGGCGGAGCCCTTCTTCAGCCGCGAACCGCTGGGCCTGACGGGGCTGTCGGGGCTGGCGT
>CAZTMB010000038.1:21765-24913 GCA_964614695.1 uncultured Isosphaeraceae bacterium | reverse complement strand
GACATGCAGGAGGCGGTCGAAGAGGCTTGCGAGGCGCGGCATGATGAACTCCGGGTTGGATGGGCACGAGGGTGTGCGTGAGACGAGATCATGCATCGGCCTCTCCGAATCTCAGTGTCATCGCTGACACGAGCGCAAGATTTTTTGAGGGCCGCAAGTTCCTTCTTCTGAGTCGGTTGCGGGTCGCGCTTCCGGATGGCGACGGGCGCGCCTCCCGGCGACCGACCGGAGTCCGGCAGACGCCGCGACACGACCCGTCGTGCGGCTCGCCCGCGGCCGTCGCGTCCATCGAATTCGAAGGGCCCCTTGCCGTCAGACGGCCGGGATCGCCGTCTCGGTGCTCGCCGATTCGACGCTTGCGCCCCGCGCCGTCGCGAAGCGCCCGAGCGCCATCAGCGGGAAGTAGAGGCGGTAAAGGTGGTACCGAAGGTAGAAGACCTTCGGAAAGCCGGTGCCGGTGAACTCGGTCTCGCACCACGATCCCGCCGGGTCGCCGTCGGGATTGCGCGACGGGTCGGCCGCGGCGACTTCATCGAGCTGCGTCGCGCAGAGCCACGCGATCGCGCGAGCCAGATCGGGATCGTTCGGTCCGTAGACCTCCTGCAGGATCATCGCCGCCCACGCCGTCTGCGACGCGGTCGAGGGGCCGGTGCCGACGAGCGATTCGTCCTCGTAGGAGTTCGCGGTCTCGCCGAAGGAGCCATCGTGCTTCTGGATCGACTTGATCCACGCGCCGGCCCGTTGGATCCACGCGCTCGTGCGCGGCTCGCCGCATCGGATCGGCCCGATCACCGCCTGCCAGGTACCGTAGATCCCGTTGACGCCCCAACGCCCGAAGAACCAGCCGTCGGAGCGCTGGTGACTCTTGATGTAGCGGATGGCGCGTTCGATCGAGGGATTGCTTCGATCGAGGCCGTGCCACGAAAGGCACTCGAGCACGCGGCCGGTGATGTCGGGGCAGGAGGGATCCTGCATCGCGTTGTGATCGGCGAAGGGGACGTACTCGAGGATCGCGCGGTGCTGCGTGCGGTCGAACGCCGCCCAGCCGCCGTCCTCGTTCTGCATCGAGAGGATCCACTCGACGCCGCGACGGCCTGCGGCGGAGTTCGCCTCGCCGCCGGTGCGCTCGAGGGCCATCGCCACCATCGCGGTGTCGTCGACGTCGGGATACCACGCGTTGTCGTACTCGAAGAACCACCCGCTGCCGCGGGGCCCGCCCGGGACGTTGCGGATCCAGTCGCCGCGGAAGGTGCACTCCTTCGAGCGCAACCACGCCGCGGCCCGCGCGGCCGAAGCATCCGACTCGTCGAGGCCGCAGTCGGCGAGGGCGTAGAGGGCGATGCCGGTGTCCCACACCGGCGAGAAGCACGGCTGCAGGCGGATGCGTCCGCTCGCCTCGTCCTCGATCATGAACTCGTCGAGCTCGCGCTCCGCGCGCCTGACGAGCGGATCGGTGCGAGGACGCCCCATCGCGTGCATGACGATCTGCCAATAGACCATCGGCGGGAAGATCGCGCCGAGGCCCGAGGTCGGCGCAGGCGCGTCCTGGCCGGCGCGGGTCTCGATCCACGCGACGCAGCGCTCGACCGATCGCTTCCGCCACGGGCTGCCGCCGAGGGCGCGGGCGCCCTTCAGCAGGACGTCGACCGTCTTGAAGAAGCCCCGCCAGAACGCCGGCGAGTCCGCCTTCATGGGGAGGCGATGCCGCGCCTTCTCGTCGAGGTAGAGCTCGTCGATGTGGAGGTGTTTCGGGAGCTCTCGCACCGGGCGCAGCGCGCTCGTCACCGCGAGCGGCACGATCATGGTGCGGGTCCATGCCGCGACCTTGTCGAGGTGGAAGTAGCACCATCGGGGCAGCAGCACGATCTCCGGAGGAATCTCCGGCATCGCCTTCCACGAGACCTGCCCGAGACAGGCCAGGAAGAAGCGGCTGTAGGTGTTGATGCGCTCGGCGCCGCCGAGTTCGTGGATGCGTTCGCGGGCCTTCCGCATGTGCGGCGCCTCGGGCGAGTCGCCGTAGAGCTTCAGGACGAAGTATCCCTTGACCGTCGCGCTCACGTCGATCGAGGAGCCGGGGTACTGGCCCCAGCCGCCGTCCTCGCGCTGCTGATGCCGCAGCTGATCGGCGATCCGGCGAAGTGCTTCCGGCCCGCGGCCGTCCGCGAGCGGCCGGTCCTCCTGACGAAGGATCCACTTCATCAGGAGGTACTCGCTCTGCAGGATCGAGTCGCCTTCGAGTTCCGCGCACCAGTGCCCGTCGTCGCGCTGCAGGCTGCGGAGGGCCTCGAGCGCGCGGCCGGCGCTGGCGGCGGCGCGGTGGGCGATGGCGGCGGAATCGGTCAACGCGAAGGTCCGTCTGGAAGGCGGAAAACGCGGCGATCGGACCGCCGCGAGGGGCGGAGATCGTACGGGGGGGCGGGGAGGGGGTTCAAGGACTGGACGGAAGGTTCATCACCAGCCATCGGGCCGCAGGATCACCCCGTGGCGATCCTCGATCCGGTCGGGAAGCCGGTGGCTTCGGAGGTCGTTCGGTCGGATCGTCTTGAGGAAGCTGGCGTGGCGAGCGAGCGTGCGGCTTTGCCGATGGCGCTGCGGATTCACGAGCCCCACCGGCAGATCCAGATCCTCCGAGACGACGGCGATGGGTCTGGCGAGGTCGCTGTCGTTGCTGACCACGACCGCGACTTCGAACCGCCTTCGATGCGCATCGTGGATCAGGTCGGTGGCGAGGTTGACGTCCGTGCCCTTCTCCTCGGTGTGCAGGACTTCGACTCGCTCGCTCGGAGTGCTCGCGAGCGGCATCTTCCGGCGATGCGTCAGGAAGTGGCCGAGCACCAGACGCACCGTCGGCCGGGTCAGCAGCGCTCGGTGGTAGGTCGCTTGCCGAATCGGCTTCCCGGGATCTCCGGGTCGTTCCGACACCATCGCCGAGTACAGCCTGACCTCGACGATCCGATTGCGAGGAAGCAAGGCCCTGCTCAACGCTTCGAGATCGACCCAGCGTTCGCCGATCGGACGCGCGGCGCCGTAGTAGAAGTTGAAGCCGTCGACGTAGACGATGGTCCCGGGGCGATGCACGGGCGGCTCCGGATCTTCTCTGCGACCTCCAGCGCCCCCAAAGAAGCGGAAGCCGCTCGATAGCGGCTTC
>CAZTMB010000038.1:8427-21665 GCA_964614695.1 uncultured Isosphaeraceae bacterium | reverse complement strand
TTCTCTGCGACCTCCAGCGCCCCCAAAGAAGCGGAAGCCGCTCGATAGCGGCTTCGCGGCCTGCACCGAGGCGCAGGGGAGTCGTTTGGATTGGACGGCGGAGTCTAGCCCGGCGAACTCCCGGATCGGCCGGTCGCTGCCGAAACTCCGGAGTCTCGCGGCGGTCGATCTTCGCGGGCGCCGGGGCAAGGCGCGTCGGCGAGCGCCCGGACGTGAACCGCCCCTGAAGCGGGAGCCGATTCAACGGATCTCGTCGGCTCGCGGTCCGACGTGAACCTACCTCACCTCCCGGATCGCCACCGGTCGACGCTCGCGTGCGGAGCGGATCGCCGCCTCGAGCACGCGCTGGGTCTCGAAGGCGTCGGCGAAGTCGGGGATCGGCGCCACCGGCGCGCGATCGGCGAGGTCGAGCGCGATGTCCGCGCACTCGCTCACGAAGCCGTGCTCGTAGCCGATCAGGTGCGCCGGCGGCCAGTACGCCCCCGCGTAGGGGTGGTCGCCGCCGTTGGTGCACATGATGCGGCTCCAGCCGCGGAGCTTCGACGGCAGCGTGTCGTCCCACCAGAGCAGTTCGTTCATCCGTTCGAAGTCGAAGCGGATCGAGCCCTTCTCGCCGTTCACCTCGATCTGGTTGCGGTTCTGGTTGCCGGTCGCGAGCCGCGTCGCCTCGAAGGTGCCGACGGCGCCTCCGGAGAAGCGAGCCAGGAAGAGCACGCAGTCGTCGACGGTGCTGCGGCCGCGCTTTGCGGACTTGCGTCCGCCCTTGCCGGAGATCGCACCGCCGCCGCCCGCGGGAATCTCGCGATCGGTCACGAAGGTCTTCTCGATCGCCCCCGAGACCTCGCTGAACTCCTCGCCGGTGATGAAGCGCGCCATGTCGATGATGTGCGCGTTGAGGTCGCCGTGGGCGCCCGATCCGGCGACCTTCGAATCGAATCGCCACAGGAGCGGAGTGCCCGCGCGGCCCCAGTCCTGCAGATAGCTCGCCCGCACGTGGAAGAGCGGCCCGAGGCGGCCTTCCTTCACGAGCTGCCGGGCGAACGCGATCGCGGGGCAGCGCCGGTAGTTGAACCAGACGTAGGTGCGCAGTCCGCGCTTCGCGGCCTTCTTCGCGGCCTCCGCCATCGCGCGGGCCTGGTCGAGCGTCGCCGCGAGCGGCTTCTCGCAGGCGACGTGCTTGCCGGCCTCAAGCGCCGCGATCGACATCTCCGCATGGAGGTTGTTGGGCGTCGCGACGTCGACGAGGTCGATCGCGTCGCCTTCGAGCAGGCTGCGCCAGTCGGTGGTCGCGCGGCTCCATCCCCAGCGCTTCGCGAAGGCTGCGGTCTCGCGCTCGTCGCGGCCGGCGGCGGCAGCCAGTTCGATCGGGCGAGGAAGGTCGAAGAAGCGGTTCGCGCCGTTCCAGCCCGTCGAGTGGGCGCGGCCCATGAACTTGGTGCCGACGATCGCGACGCGGATCGGAGCGGTGCCGCCGGTCGCGGCGATGCCGCCTCGTTGGGGCTTCTTCGGGGCCGCAGTGCCGCGGGAACGCTTCTTCGCCATGACGCCTCCTTCGATGGAAGCGGTCATGCTACTGACGAGGGCGTGTCGCGATCGCGATGCTGCTCAGTCCGCGACGGGCGTGAAGCTCACGCCGCTCGCGAAGTAGAAGTTGACGAGCTGGCCGGTCGAGAAGTCACGCGCCGACTGCCCCTCGGCGACGTCCACCCACATCGGCACGACGACCTGGGCGAGCAGGCGGTTCTCCGCGGGATCGACCGCGATCACCGTGCCGTTCACGATGCGGGGATGCCCAAGCACCGGCTCGATGAACTGTCCGCCTGCGTGGGCGACGTTGATCTTCAGGGCCTTGCCGTGGATCACGCCGCGGACCCGCTTGCCCTCGGGCGGCAGGGCGTGGGGATCGCCGTTCAGGACCAGGTGCAGTTCGTAGTCCGAGCCGTCGATCCGAAGCCCGATCCGGCCGTCGCGGACCCAGCCCATGCGTCCTCGGACGATGTCGTCGATGGCATGCGGGGTCTGCTGCGTCATGTCGGGCTCCTTTCGGGGCTCGGGAGGGGCGGAGGCGGGAATCCAAGGGCCGAACGGGTCCGAGCGGACCGTCCGCGGACGTGTCGGAGGCGGGGGAAGCGTAGCCGGTTTGCCGGGGATCGGGGCGTCGCGGCGATCAGTCGCCTTCGACGACGCGACCGTCCCGCAACCAGCGCGTGCGGTCGGCGCGGTCGGCGATCGAAGCGTCGTGGGTGACCATCACGATCGCGAGCCCGCGGCGATGCTCCTCGCCGAGCAGGTCGAGGATCTCCCCGCCGGTGCGGCTGTCGAGGTTGCCGGTCGGCTCGTCGGCAAGCAGCACCTGCGGGCGATTGACGAGGGCCCGGGCGATCGCCACGCGCTGCCGCTCGCCGCCGGAGAGTTCACGCGGCCGATGCTTGAGGCGATGCCCGAGCCCGAAGCGCTCGAGGAGGTCGGTCGCGCGCCCGACGAGTTCCGATCGCTGCGTGCGCCATGCGAACGGCACGCGTCCGATCATGCCCGGCAGCATCGCGTTCTCGAGGACCGAGAGTTCGGGAAGCAGGTGATAGAACTGGAAGACGAAGCCGACCTGATGGTTGCGATAGCGATCGAGCCCTCGGTTGCCGAGCGCTCCGAGCGCCGTGCCGCGGAAGCGCACCGTGCCCCCGTCGCGGTCGGCGCGGTCGAGCCCGCCGAGGATGTGGAGGAGGGTGCTCTTGCCCGAACCGCTCGAGCCCATCACCGCGAGCCATTCGCCCTCGCGCACCGAGAGCGTCGCGCCGTGAAGGACCGGCACCTGCGTCGCGCCGAGCTGGTAGGTCTTGCGGACCTCGGCGGCCTCGAGCAGGGCCACGCCGGTCGGGGGCGCCGCGGGCATCGTGGTTCGGGCGTCACTCATAGCGGAGCGCCCTCACCGGATCGACGTCGGCGGCCTTCGCAGCGGGAATTGCCGCGCCGAGGATGCTGAAGACGACCGCGCCGATCATCGTCGCGCCCGCCCGCCACAGGTCGACGCGGCTCGGGATGCGGTCGAAGTAGTAGACGCTCGGATCCCACATCACCGCGCCTTCGTGGCGGAAGAGCCCGAAGGCGACGAGACCGAGCAGCACCGTCGCGAGCGACCAGATCAATCCGTGGAGCAGCGAGCCGCGGATCGCGGACCAGATCGTGGCGAGCAGCGCACCCGCGGCGAGGGTGCCGGCGATCGCGATCGACCAGCCCGGCGCGGGCTCGCCCATGGCGTCGTGGATCGCGTTGATGTTGTCGACGACGAGCGAGCCGAGCCCCAGGCCCACGAACGCGCCGATCACGCCGAGCACCAGACCCCAGCGCAGGAAGATCCACAGCACGCCGAGCCGCGACGCGCCGACCGCGCGGAGGATGCCGATGTCGCGGCTCTTCTCGTGGACGATCGCCCAGAAGATCGAGAGGACGAGCCCGGCGCTCACCACGTAGATGATCGAGAAGAGCACGTTCATGAGGTCGCGCTCCTTCTCGACCGGCGCGATGAGATCGATGAGCCGCTCCTCCCAGGTCTGGATGTCGACGAACGACGGCGGCTTGACCTTCGCCTCGGGATCGTCGCGGATCTCCTTGAGGAATCGGTCGTAGGCGGTCGCGACCCGCATCTTGAGTTCCGCCGGCGGTACGCCTTCGTCGCCGCGCACGAGGATCGTGGTCGCGCGGGACGGGCTCGTGCCGATCCGAAGCGGCCGGCCGTCCTCGTCGAGTTCGCCGCTCGGGTCGAAGAGCGGTCCTTCGGCCATGCGCAGAAGCCGCTGCCCTTCCGCGAGCCCGATCATCACCCGCTGGCTGTCGACCTGATAGACCTTGCTCTGGAACTCGTTGGCGATGCGGAAGCGGCCCTCGCGCGGCTCGGAGATGCGCCCGCCCGAGGAGACCGGCACGAGCGAAAGCGTCACGTCGTGGAGGGGCATCCACGCCGCGGGCGGTTCGGGGCGGTAGCTGCCGTCCCGGGTGCGCCGATTGAATGGCGAGATCTCGATCCCAAGCACGATCGACGCGTCGGCGTCGGGGTCGTTGAGCGCGAGCGCGTCCTCGAGGCGGTGCGAGGCCTCCTCGAGTCGCGGGTCGTCCTCGGCCATCTCGCGGCGAGCGGCCTCGCTCGGCGCCTGCCAGTAGACCGATTCGGCGAAGCCGGTCACCTTCGCGAGCGAGCGCGGGTCGACCGCCCACACCTGCACCGGCTCGACGCGGCTCTCGCCGTCGCGGCCGTAGGGCAGGCGGACGAGTCCGAAGGTCTCGATCAGCGGACTCGCCGCGGAGACGCCCGGGGTCTCGGCGAGGACCTCGAGGAAGCGTTCGTAGTGCGGGATTCCGACGATCTCGTGCGTGACGACCACATCGCCCATGAGGGTGCGGCCGCTGTTGCGGAGCATGTCGAGGAAGCCCGTCATGACCGACACGACGATCACCACGAGCGCCACGTTGAGGGCGACCGCGAGCACCGCGATCAGCGGAATGACCCGTGAGGTCAGATAGCGATTGGCGAGGAGTGACGCGTAGACCATGCGAAGGCACCGCGGACGAGACCGCGGAAGGGCGGGCGTCGCGGGGCGATCATACGTCGCCGTCTCGCGGCTTCCTGACTCCGCGCGGCGGACGCGGAACCGCTCGCGGCTCGTCCGCGCCGCGTCGATCCTTGCCTCGGGCGAAGGCCTCGAGAAGCGCGTCGGGCTCGCCGATCGAGACGACCGCGACATCGCCGAGGTACGGCTGCGCGGCCAGCGACCGCATGGCGGGCTTCGCCGCGGCGAAGGTCACCGTGAGCGTCGCCCGCACGGCGCCGCCGAGGACCTTGCCGGTGTCGGCGTCGATTCCGCTCGGGAGATCGGCCGCGACGATCGGCGCCTCGAAGCGATTGATCGCCTCGACCCAGGCGAGCGCCTCGCCGGTCAGCGGGCGATCGAGCCCGGTGCCGAAGAGGGCGTCGACGACGATCGACGGCTGCCGCGGCCAAGTGTCCAGATCGCCAGAGGCGAACTCGATCGGCAGCCCGACCTCGGCGAATCGATGGGCGATCCGCCGCATGCGATCCGCATCGCCGCCTTCGCGCGGCGGCGCGAGTTCGGCGATCCGCACCGGGACGCCGTCGAGCGCGAGATGCCGGGCCGCCGACCATCCGTCGCCTCCGTTGTTGCCAGGCCCGCAGAGGATCAGGCACGGTCGCGATGCGGTCGGCCTCGCGAACTCCCCGGACTCGATCCGGTCGAGGATCTCGCCGGCGAGCCCCAGCGAGGCGTGCTCCATCAGCAGGATCGAAGGGACCTCGAGCCGGCCCGACATCGCCTCGTCGAGCCCGCGCGAGGCGGCCCGATCGAGGATCGGGATCTCCTCGGCATGCTCGGCGGAGACTGGCGGCGCGGGTTCCTCCCGACGAGGTCGATGGGGCTTGGCGGACATTGAAGGGAATCCTTGGGCCGCGCGGAGGATCGCGGCAAGCTCGGAGCGTGCGAGGCGTCGAGATCCTCGCAGATGCGGGGGAGCCCGGCGCGACCGATACACTTCCGCCCTTCGCCCTCCTTCCCGGCGCCCACACGGCGCTTCGCGTCCCCGTGACCCTTCTCGCGATCTCCTCGATGGTCTGGACCATCCCGCTGGCCCTGCTGGCGGCGGGAGGATGCGCTGCGGGCATCGCCTACTGGGCGGTGGTGCTCTGGCGAGTGCGGCGCATGATGCCCCACGTGCCGACGGTGGAGGCCTCGATCGCCGTGGGAACAACCTCGCCCGACAGGCGCGTCAGCGTGATCGTGCCGGCGCACAACGAGGCGCGGGTCATCGCCGAGTGCGCGAAGGCGCTGCTTGCGCAGGATCACGCGAACCTCGAGATCGTCTTCGTGCTCGACCGCTGCACGGACCGGACGCTCGAGATCCTGCGCGGCGCCGTCGACGGCGATCCGCGGGTGAAGATCGTCGAGAACGAGCACTGCCCCGACGACTGGGCGGGCAAGTGCCATGCGGCGTGGGTCGGCGCGAAGGCCGCCACCGGCGATTGGCTTCTCTTCAGCGACGCGGACGTCGAGTTCGCGCCCCAGCTCGTGCGGGCCTCGCTCGCCACCGCTGTCTCTCGCGGATGCGGGCTGCTCAGCCTCGTCGGTCGACTCGACACGGGCGCGTGGTTCGAGCGAGTGCTGCAGCCGGCGGCGGCGTTCGGACTGCTGCGGATCTTTCCGCTCGACCGCGCGAACCGGGCGACCGCACCGCGGGCCTTCGCGAACGGCCAGTTCATGCTGTTCACGCGGGAGCTCTACGACTCGATCGGCGGTCACGCCTCGGTCCGGGACGATCTGCTCGAGGACCTGGCCTTCGCGCGGCTCGCCCGGCTTCGCGGCGGGAGGATCGGCGTCGCGACGGCGAAGGACCTGATGGGCGTCAGCATGTATCCCTCCTTCGACACGATGCGTCGAGGCTGGCGGCGGATCTTCATCGAGGCGTGTCACCGTTCGCCGGCACGGCTTCGTCGCTACGCGCTCCGCGCCGCGGGATCGGCGCTGCTTCCGCTGGCGATCGTCCTGGCCGCAGGCTTCGCGGTGCACGCGTGGGTCCGCGGCGAGTGGCCGCAGGCGACCGCGCTGGCGACGCTCGCGGTGGCGGCGACCGCGACGCAGACCCTGGCGCTGTCGGCGATCTACCGTTCGATGGCGATGCCGCTCTCGGCCATGCCCTGGTTCGCGACAGGCTCGCTCATCCTCGCCAACGAACTGCGTCGCGGTGCCCGCGACCTCGAGCAGCGCAAGCCCGTCCGATGGGGCGGCCGCAACTACGTGCTCGAACCCAACGTCCATACGCCGGCGATCCGCGGCGAGATCTCGCGTCCTGGCGAGCCCTCGAGTCCGTCGCCGTCCGTCTCCTCCGAGAAGCACCTCGCCTCATGAAGATCCTGCTCACCAACGACGACGGCATCCACGCACCCGGCATCGTCGCGCTGCACGCGGCGCTCGAAGGGCTCGGCGAGATCACCACGGTCGCGCCCGCGACGGTGCAATCCGCCGCGGGGCACGGCGTCACCTTCCATGCGCCGCTCATGTCGCGTCATGTCCGAATCAACGCGACCATGGCCGGATGGGCGGTCGACGGCCGCCCCGCCGACTGCACGAAGGTCGCGTTGCGGAGCCTCTGGCAGGAGCTGCACGGACCCGGATCGCGCCCCGACGTGACGATCAGCGGCATGAACGTCGGCGCCAACGTCGGCATCAACGTGATCTACTCGGGCACCGTCGCCGCGGCGGTCGAGAGCGCCTTCCTCGGCGTGCCGGCGATCGCGGTCAGCCTGCACATCGGCGACGGACCGAAGACCCGCTTCGACCGCGCCGCGCAGATCGCCCGACAGGCGATCGACCGCGTGCTTGCGAATCCGCTCGATCCGCACTCGGTCGTCAACGTGAACATCCCGCGCACGGAGCGTGACGACACGCCGATGCCCCCGATTCGGGTGGTGCCGATGAACACCGCCCCGGGCATCGACACCTACCAGAAGCGGGAGAGCCCGAGCGGGCAGGTCTACTACTGGCCCTGCGGCAACGGCATGGAGTTCGCCCACACCTCCGAGGGCACCGATGTCGAGGCGCTGTGGGATCCGGCGGTCACGGTGACGCCGCTCTCCTTCGACCTCACCGATCACGCCCGCATGCAGAGCTGGCGCGAGCGGCTCGGATGAGTCGGATCGGGGACGCGCGATCGTGAACGCGAAGGTCGATCCGCGGGTCCGCGTGATCGGCTCGATCATGGTCGACCGGGTGGTGCGGGTGCCGTCGATCGTGCGGTCGGGCGAGACGATCGCGGCCGCGTCGATCGAGGTGCATCCCGGCGGCAAGGGCGCCAATCAGGCCGCGGCGGCGGCGCTCGCGGGGGCGAACGTCTCCTTCGCTGCGCGGACCGGTCGCGACGGCGCGTTCGTGCTCGACGCCCTCGCCGAGCGCGGCGTCGACGTCTCGCCGAGCCGTATCGACGACGGAGCGAGCGGCACCGCGTTCGTGCAGGTCGCGGCGAGCGGCGAGAACGCGATCGCGATCGTGCCCGAGGCGAACGCCCGATTCGATCGGGAGGATCTCGCCCGTGCGATCGACGGCGTCCGTTCCGGCGATCTGGTGCTTCTCCAGAACGAGACGGCGCTGCTCGAGGAGGCGATCGCGGCCTTGCGGGCCTCTCAAGTCATGATCTGGCTGAATGCGGCGCCGGCGCATCCGGTCATCGACTTCAAGGTGCTCGAGCAGGTCGACGTGCTGCTCGTCAACGAGACCGAGGCCGCGGCGATCGCCGGAGCGACCGATCCGCACGAGTCCCTCGAACGGCTCGCCGACCGGCTGCCGAAGACGCTCGTCGTGGTGACCCTCGGTGCGCAGGGCGCGATCGCGTGCCACGGAGAGCGCCGCTGGTCGCAGCCGTCCTTCGAGGTCCATGCGATCGACACCGTCGGATGCGGCGACGCGTTCATCGGCGCGATGGCGGCGGCGATCGCCCGCGGCGCCGACGTGGCGACGTCCCTGCGCGAGGGCTGCGCGGCAGGGGCTCTGGCCGCCATGCGGGCCGGAGCGATGCCCTCGCTGCCGACCCGCGCCGAGATCGATCGACTGCTCGCGGACGCCCGCGGATAGCTGCGTGGACCGCAGCGCCGCAACCGACTGAGGCCCGGTCACGATCGCGCGAGCAGACCGGCGATCGCCGCGGCAAGCTCGGCGCGAAGCGTGCTGCGAACGACTGACGGCGCGGCTTCCTCGGCCGGTGACGGTCCGGAGAGCCGAGCTCGGATGGGCAGCCGT
Organism: uncultured Isosphaeraceae bacterium; assembly: GCA_964614695.1. Lineage (GTDB taxonomy): Bacteria > Planctomycetota > Phycisphaerae > Phycisphaerales > SM1A02 > VGXO01. The sequence goes on along the minus strand of CAZTMB010000038.1, from coordinate 12,873 downwards.
TCTCGCGCGGCGTGGAGCGCTGCCAGCATCGGCTCGGTGCTTCGGCGATCGATCGCCGCGCGCTCCCGCGACTCGCCGGCGATCGCAAGCGGCTCGACGCTTGCATGGCCGCGACGTTCGAGCCCGCTCGCGAGCGCGATCGCGCGGTGGAGAAGCACCAAGAGCGTGGGATCGCCCGCCGCCACTTCGCGTCCGCCCTTCGCGAGGAGCACGAGCTTGCGGGCTTGTCGGCCGGTGGCGCCGAGGACGCCGCCGATGACGGCGCCGAGACCCGCTGCCGCGCCGAGGCTCAATCCGCCGACGGCAAGATCGATCGCCGCACCAAGCGCCGCACCCGCCGCCGCGCCGCCGGCCGCGGAGAATCCGGCGGCCTTGAGGGCTTCCGCCGAGAAGAGATCGACGCCCACGTCGAAGGCCTCGAGCGCCGCGTCGGCGACGGCGGCGTCGGCGGGATCGAAGCCGGCGATCGCGAGCAGTTCGCGGTGGCTTCGCCGCTCCCGTTCGCGCAGGAGTTCGCGCAATCTTGCGACGGAAGCCTCCGCAGCGGTGTCTGGGTCATCGACCTCGACGACGAGGCCCGCCGCGTCGAGCAGCAGGTCGGCGATCGTCCGCGACGAAGCCTGCCGCCGATCCTCGCGACTCCGACGACGCTCCGCGATCATGCGGTCGATGGTGTCGCGATGCGGCTCCGCGAGCGTGCGGATCTTCTCGAAGAGCTTCGCCTCGCTCGCCGCGTCGAAGACGACCGTGTCGAACTCGGCGACCGCGTGCAGCCCGAGGCGGGCGAGGGCCTCGCGCCACGCCGCCGGCTCCGCGGCTTCGGAGGCGACGAAGTTGAGGACCGGGACGAGCGGACGCCCGCAGCGGGCGAGCAGTTCGAGCTCGTCGAGATGCCGAGGCAGCACGCGATCGCGGGCGTCGATCACCGCGAGCAGCAGGTCGGCGCGTCGGGCGGCGTCGAGGGCCTTCGCCTCCTGCGAGAAGCGGCCCGAGGCCTCCGTCGAGGCGAGGAAGCGCTCGATCGAGTCGAACTTGCCTTCGCGCGGCGGCGCGGCGGCGTCGATCGCTTCGAGCAGCCCGATCGAGTCCTCGAGGCCGGGCGTGTCGAGCAGGACGATGGCGTCCTCGCCCGAGGCGCGGAGGACGATCGGCTCGACGCGTCGCGTCGTCGCGGGGCTCGGCGAGATCTCGCCGAAGTCGCGTCGGCGCGCGAGCGTGCGCAGCAGCGAGGTCTTGCCCGCATTGGTGTGTCCGACGACCGCGATGCGAAGCGGCTCGCTCATCGCGGAGTCTCCGTCGAACGCGCGGCGACCAGTCGTGCCGAGACGACTTCGAGCCACGCGCGGACATCGCGTGCCGACCGAAGCGCCGGCGGCTCTTGCGGCTCGAACGCGGCCGCGAGCGCCGCGCCGATGCGATCCTCGCCGAGGCCTTGGTGCACGAGCAGCACCGCCTGCATGGCCGCGGCCGCGACCGCGGGGCCGAGGTCGACCGTGGTGCTCGGCACCGGCGAGGCGCCGCGACTTCTCCAGGTCGAGAGCAGTCCGCCGAGTCCGCCGCCGACCACGGCCCAGATCGGTAGCGACGAGATCGCAAGCGGCGTCGCGAAGGTCGCGGCCGCGAGACAGCCGAGGGCGCCCGCAACCGCGCCGGCGCCGAGCCACCTCGGGCTCAGGCGAAGCGACGCGGGAAGGAGACGCTCGACGCGGGAGGCCGCCTGGCGAATCGATCCGATCGCGTCGTGTGCAGAGAACTCGAACCGAGCTCCGTCGAGTCGGCGGCCCCGCGCTCCGAGCCTCGCGGCGAGTCGACGATGGAGTTCGGCCTCCTCCTCGGCGGTCGGCACGCGAGGAATCCGGTCGGCCGCCGTCCACGTCTCGGCGGCCGCGACGATCTCCGCAAACGCCTCGTCGATGCGAGGGACCGCGATCGGCGTCGTGACGGTCGGCCGCTCGATCGCCTGGCGAAGTGCCATGCGGCTTGCCGCGGTCAAGTGGTCGAGATCGATCTCGACGACCCGTGCATCGAGTGCCTCGGCGAGCGATCGCCAGTCGGCGAGCCGGCGCTCGACCGTCGAGGCCGGTTCGCGACCGCGCAGCGCCTCGCCTCGCGAGATCGCGATCAGCAACGGCGACGCGGAGGCCTCGCGCAGTTCCGCGAGCATCGCCCGCGCGCCGCGATCAGGCGTCGCCGCGGCATCGCAGACGACCACGAGCATCGACGGTCGCGCGGTCGCCTCGCGGAGACGGCGTCGCGCTCCATGCCGGTCCTCGCGGCTTGCGAGCAGACCGAGGTCCTCGATCGCGAGCCCGAGTTCCGGCGGCCATCCGCTCGCAGGCACGGGGAGCTCGAGCCCTGCGATCGCCGGCGAACCGATCGCTCGCGCGGCGAGTGATTCGTCGCTGGGAAGGTTCGGCGACTCGGGAAGTGCCGCATCGCCGCGGCTCGGTGCGTCGCTCGGCTCGCCGAGGCTCGCAAGCAGCATCGAGATCCCCGGATCGCCACGGTCGATGCGCATCGAGTCGAACGTCGCGCGTCGCCTCCAACCGCAGAACGCCGCGAGCACCAACCGCGGCAGCAGGGCGTAGCAGACGATCGAGCCGAGCAGCAGTCCGCTCCACGCGGCCCGCACCGAATCGTCCTGCGGCAGGAAGGACTGCGGGTTCGACGGATCGAAACGGCTCGCCGCGATGGTCGCGGCGTCGGGCACCGCGAAGCCGAGCCAAGGCGGGGCCGTCGCGATCGCCTCGGTCAGCCGCAGCGTCGATTCGGTCGACAGGATCGTCGATTCCCATGCGAACTCGTACTGCCGCGTGGCGAGGAGCGCGACCGCCATCGCGAGCCCGGCGAGGTTGAAGGCCGACCACACGGCATTCGAGGCAAGACCAAGTCCCCAGCGAGCCGCGGGGCTGGAGGACTCCCGCGCCAATCGACGACGCAGCACCGCGGCGATCGCGTGGGCGGGCGGGACTCCCGACGGCGCCGCGTCGCGCGTCGCGCGGTCGGCGCCGAAACGAGCGAACGCCGAGGCGATCGCGGCGGTGGCGCGCCCGAGCGAGGGGCCGCCGCCGCGCACCGCGACGGCGGCGATCAGCCAGGCCAAGAGCAGGACGGTCTGGATGCCGAGGTAGCCGCCGAGCAGCAGGAAGATGTTGACCGGCGCGTCGCGGTGGGCCGGCAACGCCGCCATCGCCGCGGCGGCGCCGGTGATCGAGGCGACGACGAGCATGAGCGACGCGGCCCATCCGATCGATCGCCGCACCTGGCGATCCGCGTCGGCGATCGCGCTGGCGATCGAACTGCGCTTGATCAGGAAGGTCGCGCGACGCTCGCGATCGAAGCGAGACCATGCGGCGGGATCGAGACGGTTCGCCTGATCGATCGCGGCTTCCATCGCCTCGGGTTCTGCCAAGGCGAGATCGGCGAAGGCCTCGGCGCGAACGGTCGCGTCGAAGCCGCGGATCGAATCAAGAGCCTCGTGCTCGGATCGGTCGGCGCGCAACGAGACGCCGCCGAGCGGATCGGCGGCGTGGCTGGCAGCGGAAGGCGGCACGACGATGGGGCGACTCCGGCGGGTCGCGGCCGAGAAGGCTCAGCCGTTCCCCGTGGGCCGATAGGGACTCGGCTCGGCGCTCTCGGCGGACTTGAGCGACTCCTGCGTCGCCTCTTCGGACAGCTGGCGCGGGCTCTTCGAGGGACGATTCGCCTCCTGCTCGATCTCCTGCTCCACGCTCTTGATGCCCTTCTTGAACTCCATGATGCTCTTGCCCATCGAGCGGGCGACCTCGGGCAGGCGTCGCCCGAAGATGAGCAGGGCGATGACCAGGATGACGATCAGACCCGGCATCCCGATGTTCTGGATGAACGCGAAGGTCGCCGGCGCAGGGGCGAGGAGTTCGAGCGGGGCGACGTGGAGCATGGGGTTCCTCTCTTCTCGGGCGAACGCCGCGGATTGTAGCGGTCGAAGCCCCCGCTCCGCGATCAGGCTTGGGGATGCGAAACGTCACGGAACTCGGGCATCCCGTCGTGAGCCGCGGGCGTCTCATGGCATACCGCGGGCGTCTCGCCCGCCTCGCGTCGTTCCAGTTGTTGACCGCACGGCGGTCGCCCGCGGATCTCTGGTCGTGAGCCGCGGGCGTCTCCTTGGTGGACCGCGGGCGTCTCGCCCGCCTCGCGTCGTTCCAGTTGTTGGCCGCACGGCGGTCGCCCGCGGATCTCTGGTCGTGAGCCGCGGGCGTCTCATGGCATACCGCGGGCGTCTCGCCCGCCTCGCGTCGTTCCAGTTGTTGACCGCACGGCGGTCGCCCGCGGATCTCTGGTCGTGAGCCGCGGGCGTCTCCTTGGTGGACCGCGGGCGTCTCGCCCGCCTCGCATCGTTCCAGCCAGTCGCTGGCCGCACGGCGGTCGTCCGCGGGTGTGTCGTCGTGGACCGCGGGCTGACGATGT
>CAZTMB010000038.1:2420-8327 GCA_964614695.1 uncultured Isosphaeraceae bacterium | reverse complement strand
GTGGACCGCGGGCTGACGATGTCGACACCGGCCGGCAGACGCGTTGCGACCGGGCCATCGACGACAACGCCGCGACCCGAAGGCCGCGGCGCTGTGGATTGCGAGTCGTCGATCGACGTCAGGGCAAGCGGCGACTCAGCCGGCCTTCACCCACTGCGCCCGACCCTTCTGCTTGAAGATCTTGTTCTTCGAAAGGACCTGCGAGATCTGCGTGCCCATCGTCTTGGACTCCTTCTTGAGTCCCTTGGCGACGATCGCTTCGCGGATCTCCTTCGGGCTCATCGGCGTCGATCCGGTGACCTGCTTCACCGCATCGAAGAGCGTGCCCGGCGCGCCGGCAGGGCGGCCGCGACGACGACCGGTCTTCTTGCCTCGCTTCGCGCTGCCCCGACCCTTGGCCGCGGCGCGAGCCGGTCGCCCGCGACGGGCGCGGCGAGTCTTCTTCGCCGCGGCCTGGCGCCCGCGGCGCTTCGGCGCCTCCGATCCGCCGAGCATCGCGATCTCGGCCTCGACCTCCTCGAGGGCGGCACGAAGTTCGGCGGCCTTCGCCTCGAGCTTCGGCAACGCCTTCTGGCGTCGCTCGAGTTCGGCGGTGAGCGCTTCGAGAGTGGCATTGCTCAACTTGCTGGGACGTGCCATGGAATCTCCTGACCTTCTCTGAGTGCGTCCAGAAGCGATCTGCGGTGGACAGGTCGCGGCTTCAAGGCGACCTGCCGCAGGGACGCGTGCGAACGGAGGCGCAGGTCCTTGCCGCCTGGCAAGGTCGCCTTCGTAAGGAAAACAGGATACCCGGGTTTCGCTTGATGTGTCCATGTCACAAGAAATCATGGCAACCATGCGAAGAACCTGCAGGTCGAAGTTCCTTGCAAGGCGGACTTCATGTTGCTTCGAAGTGCGACATCGATTTCGTCGCAACGTCGGTCAGTCGCCGCGGATGCGATCCGAATCGGTCTCGTCTCGGCGCGGCTTCCACCCCTCGATGCGTGGCGAATGAAACGGATCGATGGCGACGATCGATCCGTCGGATTCGGCAAGCAGGGTCGCGAACTGTGCGGGCCAGACGCGTGGGCGCTGGTACGGATCGGCCGCGCTCGCCTGACCGCGAGCGATGGCCCGCGCGGTCTCGGCCTCGAACGCGACATGGGCCTCTTGCCGGAAGCGCCGCTCGTCGCTTGCGATCCAGGCCTCGCCTGCGACGCAGCCGAGGATCCATCCAAGGAGCAACATGATCGAGAAGCGCCGCGCCGAGGACCACTTCAGATGCCAGGGGACCGGCGTCGGACCTTCGAATCCGCACTCGGGGCAGCGCGTCCCGCCTTCGCGAAGGTCGTAGCCGCAGGCGGCGCAGCGCCCTCGCGCCGCGCGTCGCTGCGGAAGCAGGTGCCGATGCAGGATCTCGGCGAGATCCGCCAGGGGCACCGCCCACACGATGAAGGTCGCCATCGCCGCCGTGGCGATCGCCGCCTTGGCGATCGTCGAGGTCGCGACGCCGTACTCCGCGAGCAACGCGCGGAGGATGCAGTAGCACATGAAGAAGTAGGTCGCGACGACCGCGAAGAGCGCCAGGCGCAGTCCCCAGCGCGACGCGGCGGGCACGGGGATCGATCGCTCGCTTGGCTGGCTCATTGCGAGATGGTCGCGCTCGTCGGCCACTCGGTTCGTGCCGCGAGCGCGAGGGCCGCGGCGAAGCGCGACTCGACGCGCGTCTCGACATCCTGCGTCATCGAGACGAGCGGCGGGAAGTCGCGAACCGGCATGCCGTGTCGCACGCCCGGTGACTTGGTCGTCGCATCGCAGCAGAGCCGGGTTCCGACGATGCGGCAGTCGCGCTCCGGATCGGCGTTGCTCACCCAGCGGAAGAGAAGCGGCTCGAGCCTGGTGAGCGAAACGCCCTGCTCGACCGCGATCAGCCAGCGTCCCGCTGGAAGATCGCCGAGCGCCTTCGCGGCCGTCTCGAGCGCGGCCGTGGGATCGGCGCCCGGCTCGATCGCGATCGCCACGACGCCGCCCGCGGACTCGGCCGGCAGGCTCGCCGCGCGGATGCCGGCGGTGCCGACGAGCGAAGCGATCGCCCGTTCAGCGTCGTCCTTTGCCGCCTCCGAGGGAAGCCCCGGCATCGCGATCGATCCGACTGGTCCTTCCTCGCCGGCCCAGCGTGTGGTCGCGTCGAAACCGATCTTGCCGCCCGCGCCGAGGAAGGGCGCGGCATGGTCGAGGATGTCGAGCGGTCCCCGCACCCGCTCGAGGTCGCGGCGAAAGTCGCAGCGCTCGAGGAGCGTGCGCAGCACCGCCTCCTCGTCGTGGACATCGACCGACTCGTCGACGACGACGATCGACTTCGTCCACGCCATCTGCCCGGCGCCCCACACCGCGTGCATGACGCGGCGGGCCTGCAGCGGATAGTGCTTGCGGATCCTGATGAAGGCGGCGTTGTGGAAGCAGCCGTAGCGGGGCAGGTGGTAGTCCTCGATGTCGGGGATGAGCACCTTGAGGAGCGGCAGGAAGATCCGCTCGGTCGCCTTGCCGAGGTAGTAGTCCTCCTGCGGCGGCAGGCCGACGAGCGTCGCGGGAAAGACCGCGTCGCGCCGATGCGTGATCGCGGTCACCTCGACGACGGGGTATCGATCGGGCAGCGAGTAGAAGCCGGTGTGGTCGCCGAAGGGGCCTTCGAAGACGGCGCCCGGACCGAGTTCGCCGTCGCGGCGTGGGTCGAAGCCGATCGGCCCGCACTCGGTCGAGACGTACCCCTCGATCACGATCTCGCTGTTCGCGGGCACGCGAAGCGGCACGGTCTTGCAGCGCACGAGCGGGATCCCGCCGCCGTTGAGGTAGCCCGCCATCAGCAGCTCGCTCAGTCCCGGCGGCAGCGGCGCGGTCGCGGCGTATGGCATCACGCTCTCGCCGCCCAAGGCGATCGCGATCGGCATCGGCTTGCCGAGCTTCTTCCAGCTCCGCCAGTGGTTCGCACCGTCGTGATGCATGTGCCAGTGCATCGCAAGCCGCGTGGCGTCGACGAGCTGCGCCCGGTACATGCCGATGTTGTGGCTCGCGGGGCGAGGATCGTCGCGATCGTCGGCGTGGATCGTGTGCATCCCGCCGAAGGTGAGGTAGCGGCCCGCGCCCGCGGCGGTGCCGGAGTCCTGCGCCGAGATGCCGAAGCCGACCGCGGCAGGATCGCCGTCGAGCGGCCAGCACTTGACGAACGGCAGCCGTCGCAGGTCGACCTCGCCCCTCGAGGCGAGCTTGACGACCTCCTGGCAGACGCCGCGGCGACGAGTCTTCGGTCCGATGCGCAGAAGCGGCAGGAACTCCCGGGCCTTCGCGAGCGCTTCGCCGAGCGAGCGGGGCGGCTGCGGCTTGGTGAGCGAGCCGATCTTCGCGCCGATCGCCTCGAAGCCGCCGCGGTCGGCGCAGCCGAGAGCGATCTCCATCCGGCGATAGCTGCCGAAGAGGTTCATCGCGAGCGGGAAGTCGCAGCCTTCGACGTTCTCGAAGAGGATCGCCCGCCCGCCGAGATCGGCGTGGCGCGGATCGAATCGCCGGGCCGCGGCGCTCGGGCCGGAGCAGGGGCTCTTCGACATCCGATCGACCACCTCGCACGCCTCGAGGATGGGCGAGACCGCCTCTTGCACGCGCACAAGCTCGCCGGCGGCGTCGAGGGCTTCGATGAAGTCGCGAAGGGTGGGGAACATCGTGGGGGCGTTCCGCCGCAAGGTAGCGGGACGGGCGTGAGGTTTCGTTGAAGCCTTCTTCCGGTTGCGTCCGGTTCGAGTCTCGGTGTCGCCTTGGAGGCCGCCGCCGAGCTAGCATCGCGAGCATCGGTGGGCATGGCCGGAGGCCGTGCGGCCGATCGGGCGGCGCGACCGCCCAATCTCGAGTAGGGACCGCTGCAAGGAGGAACCGCCCCCTTGGTAAGGAACGCCGCCGACCGGGCCGCCACGCGTCCCGAGGAATCGACCGAAGTCGCCGCCCCCGTCCGCAAGCACTTCGTCCTCGACACCAACGTCCTCCTGCACAACCCGCAGTCGCTCTTCAAGTTCGCCGAGCACGAGGTGGTGATCCCGCTCACGGTGATCGAGGAGCTCGACCGGTTCAAGAAGAACAACGACGAGACCGGGCGGAACGCCCGCGCCGCGATCCGCTCGCTCGACGAACTGCGCGCCAAGGGCCGACTCTTCGAGGGCATCGAGTGGAACGCGGAAGGCGGTTCGATCCGCATCGACCGCTGCGACCGCTCCTCGCCGTTCGCCCTCGACCTCGACGTGGCGGACAACCGGATCCTCGGCGTGGCGCACCAGCTGCACCAGCAGGGTCGTCGCACGATCTTCATCTCGAAGGACATCAACGCCCGCGTGAAGTGCGATGCGCTCGGCATTCCCGCGGAGGACTTCGAGGCCGATCGCGTCGACGCCGACTGGCTCCGCACCGGCTACGTCGAGATGCAGGCGCCCGGCGCGCTCATCGACGAGCTCTACGCCGAGCGGCAGCTTCCGATCGAGCGCTTCGCGGGCCTGCCCGTCTCCGCGCCGCGGGGCGGCCTGCTCGACCGACTCGAGCCGGCGCCCAACGAGTTCGTGGTGCTGCAGGATCCCGACGATCCCTCGCACACCGGCCTTGCGCGGATGCTCGCCGACACCGGTCGGATGATCCCGATCACCGGGCCGCGCAAGCCGGTCTTCGGCATCATGGCCCGCAACGTGCAGCAGACGATGGCGCTCGACCTGCTGCTCGACGACGACGTCAAGCTCGTCTCGCTGATCGGCCCGGCCGGCACCGGCAAGACGCTGCTCGCCCTCGCGGCGGGCCTGCAGAAGACGATCCGCGAGGAGCGCTTCGAGAAGCTGCTCGCGGCGCGGCCGATCATGCCGCTCGGCCGCGACATCGGATACCTGCCCGGCGACAAGGACGAGAAGCTGTCGATGTGGATGCAGCCGATCTTCGACAACGTCGCGTACCTGCTCTCGACCCGCGGCGGGGGCCAGGGCGACGCGGAGAGCCGCTCGCCCGAGCAGCGCCTCGATGCGCTGATGACCAGCGGCAAGATCGTCATGGAGCCGCTCACCTACATCCGCGGCCGCAGCATTCCGCACCAGTTCATGGTGGTCGACGAGGCCCAGAACCTCTCGCCGCACGAGGTGAAGACGATCGTCTCGCGCGTCGGCGACGGCACGAAGATCGTCCTCTGCGGCGACATCGGGCAGATCGACCATCCCTACCTCGACGCCTCGAGCAACGGGCTCACGCATCTCATCGACCGCCTGCGCGGCTATCGCCTCGCCGGCCACGTGACGCTCCTCAAGACCGAGCGAAGCGATCTCGCGAGCCTCGCGGCGGAAGTGCTGTGACGCATCGGCCACGGACGAGCCTCGCCCGCGCGGCGGGACCACTTGCGGCGATGCTTGTCGCCGGAGTCGGGTTCGCGTCGCTCGCCTCCTGCGCCGCGAGTCCGCCGGCGATCTCCGGCGAGTTCGGCGAGCGGTCCGAGGCGATGGCGATCGCGTGGAACCTGCTCGCCGACAACAAGAGCGTCGACGGAATCCTGCTCGTCAAGAAGCCCGACCCGGCGATCGCGTCGCTGCTTCGCGATATCTCGAAGGCGTGCGGCGAATCGGCCGATCGGATCGCCGCGATCGCGGCGCAGGAGCGGATCCCGCTCGACGAGACCGGGCTGCCTCGCGCGGAGGAGCGGGTGCGGGCGGAGATCCGCGGGGCCCGCACGAGGGAGCTCCTCATGAGTTCCGGCGCGACCTTCGAGCGCTGGGTCCTCCTGACCCAGGTCGAAGCGCTCGGCTACGGGATGACGCTGCTTGCCGAGGTCGCGGCGCAACTCCGCGGGACGGGTCTCGAGGCGGACGCCGACGCGCTCGCCGCCGACGCGACGACGCTCGCGTCGCTTCGCAAGCGGGT
>CAZTMB010000038.1:1226-2320 GCA_964614695.1 uncultured Isosphaeraceae bacterium | reverse complement strand
TGGGTCACCGCGCCGGTCTCGGCGCCGGGCGTCGAGCAGCGGATCTTCCAGAGCGAGGCCGCGGGGACCGCGGTCAGTTATCACGTCTATCGCCCGCCGGCCTACGACGAGCATCCTGATCGCTGCTTCCCGGTGCTCTATTGGCTCCACGGAAGCGGCGCGGCGACCGCGAGCATCGCTCCGGTGAGCGGCTGGTTCGATGCGGCGATCGCGGCCGGGGACATCCCGCCGATGCTCGTCGTCTTCGCCAACGGCATGGCCTACCGGATGTGGTGCGACTCCCACGACGGCCAGTTCCCGATGGAGACCGTCTTCGTCGACGAACTGATTCCAGTCGTCGACGCGACTTTCCGCACGGTGCCGCGGCAGGAAGGACGCATCCTCGAAGGGTTCAGCATGGGCGGGCAGGGGACCGCGCGGATCGGACTGCGACGACCCGATCTCTTCGCGGGGATCTCGATCCTCGGGGCGGGCCCGCTGCAGGAGGACTTCCTCGACGCGCCGCCCGGAAGCGACCTGTCGTGGAAGCTTCGACTGCAGATCTATCAGGCGGTGTGGGGGAGCGATCCTTCCTATTACACCGCCGAGCATCCGCGGACGATCGCCGCGGCCAACGTCGCGGCGATCCTCGCAAGCGGCACGGTGATCCGTCAGGCCGTCGGCACGGAGGACTTCCTCTACGACATGAACGTCGAGTTCCACGCGCACCTCCAGGCGCTCGGCATCCCCCATGCGTGGATCGAGGCCCCCGGCGTCGACCACTCGACGCCCGACCTCTTCGAGGCGCTCGGGGAGGGGAACTGGGAGTTCTACAACGGCCTCTTCGGCGGACTCGGCGCTGTTCCGGCGGACCTCGACGGAAGCGGCGAGGTCGACGGGGCAGACCTGTCCCTTCTGCTCGCGGCCTGGGGAAGCTGCGGAGCGCCCTGCGACGCCGATCTTGATGGGAGCGGCTCCGTCGACGGCGCCGACCTTGCCGCGATGCTGGCGGCGTGGGGAACCTGCGGGGACTGACGGCGAGCGAAACGGCGCGGCGGGCGGTTGGACGTGGCCGTCGCTCGGATCGGCCGTCGTTCGGATCGGTCGTCGTTCGG
>CAZTMB010000038.1:0-1126 GCA_964614695.1 uncultured Isosphaeraceae bacterium | reverse complement strand
CGTCGTTCGGTTCGCACCGGTCTTGGTGCACGAAGCGGCCGCGGTCGCCGCCGGGAAGCGATCGCCGGTCGATGGCGGCGATCGATCGCGCTCCGTCAAGAGATGACCGACCGCGGTCCGATCCCTACGATCCGCCGCCCCATCACCGGAAGAACCTCCCCATGAACCTTCAGTCGAGCAATCCCGTTCTCGCCGCCTCGGACGCCAACGAACTCTTCCGCACCGGCGGCGAGGGAAGTCGCGCCGTCTCCACGACCGCCACCGTCCAAGGCATCGTCAACAAGACGACGCTGCTGGCCCTGATGGCGACCGGCGCGGGCTGCGTGGGCTGGGCGGTGTGCCAGGCATTCCCGGGCGCGCTCTGGATCGTCAACATCGCTTCGCTGGTGGTGGTCCTCGGGATCTTCTTCGCCTTGCGAGGCAACCCGGCGCGGGCGATCTGGGCGGCACCGCTCTACGCGATCGTCGAGGGCTTCCTGCTCGGCGGCGTGAGCATGATCTTCCAGCAGATCCTCACGCAGCAGGGGATTCAGGTTCCGGGCGGCATCGCCCTGCAGGCGTTCGTGGTGACGATCGCGGTGATGCTTTCGATGCTGACGCTCTATTCGCTCGGCGTCCTCAAGGGCGGCGAGACCTTCACGCGGATCCTGTGGGTCGCGACCGCGGGCATCATGCTGACCTACCTCATCAGCTTCATCCTGTCGTTCTTCGGGATGAGCGTGCCGTTCCTCTCGATCGGCTCGGCGCTCGAGGGCGGCACCGCGGCCTACATCGGCCTCGGCATCAACGTGGTGATCCTCGGCGTCGCGGCGCTCTGGTTCATCGTCGACTTCCGGCAGGTCGAGGAGCTGGTCGCATCCGGCGCGCCGAAGCAGATGGAGTGGTACGCCGCGTTCGGCCTGATCGTGACCCTCGCCTGGGTCTACCTCGAGGCGCTGAAGCTCGTCTTCCGTCTGGCGCTGCTCTTCGGGCGACGGGACTGAGGCGGCGGACTGCTGCACCGAAGCGTCGCGTGCTCGGAATACTCGCTGCGGCTCTGGATGCGCTGTCCGCGCGCCTCTGGGTGTTGCTCGTCCGGTCAAGCCACGTGCGAACCGACGGGCGGATCGTCTGGTCGAGTCCAGAG
>CAZTMB010000037.1:19596-25335 GCA_964614695.1 uncultured Isosphaeraceae bacterium | reverse complement strand
TCGGGTTCGAGCGACGGTGTAAGGGGATGGGCCCCGGGCGTTGCGATTCGATCGCGCTCGCTGGCGAAGGTCCATGCCACGATCCATGCACGAAGGCGGCGCCTGCCGCACCGACGCGGCGCGGATTCGAAGCGCCGGCGGCCCGCATGCCACACCGCCGCCCGAAGCAGGCGGCGGTGCGCTTCCCAGGAGACGAGAAGTTCGGCGGGGCGCCGATCGGATCGAGGTGAGGATCGACGAACAGGCTTCAGTCAGCGGGCCGGCGCGTCACGGGCACGGCCCCCACGCGGCGAGGACGATCGCCAGGTCGGCGCCGTCGACGACGCCGGAACCGTCGAGATCGCCCGGGCCCGAGGTGCCCCAGGCGGCGAGCAGGATGGCGAGATCGGCGCCGTCGACGACGCCGGAACCATCGAGATCCGCCGGGCACTCCGAGGCGGGATCGCGATAGGCCCGCATGCCGACGCGATCGGCGACGACGAGTGTGCCGTCCTGCCCGAGGCTCGGGCCGCCGGAGTTCGGTCGATCGAGGACGAGCGTGAAGAGGCTCTGAGAGAGATCGCCGCTGAAGGCCCACACGCGGCCCTCCAGCGCCGGATTGTTCGCCCATCCGTTCGAGACGTAGACGACCCCGTTGGTGCCGACCGCGGTGCGCGGCGAGATCGCAGCCGCAAGAGGCGAGAGCGGCCCGGCGCTCGCGACGACGTCGCCGGTCGCCGGATCGAGCCGCACGAACTGGTTGTCGGGAAGGAAGGTGTAGATCGATCCGTCGTCGGCAAGTCCGTGCTCGTGCGAGGTGGTCCAGCGGATCGGGCGGTTCCAACGTTGCACCAGGGCGCTGCCGGTGTCCTCGAAGGCGAAGAGGAAGTCGGTCGCCGCGTTGTTCTGCGTGCGGGCGAGATAGACCATCTCGCCGTCGATCGAGACGAACGGCGCGTTCTGCACGGTCAGTCCGGGCATTGGTCCGCTTCGATACATGAAGGCGCCGGTGGCGAGGTCGTACTTCCCGATCGACTGCGAGAAGCCGACCGTCGGATCGGGCTCGTCGATGAAGACCCCGTCGGGCCCGAGCGCTGCGCCGCAGTTGCCGCTGACGGCGCAACTCCGCGCGATGCTCCAGACCGTCGAGCCGTCGGAGGATTCGATCCGCGCGAGGCGCTCGTTGTCGCCGACGACCAGATCGCCATCGGGCGCGAAGACGATCCCGTCCTGCGGGCCCGCCAAGGTGAGATGCGCCGAGGACCAGAGGAGCGAGCCGGTCTCGGCATCGAACGCATGGATCGGCGACTGCCGTCCGCTGCCGCCTCGCGCCGCGTAGACCCGCCCGTCGTCGGCGCCGCCGACGTAGGCGATCCACTCGAGGTTCGAGTCGCCTCCGTAGGGAACGACGCTTCGCCAGAGCTCTTCGCCGGTGTCGAGGTCCCACGCGACGAGCACGTCGCCGGGACCGCCCGCGTTGGGGAAGCCGCTCTGGCGGATCGCGAAGACGCGGTCCTCGAGCACGACCGGATGCCAGGAGATGATCGAGAAGTCGCTCGAGTTCGACCAGAGCAGCGTGTCGGTCTCTGGTCCGGCGCCGCCGGAGCGTCCGTTGCGTTGCGCGTTGCCGCCGAAGTTCGTCCAGTTCGCGATGCCCGACGCGAGCGCTGCGGCGGTCTCGCCGCGGCGGGTTGATGGGAGCGTCGCGAGCGAGAACGCATCGGCGTGTTCGCGACGTGCGTCGATCCCCTCGCGATTCGACACGACGATCGGAGGATCGCTTCCGGGAAGGGCGACGAGCGATCCCGGGCTTGCCGCATGGCCGCGAATCGATCGCGTCCGATCGAGCTGGCCGAAAGGATCGGCGGCCGAGCCGAGGAGCATGGCGGCGGCTGCGGCGGTCGGGGCTGCGACGGCGGCGATCAGGGCACGGTTCATGGGAAGGCTCCGCGTGTGGTCGTCATGGGCGAGAACGCTTCAGGAGTGTGGATCGTCGTCGCCGTGGAGGAAGCCCTCGACGGCGGATCGGATGGCGATTTCAGGTCGGCGTCCCCCGAAGAGGGCACGGCGAATCCTCGACGCCTCGCAGCGCACCGACCCGCCGGGCACCGGCTCGGCGACAATCGGCCGCCGCCGTGCGGCTGAACGAGCGAGTCGACGACCATGAAGCGAACCGCCATCCGCATCGACGATCCGGGCGTGCTCGACGCGATCACCGATCTCGAGTCCATGGGTATCTGGGAGTGCCTGCGGAGACGCCGGCGGGCGATCTCGGTGGTCGAACTGGCGAAGGTCGCGGAGCGGCCGGCGTCGCGGGTGCAGCGAGCGATCGATCTCCTCGAGCGGGCCGGGCTTCTCCAAAAATCGCCCGCGCGCGGATCGCGCCGATTCGTGGCCTATTCGGTCCTGTCGCGATCGATCTCGATCGAGTTCGATCGCTCCGATCCTGCGCAGCGCCGCGCGGTCGAGCAGGTGATCCGCTACATCGAGCAGGACGTGCCGAAGGAGCTCTTCCGAAGCACGATCCCGCTCGAGTCGCTGTCCCCGCGCGACTGGCACTTCCACCACTGCAGCCCGCTCGCGCTCGATGGGGAGGACCTCCTCGAACTCAAGCGGCGGATCGCGCGGGTGGAGGAGTTCATCGATCTGCTGCGCGACAAGGTGCAGTCCGACGAGCGGGCGAAGGTTGCGAGATGCAATCACGCGATCTCGATCCGGGTAGAGCCGCTCGACGCGGACGTGCTTCCGCAGCCGGCGATCGAGCTGATCTCGAAGTCGGTGGCGCGCGAGCGGCTGGCGACGGCGGGACTCGTTCCGAAGCGGCTCTCCGATCGCGAGCGAGAGGTGGCGCTGGCGCTTCGCCAGGGCGCCTCCCGAGCGGCGGTAGCGCATCGCCTCGGGCTCTCGGTGCTCACGGTGGGCACGCTCTGCAAGCGGATCTACCGCAAGCTCGGCATCCGCCGCGCCGGGCAGCTTCACCAGTTCGATCTCGGGTAGCCGCCGCGTCGCCTCGTTCGCCCGCACGCGGCGGACGCGCGCCGACGGATCTCGGTCACGCCCCGTCGCCGCGTCGCTTGAGCGCCTCGACATCGCGCAGAACCCGATCTCGCCCGGATGCCGTCTTGAACGCGATCAGATCGTCGAGCCCGACGAAGTGGACCGGAACGCCGCCGATGTCAAGCGAGCTGCGAGTCTCGGCTCCGCAGCATCGCCGGTGGTCGAGGATCATCCCCCATACGGCGTCGAAGATGGCTGCGGGTCCCTGTCGCTGCCACTACGCAATGTCCCGAAAGCGATCGTCGGCCTCGAATCGGTGCAGCGCTCAGCATCCCCGTACGCCGTCGAGATTCACGCACCGTGCTGCGCTGCACGATCCGGGCGATCAGCCGAGGCGTTCGATGCATGGCCTCATTCGCCGTCATCATTCGCCGTCGGGGCGGCGGTAGCATCGCTCCGATGCACGCGGACGACGCCTCGCTTCTCTCTCGGTCGGAGGTTCTTCAGGCGCTCGTCGCAGAAGCCTGCGAGCGGGCGCTCTTCCACTTTCACGCCCCCGATCTTGCGGTCCAGCAGAAGGCCGACCGCACCCCGGTGACCGCCGCGGATCTCGAGATCGAGTCGCTCCTGCGACGCGGCATCCGCGACCGGTTCCCTCACGACTCGCTCCTCGGCGAGGAGCATGGCGAGGAGGCGGGCACGAGCGGCTGGCGATGGGTGATCGACCCGATCGACGGCACGATCTCGTTCGCGAGGGGCGTGCCGCTCTTCGGGATCCTCGTCGGCCTCGAGCACGGCGACGAGGTGCTCGCCGGCATCTGCGCGATGCCGGCGATCGGCGAAACGGTCTCCGCGGCCGCGGGGCGAGGCGCGTGGCTCGACCGGCGTCGGGCGGGCGGCCGCGTGGAGCGGTCGCCGCTGCGGGTGGGTGCATGCGGCGATCTCGCCGAGGCGCTCGTGTGCGTGGGCGGCGGCGAGTACTTCCGCATGGGCGGCGCCGATCCGGCGTTCGCCGCGGTCCATGCTGCCGCCGGGCGGGTCCGCGGCTGGTGCGATTGCCACGGCGGCGTGCTCGCCGCGAGCGGCCGCGCCGACGGCTGGGTCGACCCGCTCATGCACCCGTGGGACGCCGCGCCGTTCCCGGTGATCTTCGCGGAGGCGGGTGGCGTCTTCACCGACTGGCGGGGCCGCCCTGGAATCCGTGGCGGCAGCGCCGTCGCCGGCAACCCCGCGATCCACGCGGCGCTTCTCGAGACGGTTCGCCGCTCGCGGGCCTGATCTCGCCCGTCTCTCCCCGGTTCCCCAGGACGAGCTCGTGGGACCGACCGCCCCAGGGAATCTGGTGTCGAGGCCCTCGAAAGTGAATGGCCGCGACCGCGAGACCACCCGAGGCGACCTGCAGAACGCGGGCGCCGTACTGATCCGGCGCGACCACCGCCACCGGACAGGCCGCGGCGTACCCGCGGAGCCACTCGAGGTCCTTCGCGTGCGCGAAGAGCTGCTCGACAGAGGCCTGTGCCTCGAGACACTCCGCCACCCACGGCGCCTGGTGCCCCTTCTCGAGGTAGCGCGCGAACGGCGTGGGATCGGGTGTGCCGCTGGTCATCGGGGTGGGGCGCACCATCCGTGACGTCGGTCGTTGGAGAGGTAGCGTCCGTTGACTGTCACGTTGACTGTCACATGGAGACTCTGTGTCCCATCCAGTCGTCAAGGAGGCGGCGGAATCGCGACGCCGCGGCGCTGACGAGGACCCGTGTGGCGCGATCCGCGATCACTGATCGCGTCTTCGTCGAGAGGCGCCGCGTGGCCCATCGCGTCTCGCGCCAACGCCGGCGGGGTCGGGCCTGACGACTCGCGCACTCGACGCGTCGGTGCGGACCGCAGGGTTCTTGCCTGCCTCGCCTGATCGTTCGGTGACGATCTCGTGAGCCGACCGCGCGGCGCGAGGTGGATCATCTCGACACACGCACTCCGCAACACGCGGGGCGTGCGAGACGCCCGCGGTCCACACGACTCGCGCGACTGCCGGCGTCGTCGCCACTCGTCTTGTCCATGTCGTCCATCGGGTCAAGAGTGTCCATTGGACCCGTCCGGCGAGAGGCCGTTGCTTCGCTCAGTCAGACTCCCCGCGATTCCGTCGTGCCGCGAGATGCTCGTCCCAGCGGACCTTGAGGTCGTGCTCGATCGAGAAGAGGTCGAGCATGCGGGCGACCATGAAGTCGAGGAGATCGTCGATCGACTTCGGCCGCAGGTAGAAGCCCGGCGCGAGCGGCAGGATGATCGCGCCGGCGGCGGTGACCTTCGCCATCGCGTCGATCTCGATCATCGAGAGCGGGCTTTCGCGATGCGCGATGACGAGGCGTCGCCGCTCCTTCAGGGTGACCGCCGCGGCACGCTGCACGAGGTTGTCGGTGATGCCGGCGGCGATGCGGCCGAGGGTGTTGCCCGAGCACGGCACGATCGCCATGCCGCGATGTCGGAACGAGCCGCTGCCTGGCGAGGCGCCGGTGTCGCGATCGTTGTGCAGGGTGACCATCGCGCCGCGGCCGCCGGAGAGTTCGTCGAGGTCGAGCTTCTTGAGGTCAAGCTCCTCCGCGAGAAGCCGCCGGCCGAGATCGCTGACGACCAGATGGACGGGGACGCCGAACTCGGTGGCCCGCTCGATGAATCGCTTCGCGTAGGGCGCGCCGCTCGCGCCAGTGATCGCGACGACGAGCGGCAGCGAACTCATCGCGCCGGCGGCCCGAAGGACGCGGCGGCCGG
>CAZTMB010000037.1:0-19496 GCA_964614695.1 uncultured Isosphaeraceae bacterium | reverse complement strand
GGATCGTTCGCGACCGGCGCCTCGACCGGCACGAGCCATCGCTGCAAGTAGTCCGCGCGGAACGGCTCGAAGGGCTTCGAGGAGAGATGCACCGTCGCGAGCTGGTAGACGCCCTGGTCGAGGTAGACGACGTCGACTTCCGCGACGTTGCCGCGCATCCGCACCTGCTGGATCGACCACACCTCGCGGTCGCCGGGCTTCATGGGCGTCGCGCCTTCGGGGCGCAGCTTGATCTCGACGGTGCCCCAGGTGCCGGCGCTCACGTCGGGCGGCAGGTTGAAGACGAGCGGTTCGCCGCGGCCGGTGCGGGCGTGGGCGTAGGCGAGCGACTTCGCCATCACGTCCGGCGCCGGCGCGAGTCCGGGCGAGAACGAGTCGCGGCCTTCGACCGGCGGGAAGGTCGACCAGCTCGCGCAGCCCGCGAAGGGAAGCGACAGGAGTGCGGAAGCCGCGAGGGCGAGGATCGGCGACGCCGTGCGCATGGTTCGGCGGTCCCTTCGCCGGAAGATGTCCGGCGGACGCAAGGTCAGGAGACGACCTTCGAGATCTGCCAGTACTCGAGCTCGATCGGAGCTTGGCGACCGAAGATCGTGACGAGCACGCGGACGAGACCCTTGTCCTTGAGGACCTCGTCGACGGTGCCTTCGTAGTTCTCGAAGGGACCTTCCTTGATCGTGACCGGATCGCCCTTGGCGAACTCGAAGCGGACCTCGGGGGTCTCCTCGGGCTTCTTCGAGTCGAAGAGCATCTTCTGCACTTCGTGCGGCGCCATCGGCGTGGGCCGGCCCGCGGTGCCGACGAAGTCGCCGACTCCGGTGGTCTCCTTGATCAGGAAGAAGACGTCCTGCGGAATGCGGCCATCGGGCTCGAGGCGCATCTCGACGAAGACGTAGCCCGGATAGAGCTTGGTCTCGGTGACCTTCTGCTTGCCGGCCTTGAAGGTCTTGATCTTCTCCGTCGGCACCATGATGCGCCCGACGAGGTGCTCCATGCCTTCGATCGCGACCTTGCGGAGCAGCGTCTCGCGGACGCCCGACTCCTTGTTGCTCGCGACCCGGAGCACGAACCAGTCCATGCCCTCGCGGTACATGGGCAGGTCCTCGTCGGCGGTCGTCGGCACCGGCTCGGCGGCGCGCCGGGTCGGGCTCTCGGTGATTCGCTGCGTCGCGACGCCGACGGGCGTGTAGGTGGTCGCGAGCTTCGCGGCCGCGTCGCGCCCGGAGAGCAGGCGCTTGGGGGCGCTCGCGGCCTTCTCCGCAGCGGGCTCCTCGGCAGGATGCGGCGCCTCGGGCGAAGGCGTCGACTCCGCGGCGGGCGCGTCGGCGTGCGGATCGGCGTCGGGGCGATGTTCGTGGGTGTCGGTCATGGTGAGGACTCGCGGAGGCGGCGGCCTCCGTCACGCGTCGCGTCAGGCGCCCGTCTCGAGGACGCCCATCCACGCGAAGAGAAGGAAGAACACTCGGTCGAAGCCGAAGCAGTACGCCGCGACGAGCATCGACAGCCCGATGACGACCGCGGTCGAACCCATCACCTCGCGGCGGGTCGACCAGTTGACCTTCTTCATCTCCGAGTCCGTGGCGATGAGGAAGTCGACCGACCGGGGCCAGGCCCCGATCAGCCAGTAGGAGACGATCGAGCAGATCGCCGCGAAGAGGGTGGCGATGCCGGCGGAGATGTAGATCGAGGGCAGTTCGAACCAGGTCGCCCCGGCGAACTCCTCCCAGAGCCAGTACGCGCCCAGCGCCACGACCAGGCCCACGCCCACCGCGGTGACGACGCGGGTCGTGTAGCCCTGGCCACGCTTGTAGATCGACATCGCCATCGGGGGGTTCCTTCACGCGCCGCGGGATTCGACCGGATCTCCGGTCCCCGCGGGCGCCGTGCACGCCGCAACGCATCGGTGCCTCGGAATCGGCACCGTCGCTTCGGCTCGTCAGCACGCCAGGAGTGACTCGAACACTCAACCTGCGGATTTGGAATCCGCTGCTCTGCCAATTGAGCTACTGGCGTAGATCGAGCCGGGGCCGCCTCGCGGCGGCCCCGGCCGAGGTCACTTGCGCTTGACCTTGTGCAGGGTGTGCTTGCGAAGGCGCGGGCTGAACTTCATGAAGCCCTCCTTCACGCGCTCGGGCATGCCGCCCTTCACGCGCACGCTGGTGCGGTAGTTGAGGTCTCCGCACTCGCTGCACTGCAGCCAGACGAATTCGCGGTCCTGGGCCTTCTTGGCCATGGCAACGCTCCGTGGCCCGGAAGAACCGGGCCTGAATCAACCGAATCGAATCACTCGAGGATCTTGGTGACGACGCCCGAACCGACGGTGCGTCCACCCTCGCGGACGGCGAAGCGCACGCCTTCCTCCATCGCCACGCCCTTGCCCTCGAGGTCGACCACGAGGGTCACGTTGTCGCCGGGCATGCACATCTCGGCGCCCTTGAGCTCGAGCTTGCCGGTGATGTCGGTGGTGCGGAAGTAGAACTGCGGCTTGTAGCCGGAGAAGAACGGAGTGTGGCGGCCACCTTCCTCCTTGGTGAGGACGTAGACCTCGGCCTCGAACTTCGTGTGCGGCTTGATGCTGCCGGGCTTGCAGAGCACCTGACCACGCTCGATGTCGCTCTTCTCGATGCCGCGGAGGAGGCAGCCGACGTTGTCGCCCGCCTGGCCCTGGTCGAGGGTCTTCTGGAACATCTCGACGCCGGTGACGGTGGTCTTGCTGCTCTCGGAGCGGAGACCGACGATCTCGACTTCATCGCCGACCTTGACGATGCCGCGCTCGATGCGGCCGGTGGCGACGGTGCCGCGGCCCTTGATCGAGAAGACGTCCTCGATCGACATGAGGAAGGGCTTCTCGTTCTCGCGGGCGGGCTCGGGGATGAACGTGTCGAGCGCGTTCATCAGCTCGCCGATGCACTTGGTCGCCTCGGGATCCGAGGGGCTCTGCAGCGCGGGGAAGGCGGCGCCGCGGATGATCGGGGTGTCGTCGCCGGGGAAGTCGTACTTGTTGAGAAGCTCGCGGACCTCCATCTCGATCAGGTCGAGGAGCTCCGGATCGTCGACGAGGTCGACCTTGTTGAGGAAGACCACGATGTAGTTCAGACCCACCTGACGGGCGAGCAGGATGTGCTCGCGGGTCTGCGGCATCGGACCGTCGGCGGCGGAGACCACGAGGATCGCGCCGTCCATCTGGGCGGCGCCGGTGATCATGTTCTTGACGTAGTCGGCGTGGCCGGGGCAGTCGACGTGGGCGTAGTGGCGCTTCTCGCTCTCGTACTCCACGTGGCTGGTGGCGATGGTGAGGATCTTGGTGGGGTCGCGGCGACCTTCGCTCTCCGAGGCCTTGGCGACCTGGTCGTAGGAGATCGGCGCCGCGAGGCCCTTGGCGGCCTGGACGGCGGTGAGCGCCGCGGTGAGCGTGGTCTTGCCGTGGTCGACGTGACCGATCGTGCCCACGTTCACGTGCGGCTTGGTGCGCTTGAACTCTGCCTTGGCCATGACACGATTCTCCGAAAGGGCCCAAGTCGGTGCGTGTCGACGCTCCGCAGGCCGTGCCTTGTGTGCCGCGCGCCCGCACCATTCGCGGAACGCCTCTCGCGGCGTGGAATCCGAACCTTGTGCGGCGCCACGCGCCGCCTTGAACACACGCATGTGCCGGAGGCCTCGATGCCTCGCCGCTCGCACCTGCGAGCGAAGAGGCTCTTGGTTCCGGCAAGAGCCACCGATGGGGCTTGAACCCACGACCTCACCCTTACCAAGGGTGTGCTCTACCACTGAGCTACGGTGGCGGGGAACCTGGGATGTCGTCCATCGGCGATCAGCCGATGGACCCGACGAGAAGCGCTCGCACCGCGGTCGTCGGTCCGCAGGGTGTTCCGGCACGGATCTCGGCTCGCGCCGAAGCGTTTCGAGCGGCGAATCGGCGACGGGGTCGAGATGAAAAACCGTCCCGGGCAGGGACGGTCCGGCGGAGTGTAGCGGAGCGCGATGCCGGGGCAAGCCCCCTCTTGGAAAGGTCCGGTGAAGTCGCCGAACTCGCGGTCCCGAACCGCCAATCAGCGATCGAGGTTGGTGACCCGGATCTGCCGGTCGGTCTGGAGCTCCTCGAGGGTCTCCCACCTCGGCTCGGCCCGGACCGCCCCGTCGAGCAGCAGGATCGTCGTCACGTCGCCCACGTAGCGGAAGTCGACTTCCATCGCCTCCGCCGAGGCCTCGGAGTCGTCGCACCCGAAGGGCTCGCAGTCGGGGGCGATCACCTCGCCGGCGTAGGAGTCCACGAGGTAGAGCGATTGGAAGGGACGCTTGATCTGGGCGGTCGTGAACCAGCGACCGTTGTTCTCCGGACGCGTGTCGAAGAAGCCGTTGGCCGCGAAGTAGCCGGGCTGTTCGCGCTCGATCTCGGTGCTTCCGGTGCCGAACGGGTAGGCGTTGGTGCCGTTCTTCGTCCGGGTGTTGTCGGCGTCGGAACGGAAGACGGTCCGATAATCGGGTCGCCTGAGGAAGAATTCCTTGTCCGGCGAGTCGAAGCGGTAGTCGTACTCGCCTTCCGTCTCGCCGATCGAGATCGGCCCGAGCCCGGCGTCGGTCCAGAGGATGTCCGACCAGGATCCGTAGTTCGCCGGCTCGATCGGCATGGTGGCGCCGGACGGCGAGGGCGTGCGGACCTTCCCGGGAATCGGGTTGTTGCGGTAGTCGAAGGCCGCGGGCGTGATGTACTCGCGGTTGTCGGTCGAGTAGGCCTTGAGGTAGGTCCCGAGCTGCCGGAGGTTCGCCTGGCTGCGCGAGAGGATCGCGTTCTGGCGGAGCACCCCGAGCGCCGGCAGCAGGATCCCGAGCAGAAGGATGATCACGCCGATCACCGTCAGCACCTCGACGATGGTGATGCCGCGGCGAAGATCGGTCGGGCGGGTTCGAACTGGCATGGACTCGGCTCCTTCGGGTGGCGATGAAGCTCGCCCGCGGTCCGGCTCAGAGTACCCCGACGCGGGCGTGTCGGTTCCCGGGTCGTCCCGGATCGGAATTGGGTCGGGTCATCCCGTGGGCGGCGGGACCGGAAGCGCATCCCGACGAACGAACGTGAACGCCCAGACTCGCCGCCCCGCGAGCAGAAGACCCGCCTCGCGGAGGCGACGGAGCCAGCCGAGCGTTCGGGAGAAGGCTCGCCGGCCCTCGAAGGTGAGCATCAGCACGCGGGGGATCACGCCGTCCTCGATCATCGACTCGAGCACCGCGTGCTCGGCGCCTTCGATGTTCAGCTTGACGATGTCCATCCGCTGATCGCCCCGCTCCCGCATGAGCGACGAGATCCGTCGACATGGTGCGTCGAAGCCGGCTCGCACGTTGGAAGCGCCATCCTCGATCGAGTGCGAGACCCAGCTCGGGTCCTCCGGCGCGAGGAAGCGGAGCGTCTCGTCTCGACTGAACAGGCCCAGCGGAAGGAACTCGACGCCACTCGGAAGCGCCCCGCCATCCCGCAATGCCTCGACGAAGCGGATGGAACGTGGCGTCGGGTCCAGCAGCAGCACCCGCACTCCCTTCTCGAGCGACATCCACAGCTCGAGATCGATCTCTTCGCCGACGCCTCCGGAGTAGCAAAGGTCCCCAGGTCGAAGCAGGCCCTCAGGAACCAGCCAGTTGCGGCCCTGCAGCGAGAGCGACACCTTCGCCTCC
Source organism: uncultured Isosphaeraceae bacterium (assembly GCA_964614695.1). GTDB lineage: Bacteria > Planctomycetota > Phycisphaerae > Phycisphaerales > SM1A02 > VGXO01. The sequence goes on along the minus strand of CAZTMB010000037.1, from coordinate 13,835 downwards.
GGACGGGCCAGCAGGCCGAGGATGCGAGACTCGACCTTGAATCGAACGAAGTTGCGCAGCCGCGCCGCGAACTTCACGACATGCTCATCGTCATGAGGAACTCGGCGTTGCTCTTGGTCTTGGAGAGCCGGCTTCGCAGGAGCTCCATCGCCTCGACGACGTTCATGTCCGAGACCACCTTGCGAAGCCGGGTGATGAGCTCGTGCTCCTTCGGGTCGAGCAGCAGCTCCTCGCGTCGCGTGCCGCTCGCGGCGATGTCGATCGCCGGCCAGATGCGCTTCTCGACGAGCTTGCGGTCGAGGTGGAGCTCGGCGTTGCCGGTGCCCTTGAACTCCTCGAAGATCACCTCGTCGGCGCGGCTTCCGGTGTCGACGAGCGCGGTGCCGAGGATCGTCAGCGATCCGCCGTCCTCGATGTTGCGCGCCGAGCCGAAGAACTTCTTGGGCTTGATGAGCGCGGCGTTGTCGACGCCGCCCGAGCCGATCTTGCCGGAGTTTGGCAGCGCGTTGTTGTAGCCGCGGGCGAGCCGCGTGATCGAGTCGAGCAGGATCACCACGTGCTCGCCGAACTCGACCATGCGGCGGGCCTTCTCCATCACCATCTCCGACACCTGGATGTGGCGGATCGCCTCCTCGTCGAAGGTGCTCGCCACGACCTCGACGTGGTCGGGCGTGTTGCGGCGGAAGTCGGTCACTTCCTCCGGGCGCTCGTCGATGAGCAGCACGATGACGTGGACGTCGGGATGGTTCTGCGCGATGGCGTTGGTGATCTGCTGCAGGATGACCGTCTTGCCGGTGCGAGGCGGCGCGACGATCAGCGCCCGCTGGCCGAATCCCAGCGGCGTCACCATGTCGATGATGCGGGTCTCGAGCTTGTCGGGCTTGCCGAGCATCTCGAGCTGGATGCGCCGATTGGGATGGAGCGGCGTGAGGTTCTCGAAGGTCGGCAGGTCGTGGAGGATCTTCGGATCGCGGCCGTTCACCTCCTCGACCCGCAGCATCGCGAAGTAGGTCTCGGCCTCCTGCGGCGGGCGGATCAGCCCCTTGACGACCTGTCCGCGGCGAAGGCCGAAGCGACGCACCTGCGAAGGGCTCACGTAGACGTCGTCGGCGGAGGGCTGGTAGCTGTACTCGGCGCTCCGCAGGAACCCGAAGCCGTCGGGCATCAGCTCGAGCGTGCCCTCGGCCATCATGAGGCCCTGCTTCTGGGCGCGGGCCTTGAGGATCTCGAAGACGAGCCGCTGCCGCGGCAGCGAGAGCGCCTCCTCGAGTCCCTCCTTGCGGGCGACCTTCGCGAGCTCCTCGTTGCCCATCCGCTGCAGCGACGCAAGGTTCAGCGAATCCTTCTTCGCGGCCTCGTACTTCTTGCCCGAAGCCTCGAGCTCGGCAGCCTCCTGCTCGAGCTGCTCGTCGGTGGGCACGGAGCCGGGCGGAAGGGTCATCAGCGCGGCGGTCGGGATCGGGCTGCCGCCGGGCGGTCCGCCACCTCCGCCCTTGCGTCGTCGTCGTCGGCTGCTCTTGCTGCTCATGGGATCGCCTCGCCTTTTGCTGCGAGGTCCTGTCTGAAGGAATGCCGCGTCGCGCGGCGAAAGGTGCTCGGTGTCGGCGTTCCGCCAAGGAGCGCCGTCAGGACGTGCTTTGCGGTGGAATCGGTGTCGGGATCGGAACTGCGGCCCGGCGAAGGGTGCGAGGCACCCGTGCCGGACCGTCGCAGGGTCCTCGTGGACGTGCCGGCCGATCGTCTTCCCGCCGACCGGCTCCCTGCCGGTCACGCGTCGCGAGATTCGGATTGATCCGGGTTTCGGTCGCTCGATTCCTCGTGGCGACCCCCGGAACTCGCGAGGATCCGCTTCAGAAGATCGAGCACCTTGGTCCGCAGCGACGCGAGGTCCGCGTCGTTGACGAGCACACTATCCGCCCGCTGCCGCTTGCGGTCAAGCGGCCACTGCGCGGCCTCGCGGCGAGCGAGTTCCTCGTCGCTCCATCCGCGATGCTCGGCGACCCGCGCGAGCCGGATCGCCCGCGGGCAGTCGACGAAGACGACGTGGTCGCAGCCCGCGTCGAGCCCCGCCTCGAAGAGAAGCGGCGCGTCGACGACGAGCGCCGGAGCCTCGGGCGGCGCCGCGGCGAAGCGGTCGGCGCGGTCGGCCTGCACCCGCGGATGCACGAACCCCTCGAGACGCCGGCGCTCGGCGGGATCGGTGAAGACGATCCTCGCCACCGCGCTGCGGTCGACCGAGCCGTCCTCGGCGAGGACCCGCCGCCCCCACCAGGAAGCCAGGGTCTCCGCGGCCTCCTTCGAGGCGAGGATCGACCGCGTGGCGAGGTCCGCGTCGGCGACGACGCATCCAGCCTCGGAAAGGATCGCGGCGACGGCGCTCTTGCCGGCGCCGATCGCGCCCGAGAGGCCGATCACCGGCCGGCGGACGTCGGCGGTTCGGTCAGGCATCGCCTGCGACGCGGCGCGACCACGTCGTCCCCGTCGGCCCGTCCTTGATCTCGACGCCCATCGCGAGCAGTTCGTCGCGGATGCGATCGCTCTCCGCGAAGTCCTTGCGCTTCCGCGCGTCGGTGCGTGCGGCGAGCATCGGCTCGACCTTGGCCGCGAGGCCGTCGTCCGAGGCGATCGCCTCGTTGCGGTCGAGGACCCCGAGCACCGAGTCCATGCGGCGAAGCGCCTCGCGTTCGCGCACCGGGCATGCGTTGCCGCGGGGCTCGGAGGCTGCGCGATTGAGCGCCGCGATCGCGGCGGCAGCGTTGAGGTCGTCGCAGAGGCTCTCGGTGAACTCCGCGAGCGCCCGCTCGATCGGGCCGGCGGGCGCCGAGGCGTCGGCAGCGCGGCCGTTGGACTCTTCCGCGAGCGCCGCGTCGAGACGGCACCAGCGGTCGACCTGGCGCCGGCAGTCCTCGAGGCCCTGCAGCGTGAAGTTCGCGTTGGTGCGGTAGTGCGTGCGCAGCAGTTCAAGCCGCAGCGCCGCGGGCGTCGCGCCCTTCGCGAAGAGGTCTCGTGCAGTGAAGAAGTTGCCGCGGCTCTTGCTCATCTTGGCGCCTTCGACGAAGAGGTGCCGCACGTGGAACCAGTGCCGGGCGAGCCGCTTCACGCCGTAGCCGCAGCAGGTCTGGGCGATCTCGCACTCGTGGTGCGGGAAGACGTTGTCCTCGCCGCCGGAGTGCAGGTCGATCTCGGGCCCGAGCCGCGCCGCGGCCATCGCCGAGCACTCGAGGTGCCATCCCGGATAGCCCTCGCCCCACGGACTCGGCCAGCGCATCAGATGCGACGGATCGGGCTTCCACAGCAGGAAGTCCGCAGGATGCCGCTTGACGGACTGGTTCTCGGCGAGGACGCGTCCGCCTTCGCCCGCGCGGAGCGCCTCGAGGCTGTTGCCCGAAAGCCGCCCGTACTCGGGGAAGGACTGCACGTCGAAGTAGACCGCGCCGTCGTCGGCGACGTAGGCGCAACCGCGAGCGACGAGCCGCTCGACGAGCTCGATCATCTGCGGCACAAAGCGGGTCGGTCGCGGCATGAGCGTCGGGTCGCCCTGCGACTCCTCCGCGACGCGAAGTCCGAGCTGCCGCGCATCTTCGAGGAACCTCGTCGCGTAGAAGTCCGCGATCGCGTTGGGATCGGAGGGGTCGATCGCCGCGCCTTCGGGAAGCGTGCCGGCCTTCTTCGCCTCGAGCAGCCGCCGACCGGCGAGGGCCATCTTGTCCTCGCCGCCGCCGTCGGCGCGGTCGTCCTCGGTCATGTGCCCGACGTCGGTGATGTTCATGACGTGGACGACGCGGTGCCCGAGCAGCTCGAGCGTCCGTCGCAGGAGGTCCGCGGCGAGGAACGCCCGGAAGTTCCCGATGTGGGCGTCGTCGTAGACGGTGGGACCGCACGTATAGAAGGTCACCGGGCCGCCGGGACCGGCGATCGGCTCGAAGGGCTCGATCGAGCGGGTGAGGGAGTTGTGGAGTCGGAGGGTGGGAGGCATCGGCAAGTCGCGGTCGAAGAAGCCGCGCATCCTAAGAGCGTTCCGCAACGGGTTCCGTCGGGTCACCTCAACCGCGACCGATGCCCGATGAACGCCTCGGCATGCGGATCACGATCGTGCTCGGACCCTTCAAGCCTCCGCCGCCCGCCCCGAGCGGCGCGGTCGAGAAGGCCTGGTGGTCGCTCGCGCAGGAGTTCGCGCGGGCCGGCCACGCGGTGACGATCGTCGGGCCGGATCACGCCGACCTGCCGCGCGGCGAGGGCTGGGACGGAATCGGCTATCGCCGATTGCCGCTGCTCGACCGATCGGGGCGGCTCTGGAAGGACGTCCTCCGCGACTTCGCGTGGTCGCGCCGCGCGAAACGGCTGCTTCCCGACGCCGACGTCACCGTGACCAACTGCGTCTGGCTTCCATGGCTGCTCGGTCGCCGCGGGAGTGCGGCGCGGCGAGGCCTCGGCCTGCTCGAAGTCCATGTGCAGCGGTTTCCGAAGGGGCAGATGCGCCTCTACCGCCACGCCGACTCGATCTCGACGGTCTCGCGGGCGATCGCCGATGCGATCGCGAGGGAGCGGCCGCATCTGGCGCCTCGGATCCGCGTCGTCCCCAATCCGGTCGATCTCGCGGTGTTTCATCCTTCGCCCGAGTCGCAGCAGCGGCGGCTCGGCGAGCCGCGCGTCCTTCTCTACACGGGCCGGATCCATCCCGAGAAGCGGCTCGACCTGCTGGTCACGGCGTGGCGGCGGCTTGTCGAGGAGGGCGTGGATCTGCGGCTTCGCCTCGTCGGACCGTGGGAGCGCGGCGCCGGCGGCGGAGGACCCCAACTCGTCGAGCGGCTGCGATCGCTTGCCGGCGATCGTGCCTTCGAACTGCCCGGGCCGATCGCCGACCCGGCGGCGCTCGCCGACGAACTCCGGGCGGCCGATCTCTACTGCTATCCCTCCACGGCGGCCAAGGGCGAGGCGCTTCCGGTCGCGCCGCTCGAGGCGATGGCCTGCGGGCTCGCGCCGATCGTCGCGGATCTGCCGCAGTACGCCGGCGTGCTCGAGCGTGGCCAAAGCGCCTCGATCTACCCCGGCGATCTCGACGGGCTGGTCGAGACGCTGCGAGGTCTGATCGGGCATCCTTCGCGAAGGATCGAACTCGATCGCGGGGCGACGGAGGCGGCGCAGTCGCTCGAGGTCGCGGCGATCGCAGGAAGACACCTGTCGGCCTGGTCGCGAACGCGTCGAGTTCAGCCGACGTCCTCGATCAAGTGACGCCCGAGTGAGGTCGCTGCTTGCGGGCACGCGCCGGCTCTCCGATGCAGACCTGGCCCTCGGGAAGATCGCCGAAGGCGCTCGATCGCGCTGCCACCAGTGCGCCGGCACCCACCGTGGTGTTGGGTCCGACAAACGCATCCGCGGCGATCCACACGCGATCGCCGATCTCGATCGGCGCCGAGAGCACGTCCATTCGAAGGTCGCGGTAGTCGTGGTCGCCGGCGCACAGGTTCGCGTACTGGCTGATCATCGCGTCGGCGCCCACGCGAATCGGTCCGATCGAGTCGAGGATGGCACCGTGGGCGACGCGGGTGCGATCCCCGATCGAGAGGTTCCACGGCCGGCTGATCCGCACGGTGGGATCGATCTCGACGTCGGCGCCGATCGAGGCGCCGAAGCGGCGCAGGATCCAGCGCCGCCATCCGTGCGCGGGCTCGGGCGACCATCGGAACAGCAGCGAGCCGACGCCCCAAAGGAGCGAACCTCGCGGCTGTCCGCGCTCGAAGCGCCGAAGCCTTGCGATCGCGGTCACGCCTTCGTCGGCCGCCTCGCTCATCGCAGGATCCGCTTCTTGATCGCCCGCGCGGGGTTGCCTACGTGCACGGCGCCTGCCTCGAGATCCTTGTAGGCGCTCGATCGCGCCCCGAGGACCGACAGATCGCCGACCCGAACGCCCGGTCCGACGAACGCGTCCGCGCCGATCCACACGTCGCGCCCCACCGTGATCGGCGAGCGGATCAGGCGGAAGGTGTGATCGGTGTAGTCGTGGGTTCCGGCGCAGAGGTGCGCGTACTGACTGACGATCGTCCGCGCGCCGATGCGAATCGAGCCGAGGCTGTAGAGGATGGCGAAGTCGCCCACGGTGACCTCGTCCTCGAGCTCGATCATCCAGGGCACCTCGATGCGGACGGTCGGACGCAGGGCGACGCCGCGACCGATCTTCGCGCCGAAGGATCTCAGCAGCAAAGAGCGGTACCCGTACCAATTGTGGAAGCTCCAGCGGAAGAGGGTCCGCCCGACGAGCATCCACAGCGCGCGGCCGACCTTCTCGCGGAAGGACCACGGGCTCGATTCGGGCTGCATCTGCACGGCCTGCTCGACCGCGGTGCCGACCGACTTGCTCGCGTCGATGCCTCCCTCCGGCTCCGCCAGGCCCGAAGCGGGCTCCGGCGGCGCGGCGATCGGCAGCGAGCTTCCGCGGCGACGCAGGTCGTAGAGCTTGAGTGCGACGAGACCGTCGTACATCGCGATGAAGCGGCTGAACGCGGCGCCTGCGCGTCCATCCAGGAAGCCCATCCGCAGGAAGTACATGTAGGCGAAGCGCCACATGCCCGGAGCCGGAAGCTTGAGCAGCAGGCGGCGCTTGAGCCAGCGATGAAATCGGGCCTGGCGGGAGAGGCTCGTGTGCTCCTGGATCCGGCTCGGATCGGCGATCTCCGCCCACAAGGCCGCGGCTTCGAGCGTCGAGTAGCGGTTGTGCTTCGCGACGAAGTGCTCAAGGCCCCGTCGGTCGTTGTGCAGCATCGGCGTCGAGATCGCGCCGATCGGACCATCGACCATGAGGTGCTCGTGCACGGCGCGATCCTCGTAGCGGGCGCTGCCTCGCTTGAAGAGTCGCAGGTGGTAGCTCGGGTAGTAGCCGCAGTGGCGGATCGGCTGCCCGAGGAAGTAGGTGAGTCGGTTGATGCTGAATCCCGACTCGGCCACCTCGGACGCCGGACGCGAGGCGATCTCGGCGAGGCGGCTTCGGAGCTGAGGCGTGATCTCCTCGTCGGCGTCGAGGATCAGGATCCAGTCGCTTTCGAAGGGCAGGTTCGCGAGCCCCCAGTTCTTCTGCCGGGCGTAGCCCTCCCAGTCGTGGTGCACGACCGTGGCGCCGTGGCTGCGGGCGATCTCCGTCGTGCCGTCGGCCGAGCCGGAGTCGATCACGAAGACGCGGTTCACCCAGCCCTTCAGGGCCGCGAGGCAGTGCGGAAGGTTGAGCGCCTCGTTGAAGGTGATGATCATCACGTCGATCATCGAGGGGACTCCGGAACCGCCGCAGCGGGCATGGTGTGCGAGGACTCGTCCGCGACGAGCGATTCGAGCAGATGGCGCCACGCCTCGCAGCGGATTCGGCGGGAGTGGCGGATCTCGAGGGCCCGCCGACCGCGGGCGCCTTCGGCCTTTGCCAGCGAGGGATCCTCGACTCGGCGCATGATGGCCGCCGCAAGCGCCGCGGCGTCGCCCACCCTGACGATCGCGCCGCACTGATCTTCCGCGATGGTGCGGGCGAGTTCGCCATCCTCCGCGCCGACGAGGATCGCCGGGCGTCCGGCCGCGAGGATCCCGTAGAGCTTGCTCGGCACCATGATTCCCTCGACGCCGGGCCGGATCGTCACCAGGTGCAGGTCCGCGGCGGTCAGCAGGTCTCCAAGCGCTTCGCGTGGCTGATGACCCTCGAGGATGCATGCTTCAAGTCCACGGTCCCGCACGAACGCCTCGACCTCGGGCTTCCGCTTGCCGCCGCCGACGAAGGCGAACCGCACGCGATCGTCGCCGCGAAGCAGTTCCGCCGCATGGAGAAAGGTCTCGACGTCGTGTCCGAGTCCGAAGTTGCCCGAGTACATGACCAGCGTTCGGTCGCCGATCCGCCATCTCGATCGGAAGGGATTCTCGCCGTCGTGCGGCGAGACCTCGGTCTCGTCGCTCCACACGCCGATCACATGGAGCCGCGCCGGGTCGGCGCCCTTGGCGAGCAGCCGGTCGCGCATGCACCGGCCAAGAGCCACGACCGCGTCGGCGCCAGAGATGCAGAGCCGATCGAGCCATGATGCCAGACGGACCAGGAGGCTGTCGGGGCGCATCAGTCCGAAGGCGACGGGAGCCTCGGGATAGAGGTCCATCGACCAGATCGCCAGGCGGCCGCCGCGCAGCCGCCGAGCCAGCAGCCCCGCGAGCGCGATGAATGGAGGCGTCGTCAGGCAGACGATCACGTCCGGCCGAGGCATGCGAAGGAGCCTCCACGCCGACGCCAAGAAGAAGAGCAGGAAGTCGAGGCCCCTCGCCAGGATCCCCGCCTTCCCGAACAGGCTTCGACCCACGCGGTGGATGTGCACGCCCTCGACGATCTCTTCGGCGGGAAGGCTCGCGCCGCGCTCGCCGTAGAGCGAACGCGAGGCGATCGCATGCACCTCGTGTCCATGGGCGGCGAGGTGCCGCGCGAGATCGAACGCGTGCTGCGCGGTCGCCGCGACGTCGGGGTGGAAGGTCTGGTTGAGGAAGACGACTCGCACCGACCGGGCCTCACCGCGTGGGTTGTGATTCCGAGCTTCTCCACCACTCGATCGTGCGGCGCAGCCCTTCCTCGAACGGCACCTGCGCGTGCCAGCCGAGGCGGTCCTTCGCGCGGGCGACGTCGAGGCAACGCCGCGGCTGTCCGTCGGGCTTGGAAGGATCCCAGCGGATCTCGCCCTCGAAGCCCACGAGCCGCGCGATCAGCTCGACGAGGTCGCGGATCGAGATCTCCATGTTCGTGCCGAGGTTGATCGGCTCGGGCTCCTCCATCAGCTCCGCGGCGCGGACGATGCCCTCGGCCGCGTCGTCGACGTAGAGGAACTCGCGGCTCGCAGAGCCGGTGCCCCAGCACTCGATGTGGTCGCGGCCCTCGACCCGCGCGGTCTCGCACTTGCGGATGAGCGCCGGGATCACATGCGAGGTCTCGAGATCGAAGTTGTCACGCGGCCCGTACAGGTTCACCGGCAGCAGGTAGCTGCTCGCGAGGCCGTACTGCCGGCGGTAGCCGTCGAGCATCACCATCGCCGCCTTCTTCGCGATGCCGTAGGGCGCGTTGGTCTCCTCCGGATAGCCGTTCCAGAGGTCCTCCTCGCGGAAGGGCACCGGCGCGAACTTCGGGTAGGCGCAGATCGTTCCCACCTGCACGAACTTCCGCAGCCCGCGGATCCGCGCCTGCTCGATCAGGTGCAGGGCCATCGCCATGTTGGCGAAGAAGTAGCGACCGGGGTTCGAGCGGTTGGCTCCGATGCCCCCCACCTCGGCGGCGAGATGGATGACGACGTCGGGACGGAGGTCCTCGTACAGGCGCTCGGCGTCGGCCTCGTGCGTGAGGTCGTAGTCCCGCTTGCGGGGTACGAGCGGATCGCGGACGCCGCGGGCGGCGAGGCGCTCGAGCACGGCGTGGCCGAGGAATCCGGCGCCGCCGGTGACGACGACGCGTTGGGTCGAGAGATCGAGTGGCATGGCGAGGGTGACTTTTCCCCGGTCACGCGCTGGGGAGAACCGGGGGGTTATCGGCGCGATCGGCCCAGGGATCGAGCCGTTCGCCGCGAGGAAGCGGCAAGTTCCTCGCCGAGCCGATTCGAGGCGCCTTCGATCGGATCGAACCGGGTCCGATCGCCGATAGAGCGGGTCCGGCGGTCAGGCCGCCTCGATCGGAAACCTTTCCATGCAACGATCCACCCGACGCGCAGTCATCACCGGCATCACCGGGCAGGACGGCAGTTATCTCGCCGAACTGCTGCTCGAGAAGGGCTACGAGGTCCACGGGATCATCCGCCGCTCGGCCTCCTTCAACACCGCCCGGATCGACCACCTCTACCGGGATCCTCACGAGAGCGGCACCCGCCTCTTCCTTCACTACGGCGACCTGACCGACGGCAACGGGCTCGCCCGCCTGCTCCAGCAGGTCAAGCCCGACGAGGTCTACAACCTCGGTGCCCAGAGCCACGTGCGGGTCTCCTTCGACCAGCCTCTCTTCACCGCCGACGTCGATGCGCTCGGCACGCTTCGGGTGCTCGAGGCGATCCGGTCCTTCCAGGAGTGGTCGGGCAAGCAGGTCCGCTACTACCAGGCGTCGAGTTCGGAGATGTTCGGGAAGGTGCATGAGGTCCCGCAGCGCGAGACGACGCCGTTCCATCCGCGGTCGCCCTACGGCGTCGCGAAGGTCTTCGGGCACTGGATCACCGTCAACTACCGCGAGAGCTACGGCATGCACGCTTCGAGCGGGATCCTCTTCAACCACGAGAGCCCCCGCCGCGGCGAGACCTTCGTCACGCGAAAGATCACCCGCGCCGCGGGACGCATCAAGCTCGGCCTGCAGAAGAGGCTCTACCTGGGAAACTGCGACGCGCAGCGAGACTGGGGCTTCGCCAAGGACTACGTCGAGGCGATGTGGCTGATGCTCCAGCAGCCCGAGGCCGACGACTACGTGATCGCCACGGGACGCATGATCTCCGTGAAGCAGTTCGGCGAGATGGCCTTCGCGCATCTGGGCCTCGAGTTCTCCGACTTCGTGGAGACCGACGCCAAGTACTTCCGGCCCGCCGAGGTCGACGAGCTGCTCGGCGACGCGAGCAAGGCGAAGGCGAAGCTCGGCTGGGAGCCGCGCACGAGCGTCGAGGAGCTCGCGGCGATGATGGTCGAGCACGACCTCGAGCTCGCCGAGCGCGAGAAGGTCCTCCGCGACGCCGGGCACGATCTGCCTGCGACGCTCGGCCACGACCAGTAGGAGCATCCCCCTGTCGCTCCGTACGCTCATCCGCGGCGCGATCCGCCGAGCGATCCATGGACGCCCGCGGGCGCAGTGGATGCTGCACGGGCTGCTCATCGCGGAGACCGATCCGGAGGACTTCCGATTCCTCGCGGAGTCGCTTGCGGACGGCCTCGTGCGGGATCTCGATCGCGAGCTCGAGTCGCCGGAGGTCCCGGTGTCCCTCGTGTGGTCGATGCTGTGGGAAGGCGCGAGGCTCGGGAAGTTCGGAGAACGCTGCCCGAAGCTTGTCCGGTTCCGCCTTGCCGGAAGCGAGTTCGCGATGCGGCTCGATCTCGCGGAGAGCCCCGAGTGCGGCTACCTGCGCCGCAATCCGGCGCCGCACATCACTCGCCTCGTGGCCCAGGGTGGCCGCACCATGCTCGACATCGGCGCGAACGCGGGATTCCATGCGCTTGCCGCGGCCTCGACCTTCGCCAAGGTCCACGCCTTCGAGCCGGTTCCGCAGACCGCGTCGCGGCTTCGCGCGAACATCGCCGAGAGCGGACTCGAGTCGAAGGTGCGGCTGCACGAAGCGGCCCTTTCGGATCGAAGCGGCTCCGTGTCGATGCGGATCGAGCCCGGCCATTGCGGCGCGAATCGGATCGTCGCGAGCGGAAACGGCTCGTCGATCGAGGTCCCGATGGAGACGCTCGATCGACTTGCCGAGCGCGAGGGCATTCGCGAGGTGGACCTCGTCAAGATCGACGTCGAGGGGCATGAGCGGGCGGTGATCGCCGGCGGTGCGGGACTCGTCGCCCGCGACCTGCCTCGCGTGGTCGTCGAACTCGGCTCGATCGAGCGATATCGGGCGTTCCGCGCCTTGCTCCCCGAGGGCTACGAGGCTCTGATCCCCCAGCGGGACGGCTCGTCGCGGCCGCTGAAGATGGAGTCCGAGGCCGTGAGGTTCCGGGACCTGCTCTTCGTGCATCCGCGAAGCCACACGCCTCGCGGTTGATCCGGAATCGAGCGCGGCGCTGGAATCGTTCGCGGAATCGACCGATCCCCGCGGAGCGCCTTTCGCCGGCGAAGTCGGCGGCGCGACCACGGTGCATGCCGGATGCCGGCGAGTTCCCGGATCAGGAGTCGACGACATGCGATCGATCATGAAGTGCCGAACGACCGTCCTTGCCGCCGTGGCCGCCCTTCCGGCGCTGGCCGCCGCCTCCGTCACGGCCCCCGAGCCGGCCGCCCGCGGCGAGGTGCTCGCTTGGGTCGTCGGCGACCCGGGCTTCGCATCGCCTCGCTTCCGGACGGCGATCGCGATCGACGGACTCGCTCCCGGAGACATCGCGGCCCGCTTTGCGGCGCTTCCGACGGGAAGCCGTGTGGCCTACTCGGAGCGACTTCTCGCGGGCTTCGTCGGCGATGCCGGCGACCGCGTCGTCGTCGCTGGACGCATCACCGACCACGCCGGTCCGTGGCTCGAGTCGGCGTCTCGTCGCACGCAGCTCGAGTTCGAACTGCTTGCGAAGGAGCTCGTCTCCCGCGGCGCGTCGATCGACGCCTTGATTCTCGGCGGCGGCAATCCGCTTGCCGCGGAGAAGCTCGACACCGCCGACGATCTCGTCTGGATGGCGATTCGGAACGATGCGCGCTTCGAGGCGACCGCCTCGGAGGCGCTGTCGCTCGCGGGCGTGATGACCCCGACCAACCCGCAGTGGAAGGCCTGGAACGAGTTCGCCGACGTGACCATCGCGAAGGCGATCGAGGAAAGCGTTGCGACACCGCTTCGCGCGGCGAACGGATCGCTGACGATCGCGGCGCCGATCGTGGAGGGCATTGGCCGCCGCGAGCTCGAGGCGACGCCGGTCGCGATCCGCATGTACGGCACCTTCTCCGACACCGCCGGTGGATCGACCACCGCCTTCGAGGTGCTCGCCGATGACCTCGAGATCGCGGTCAAGGCCTCGCGCGGTTCGCGCCTGCTGCAGCCATGGCTTCGTCCCTACTCGCACGCGGGCACCCGCGGCGCACGCTCCGCGGTCGCCGGAACCCTGCTGTGGGACGAGCTTGTTCGGCACGCGGCGGTGCTTGGCGGCGGATGCGTGGTCTACCTCGAGGACCGGTCCCCCGATCTCGCGGCGCCCGATGCGGCGCGCTTCAGCGCGGTGCTCGACGGCGTCGCGGATGAAATGGCGGGCGAGTCGCGTTCCTACGCGGGCGAGGTCTCGATCCGTCGCGGGCAGGGCTTCATCGCCGTCGGTGTGCCGACGGCTTCCGGCGAGGTCCTCTGGCGGATCAGCTTCGGGCCAGGCATCGGCGGCGTCGATGTCGAGATCGACGGCGGCGGGCTTCGGGTCGAGCGCCGGCGCGGCGAGAGCGGCGCGTGGCTTCGCACCGCAGCCGACAGCCGAATCGAGTTCTTCGACCGGGCCTTCGCGCGTCGCGACGCGACGACCGGCGGCGGTCTCGTCGGGGCGCCGACGACCAAGGTGTCAGGCAAGGTCGGCCCGCTTCTCTCGGGCGGTCCCGAGGGCATCGCTCTCGGCGACTCCGGGGTCGGCGACCTCAACGGCGACGGCGTGGTCGATGGGGTCGATCTCGCGATCCATCTCGCCAGCGGCCCGGGATCGCCGTGGGGCGGCGGCGTCGCGGATCTCAACGGCGATGGCTTGATCGACGGCGCCGACATGGCGATCCACCTCTCGGGCGGACCGGACGCGAACTGGAACGGTGCCGGCTGGAACGATCTCAACGGCGATGGCGTGAACGACGGAGCGGATCTCGCGATCGATCTTGCTGGCGATCGCAGCACGGGCCCGTGGAACGGCACCGGCTGGAGCGATCTCAACGGCGATGGCGTGAACGACGGAGCGGATCTCGCGATCACGCTGGCCGGCGGTGGCGCGAACGGCGCGGCGTTGCCCGGAGATCTCAACGGCGATGGTCGCGTCGATGGTGCGGATCTCGCCATCGAACTCGCGGGACGCATTCGGACTCGCAAGCCCGCCCCCGACGTCGCCGGGCGACCGACGATCGTCGATGGCGGCGTCTCGACGGTCGACGACCCTGCCGATGGTGGAGACTCGGGCGACCCGCCCGGTGGCACGAGCAACACCGGCGGCACGCC
>CAZTMB010000036.1:18661-25409 GCA_964614695.1 uncultured Isosphaeraceae bacterium | reverse complement strand
ATCGTGGCCGAACAGCTGGTCCGCCATCGGCTGATCCGGATTGAATGCGGGCAGTGGCTGCGGCTTGATCTGATCGCGACCAGCCCTTCGCTGCAGGTCTCCGTGGACCCAGAGCACCTCGAGTCCGGTCGGCGGCGTGCCGGTCTTGCTCGCGCCGGCATGCCGCTGGAACCACGCATGCCCGCCGCGCTGCTTGCGATTGTTGTTCTCGCTGACAGCTCGCGGATAGCGAAGCTTTGGCACCGGTCGTTGCGAGGCCTGGTAGACACGGCAACGCACGGCGAGTTCGCGTGAACGATCCTCACTGCGATCGCCACGATGGACGCCGTCGAGCCAATCGCCTCCGATCGACGCGGGCATCTCGCGATCGCGGGTCTCCGCAGCCGTCGGGTCGAGAGACCACGATTGACGCTGACCGAGCTCGTCGACGAGCTGTACTGCGGTCACTCGGCAATGTCCAAGACCCAATGGCTTTCCGCCACCGAGCCGCCAATCGACGCCGCACGCAGCAAGCAGCAGCTCGAGTTCGCGGGCAGAGAGGCTGCGGCACGCGATGCGAAGCGAACCCACCTGCCCCGCGTTGAGCAGGTCGCAGGTCTTGTTCATCTTCGACTTGGATTCCATCGGCCGACCGTCCTCGCGGTAGACCGCCTGCGTGCTCCACAGCCACGGCGCATTCGCACCCTCTTCCGAGGTGGTGCGGTAGACCTTGTAGCCCCGAAGCGGGTCGCGCTGCGAAAACTCGTCGAGGTCGTCCTGGTCGCGATAGAACGCGACACAGCCCGGATGCGGCGGGGCCAGCGGTGCCATATCGACGGCGCGGTCGAGCTGCTTCGCGCCACCCTTGAAGACGAGGTTCTCCGGGCGGACGCGTGCAGCGAAGGCTGCGGCAGGAGATCCGGAAGAATCGGGGAACGCGACGGCGGCGAGGTCCTCACGCGGCACCTGCCCGAAGAGATCCGTCACCTCGTCGACCTTGCCGTCCCGACGAAACGCGTCCGGGATCATCTCCGGATGACAACGCTTGACGAGATCGAGCAAGCGCTCGCCGCGGCGACCCCATCGAGCCCACTGGATGCTCGCGACATCGTCGGGTCGCTCGATCCGTGCAAGGGTCGGGCTTGATGGTTCAAGCCACACAAGATCGCCGACCTTGAGTTCATTGATGACGGCATGCCGATGTCGCCCGGCAAACGCCTGCCACAACGCCGCAGGCAGGGCGATCGACCTGCCGTTGGGCTTGAAGACTGCCTCGCGCTTGCCGCGTGACTGAACCGGCCGGCCCGAAAGCCTGATCAATCGCCCGTCCGATTGCGCGACCACGCCGCGCGAATCACGCTTGCCGGGTCGGCTCTGGTCGACCCGGCGGATCGCCGGATCCTCCGCCGATACAAGGTCCACATCGCCAAGCTCGGCCTCGCCATCCCGCGTCGCGCTGCCAACCTTGGTGATCTTCGCCATGAACACGCGCTCAGGCGTGCCCGCAGGACTCGACTGGCCCGCCGGGCCCAGATTCACATCCCGCCCCTGGCAGAGCCACACCGACTCGTCGAGGTAGCCGAGCGTGCCTCCGGTCAGGATCGTGAGCAGGCTGCGAAGCGAACCCCGCACACCGGTCGCCGGCACGACGACGTCATCGCCGATCGTGAGGGCGCGGTAGGTCTTGTGCTCGGCCTTCGGATCCTCTGGCGCGCCCTTGCAGGTCATCAGCGGCGACAGCGTGCGGATCTTGAGTTCGAGTACACCGGTGAAGCGATCGTGCTCGGTCTCGTCGATCGTGAGCGGAGTCGGCGTGCGCCGATGCGGCGCTTTGCCGAACGGGATGAAGGTGTAGGGGTTGTGGAAGGGCTCGCCGAGCACCGACGGGTCGGCGGCGGCGTTGGGAGTTGCCTTGGGCGTCGCCTGACCGCCGCCGGCGCGGCCTCCAAAACCGCGCGACGGCGCTGGTGCCGCCATGCCAGCCGTGCTGCCCTGCACATTGCTCTTCGCGGAGTCGCCCAGCGACTCGTACTCGGCGAGCAGCGCACGGCCGATCTCGCGTTCCTCATCGGTCGGCTTCGGCCCGTCCACCCACTTGCGAAACTGGTTCGCATCGGCGATGAGCGCACGCCGCTGATTCAGCTTGGCCGCGAACTGCTTGATGGTCGGGTTGCTGTGATTCGTGTAGTCACTCGCTGGCATGCGCCACCTCCATGGTCTTCAGGCTGGTGAACTTCTCGGCGTGGGGACCGATTGCCGCGGGCGGCTTCGCAAGGCACAAGCGCCCCGCGGACTTGCTTGAACCGATGCGGACCAGGCCCATGTCGATCGCCTGCAGGGTCTGGGCGATCCAGCGGGCCTCGTCATCGCTGGGTTGGTCGATATCGATCCGGACCACAAAGGGCTTCAGGTCCTTCTCGGCGGCAAGCACTTCCGAGTCGAAGAGGAACCCATCCGACGCACCGCCGGAGATCCGGTCGATCGAGACATGCGTGCGGGTCTGCATCGCAGGCTTCGGCACTGGAATGCACGCGTCGGCCACATGGATGCGGCCCTTCTTGTAGAGGCTGCCGAAGAGGCTCATGACCGGGCAGGGAATCGAGTCGGGGTCGTTCGACCAGGCGGTCTTCTCATCCTCGGTTGCAAACCCCCGACCGGTGCCTTCGCCCTTCTCGCATTTGCTCTCAGCACGCCGCTCACGCGTGTCGGCGATCGCATGTCTCTCCCGGGCCGCAAGGCGCGAGACCCACGCCCGCATCGCGCCGCGAAGGCTCGAGCCGGGCAACCGCAGCTGCTCGTCGCCGTCGGCGGCGATCACCCGCTGGAACTCGATCGTGTGCAGCATGCCCTGACCGTCGCCGACAAGCAGGTCCTGACCACCCGGGATTGCGAAGGTCACATCGATCGAGAGCCGTTTCGACGCTGCCGTCGAAGGCTCGAGCACCTCGCCGGAACGCTCGTCACCGTCGCCGTGCTGTTCGTCGAGCCACGCACCGTGGTCGTCGAGGTTCGACAGGTCGAAGACCCGTAGCCTCGCATCGCCACGCAACGCCACGCGGCCGATGCCCCGGGCGGCGCTGCCGCCGAGGGTCAGGCCGCCGGCGATCACGCCGAGCACTTCCGCCATGAACGCTCTCGCGGCTTCGGTCTCGTGCGGTTCGCAACGCAGCACGAAGACGAACGTCGCCGTCGTCCCCGGCGCCGCCGCATCGAGCGTGAAGATCGCCCCATCGAGCGGGGCCCCGGTGTGGCGGTCTCGCTGCACATGGGTGCGGCGGGTGAGCTGCGGGCCCGTCTTGCCGCCGGTCTTGAGGATGGCGTCGCGGACTTCGATCCGGCTTGCGGTGCCACCCCGATCGCCGCCCGCAGCGTCGCCGAACCATGTGGCGGCGTCTCGGGAGCCTTCGCCACGCGACCACGCGCTGCGAAGCGCTCCCGCGAGGGAGGAGCCTCGAAGCACCAGGCGATCCTGCCCGTCGCGGGCTACTTCGAGGTGCGAGCCGTCCCTCGACTCGCCCGGCGCGACGCCCGCGGGAAACACGACCGGAATCGAGAGCCGCATCACCGTCAGAGGCAGCACGCTCGTCGTCTGACTCGTCATCGTCCACCGTCCTTTCCATCAGCGACCACCGCGTCCCGCCATGCCTTGAGGGCGCGAGCAAGGGTCTCGTACTTGACACTGGAGTCGTCCATGAGTCGGTTGAGGGCTTCGAAGGTGCTCTTCCACCTCCGCCACGCAGACTCGGGTCGCTCGTTCTTCTGCCGGTTGAGGAACTCCCGCAGCGACTGCTTGCCCATCCCCGCATACGAAACCGTGCGGCTGATGGCACTCGCACTGAGACCGCTGCTCCGGGATGCCTCGATGAGCCTCGTCGCGATCTCGCCGGCGTTGTCGCGACTCCTGATCGTGTCCGGCTCCGCCGCGTCGCTGCCGTAGCGAGCCTTCGCGATGCCCGGGTGCGGCAGCACCGCGCCGAGGCCGCGCTCGCGACCGCCGCCGATGCCGGCGAGCAGTCGTTCGCGCATCTGCTCCGGGGCCAGCGGCGCCTTCAACTTGAAGACCGATCCCGGTGCTACCACCCGCACCGCCCGAAGCCGTCGCGAGCCGGCGACCGCCGGGCCTTTGCCGTGGGAGTTCCAGCCAAAGAGCGTCTCGATCGAGGCGGCTCGCTCGGCGACCTCGCCCCAGCCGGCGTCCTTCACCAGCCGATCGAGCACCTCGCCCGCTTCGCCGATCTCCCAGTCGTCGGGGATCACCAGCGGCGACTGCACCACGAACACCGACGGCTGCCGGGCCATCAGGGCGCCGAGCGTGTCGGCATCGCCTTGTGCCGCGATCGGCTTCGCCGTGAGCGTGCCGCCGCCGCGGACGGTCCTCGCCTTGCCGAAGCGGGCATAGGGATCGGACGCAAGCGACTTCGCGAGCTCCTCGGCCGCCGCCTCGGGCAGCGAGATCACGCCCCGCCACACGATCGGTGCCATCGCCTCGACCGTGAACAGGCCGGGCTCGGCCTGCCCCGCCGAGAGGTTGACATGCGCCGAGATCTCCCGAGGCATGTCGCTGTCGCGCCACAACTCGACCCCGTCGCCACGATCGATCAGCACGCCGTCGCAGCCCTTGAGCGGTGCGCCGCTCGGGACATCGGTCCAGTGATAGGGCTCGATGACGGTGTCGCGGAAGTCAACGGCGGATGCTTCGCCAGCACGCGCCTTGCTTATGCGGTGGCTCAGCGAGATGCGGACCGGCAGGCCCCGCGCCTGCGATGCATCGCGCGCCACCGGCAGCATCGGCCAGGCCCTGAACGCCGAGCTCTCGAAGCACGCGGTCGCAAGTGCGGTGTCGATCCGGTCGAGCCGGTGCAACACCATGCCCTGCACCGCCGAGGCGGGAATCTCGAAGCCGCTGCGGATCGAGTTCATCTCGCCGATCGGCGTGCGTGGGCAGCAGACCGGGTCGTGGGCCGTGAAGGTCAGTTCGAGCAGCGTCGCCGCACCGCCGCCTGCCGCAACCGCCGCTCGCACCTGCTGCGATGCGGCGGGCTTCGGATTCCGCATCGCTTCGTCGAGCTCGCGCAGGATCTGCGAGGCCTTTCGCTTCTCGTCCGCGATCTTGACCTTGACGCGCCCGCTGCCGCGGGTGCGGTTGCCGCCGATCGCAGTCAGCGAGAGCAGCGCGAGGCGGATGAACTCGGCTTCGGGCGACCGCGGCCCCGCCGCCACGCTCACGCGGCCGCTGAATTCGGAGCCGCTATGGACCCGCTCGACGGTTCGCAGCGTTCCGCTCTCGACGGAGCCGTGATTGCCGATCTTGGTGCGGGTGACGTTTGAGATCGCGGGTCGGTTGTTCTCATGCGCCGTCACGCGACACGACGAGAACGCGGCAAGACCTGCCATGCCGCCGTCGGCGGTATCGCCCTCCCCGCCGAACACCGAGACAAAGAGGTCGTCGCCCCAATGGCGAGCCTGGCAAAGCCGATCGGCCTCGAGGCGGACGAGTCCCTTGAGATGCGAGCCCGGCAACATCGGTCGGCCCGATCGATCGCGCGGCACGCGGTCGTTGACCACTTCCGTGCCGATGCCCGTGCCCGGCTCGGCGTCGCTCAAGAGCGTGATGGTGTAGTCGATATGGGTCTGCATGGTTCAGCGCTCCTTCCCTCGGGATGACTCCTCGAGCAGCGACACCGCGTCGAGGATCCAGGTCGACTTCGAACCGTCCGCCTTGAGGCACCAAGACGAGTCGTCGCCGCCTCGCTCGTCGAGAAGTTTGACGAGCTTGGGGTGACGCTTACGGAGCCTCATCTCAAAGAGCAGGCGATTGTGTCTCCCTTGCCGCAGATTCGGCAGCAGCTCGTGCCGAATGGAACGCGGGAGCTCTGCGAGCACCGTCTTCTTGACCGTGTGCGACCGAATCTGCTCGAACCGCTCCAGGCTCATCGGCCGCTGGGTCAGCGTGACGATGCAGTTCTGATCGCCGTCCCGGAACCGCAGCTCGCGCTGCCGCCGCGCCGCCGGCGTGTCGAGCACGGTTTCGGTGACCGACTCCCAGTCGATCGCAGCTGGCGAGGCGTGGCCTTTGCGGAAGCCGTCGCGGCTGATCGACTTCGCCGAGGCGAGCAGGCTCTCCGCGTAGGGGATCGCCGCGTGCAGCGGCATGGTCATCGGCGCAAACAGAACGCCCGCACTGATCGAGAGGGCGTTGCCAGTGGCGGGCCAGAGCATGGCTCCCCCATGGGTGGCTCCGTACTTCTGCGCCTTAACCTTGCTTGTCTCCTCCCAAGCTCGGGTCGCGGCCGCCACGAAGTCGAAGGCATACCGAGGATGGCAGAGCATGACGATGTCGTCGCCGCCGACGACGAGGGGGCGAATGGGCAGCACGACCTTGCCGTCGTCCCCGCTGCCGGGGTCGCGTACCGTCGCCCGGCGACACGCTTCAGTCCCAAGGTCCGCGCTCCACTTCTGGCTGACCGCCTCGACTCCCGCGATCGCCGCGGCGGTCGAGCAGGCATCGAGCGACGCGCTCATCTCGCGGATCCAGGCCTGCATCGCAGCGTCCTGACCCTCGAGCGTGTCAGCCTGCAGCCGGAACTGTCGTCCCATGTCGTTGCCGTCCATGGCGATGACCGCCCAGCGATTCACGTCGCCAAACGCATGGGCGGCTGCGACGGCCATGGGAGGGTCGTCGCCGTCGTCCTGCTTGACAGCGCGGAAGAAGACCGCGTCGCGTCCGACAAGCTCAGGTCCAAGCGCGAGGTCCGCCGCAAGAAGCCGC